>NZ_JSYE01000029.1:0-87579 GCF_054824025.1 Microbacterium sp. HJ5
CCAACGTCCCTGCCAGGTACAGCTAGAGCTGGTACTCGTCCGGGACGTTCGACGGGCCGGCGTCCTCGGAGGCGGGCGCGTCGGCCACCTCGATCTGCGACCACGTCACGGGCATGCCCGGCGAGAAGAGGATGTCGATGCCCGGGCCGCCGCGCAGCGGGGGGATCGTCACGTAGCCGCCGCCGTCCTTGATGGCGTTGAGGATCGACTTCTTGAGCTCGCTGACGGGCTCGGGGAGGAAGTAGTCACGTCCGTCGACGGTGAGCCGGTTCACGATAGCCATTGGCCCAGCGTACCCGCAGAGTCCGCGACCGCCCGTAGGATCTTTCCGTGGGCACACTTCACTATGGCTCGCCGGCCACCGGCTTCCCGCTCGACGACCGCACGCTCGCCCACGTGGAACTGGTCATCATGGCGAAGCTGCGCCGGCAGGAGAGCCTGGCATTCGCGATCACCGACGACAAGACGCAGGTCCGTCAGGCCATCTGGATCTCGCCGGTCTCGGCACTGCGGTTCGAGTACGAGGCGCCGATGCCCGAGATCAACCGGCTCTGGCTTCAGGAGCTGGTCGACACGGCGAACTCGCCGGGCGGCCTCAAGCTGGTTCCCGAGCCGGACCCTGCTGCCTCACGCTGAGACGCGCCCGCCGCCTTCGCGCTTCGAGCGGTACATCGCCGCGTCTGCGGCGTCGAGCAGATCGGATGCCGACATCCCGTCCTCCGCTGCGACCACCCCCGCGCTCGCGCTGACGGTGAGCACGGCGGCATCCACGGCGATGGGCTCGCCCACGGCGGTGATCGCGCGGCGCGCAACGTACTCGGCGTCGCTCTGTCCGGCGCCCACGCAGACGATCACGAACTCGTCGCCACCGAGGCGGACGACCATGTCCGACGACCGCGCCACGCCGGCGAGCCGTTTCCCGATCGCCGCGAGCACCGCGTCGCCGACCTCGTGCCCGCGGGTGTCGTTGATGACCTTGAAGTCGTCGAGGTCGAGGAAGATGACTGCCAGTCGAGGAGTCGGCCCCGCCATCAGGGCGTCGAGGCGGTCGCCGAGGAACCGCCGGTTGTGCAGGCCCGTCAGGGCGTCGCGCAGCGCCAGTTCGGCGAGTTCGGCCTGCCTGCGGGCCGCGAGGGCGGCCTGGATCTCGGCGCCCAGCTCGGCGGCGTCGAGCCGATGGTCGTCCCAGGGCAGGCTCCGGCCCGTGACGCTCTCCCTCCACGCCGAGAAGGAGCGTCGCGGCGAGAGGTCGTCGTCGCGGTTGTCGGCGCGCTGGTCGCCCAGCCACTGCATCTCGCGGGCCACCTCCGACCGCACGAAGACGAGGCGGTCGCCGCCGGAACCCAGCGGCACGTCGAGCAGCCCGGCGACGCCGGGGATCTCCACCGCGAGGTCCGGCCGGTCCAGCGGCAGGGCGTCCCAGTCGGGCCGCTCCGGCGGGAGCTCGTCGACGACGGAGAGCAGCACATCCGCCGGCGGCACGGTGCCGAGCGCATGCACCGCACCGCCGACGCGCAGGAGCACGCCGTCGGCCGGAACGAGGTCGAGAACGGTCCGCTCGCCGCGCAGCAGCACGTCGGCGGCATCTCGACGCCCGTAGAGCGGTGCCACGATGGCCACGCGGCGCTCCCGCGCCTCGAGCCGGCGCCGCAGGGCGTGGATCTCCTGCGCCGCCGTCAGCTGCATCGCGACCTGGCTGGCGAGCACCTCGAGCGCGCGCCGCAGCAGGACGGGCAGTCGCCGAGGCGTGCGGTGCGCGCAGGTGAACATGCCCACGAGACGCCCGTCGGACACGATCGCGAGCGAGAGCGTCGCGGCCTGGCCCATGTTGCGCATGAACTGGAGGTGATGCGGCGAAGCCGCTCGCAGCTCCGACGGCCCGAGATCGAGCGGGACCTGATCGGCGAGCACGGTCGACATCGCGACACCGGGGTCGTCGGTGTCGACGATGACGCGCGAGCGCTTCTCGATGTAGAGCGCGCGAGCCTGGGCCGGGATGTCCGACGCAGGGAAGTGCAGCCCGAGGTACGGCTCCATGCCGGGCTCGCGCTCGTCGGCGACGATCTGCCCGTGGCCGTCGTCGTGGAAGGCGTAGCAGAGCACCCGGTCGTAGCCGGTGACCGCCTTGATCTCGGCCGCCGCCTGCACGCGGAGCGCATCGGGGTCGGTCACCGAGGCGAGACGCTGGATCGCGCTCACCACCCCTGAGCGGGCGTACTCGAGCTCCGGGTCGACGGGCTCGAGCTCCACGAGGAGAGGGGAGCTGCCGCGGTGCACGATGATGTCGTGGATCCCGCCGCCCACGTCCGCGCGGACGGGGTCCACCGCGGCCGCGTGCGTCACGGCCCACGCCAGCGTGTCGCTCCCGATGTCGGCCGCGCTGCGCCCCAGCCAGCCGCTCGCGTTGTCGCTCGCGGCCACGATCCGGCCGTCGGACTCGTCGACGGCGAGCAGGATTCCGTGGGACTGGATGCGCCCGATGAGCCGGATCGGCTCAGCCGCGCACTCCTGCAGTCGGAGGGCCTCGGCGTCGTTCCGCGCGCGGGCGTCGTCGATGGGCAGGACGGAGATTTCGGTCAACGCGCCTCCTCGGGCGTCTCCCTCGATCGATCGGGTGGCGGGGGGCGAGGGGCACCCATCCTACGTCGCCGCCATCCGAGGGACGCACTGCGGCGTGCGCAGGGCGGATCATCGGTGCGTGCCGCGGTCGGCGTACCGGACCGCCGCGGCTCGCGCAAGGGCTTTGCCGGGCGGCATCCGATCGGGTTTCGTGCCTAGTGTGCGCCATGGCACCCCCCCCGCCGGCGCACGGAGGAGGAACGAGCCATGGATACCGCTGTCCTGATCTGGATCATCGTCGGCGTCATCGTCCTGGCGATCATCGTGGTCGTCACGCTCGCGCTCACTGCGAAGGGGCGCACCGAGAAGAGGCGCCGCGCCGAGCATGAGAAGGCCGAGAAGCTGCGGGCCGAGGCCCGCGAGACCGAGCTGGCCGCGCGCGAGAGCGAGGCGCGCGCCGCTCAGACGAGAGCGGATGCCGCGTCCGCCGCCGCTGCCGCGCAGCAGGCGCAGGCGCAGGCCGCACAAGCCGACGTCGATGCCCGACGACTCGCCGACAGCGTGTCGGAGCACGACGCCGAGGCGGCCAAGCGGCGCGAGGAGCAGCAGGAGACGCTGCGCAGGGCCGACGACGTCGACCCGTACGTGACGACGGATGCCGGTCGCGACGAACGCGGGGCGCGGGACGCCGACCGCGACGGCGTGCCCGACCGAGACGAGGCCGCCGCGCACAGCGCGCGCGACACGGACCGCGACGGCGCGCGCGACACGGACCGCGACGGCGTGCCCGACCGAGACGAGCGGGTCGCGGCGAACGAGGTGCCGCCCGCGCCCGACGGCGTCACGGGTCGTGCCGCCGGCACGACCGGCGAGCGGAGCGGACACGACGAGCCCGCGATCACCCGGCCGCGCGCCACGACCGGCGAGGTGCGCACCGACGCCGCGACGGACACGGCACCGCCGCGTCGACGCCCCGACAACGTCTGATCCAGCCCGCCGTCTGCCCGGCGAGACATCCACGCCCTCACGTGAGTGTCGCGCCTGGCGGGCGGCTTTAGGCTTTAGGGCATGGTGACCGACCCTTATCAGGGGGACACCGACCTCACGGCAGCCGGCGACGACCTCGCTTCGCGCGCCGTGGTGCTGGCGCAGCGGTGGATCACCGAGAGCGCCGAGGTCGACGTGGACCCCGCCGCCGAGCGACTCGCCGGCGTGCTGAAAGACCCCAACGGACTTCCGTTCACGATCGGCTTCGTCGACGGCGTGATGCGGCCCGAGAGCCTCACCGCCGCGGCATCCAATCTCAGCCGTGTCGCGCCGCTGGTGCCGGGCTTCCTGCCCTGGTATCTGCGCGGGGCGGTGCGCGTGGGGGGCGCCGTCGCTCCCGTCCTGCCCTCGCCGGTGGTGCCGATCGCACGGCGCGTGCTGCGCGAGATGGTCGGCCACCTCGTCGTCGACGCCCGCCCCGACAAGCTCGGTCCCGCGATCGCGGCCATCCGCGAGTCTGGCGCCCGGCTCAACCTGAACCTGCTCGGCGAGGCCGTGCTCGGTGAGCAGGAGGCGCTGCGCCGGCTCGAGGGCATCCACGACCTCATCCGCCGCGACGACGTCGACTACGTCTCGGTGAAGGTCTCGGCCATTGCGAGCCACATCTCGATGTGGGCCTTCGACGAGGTCGTCGCCAAGGTCGTCGAGCGCCTCACGCCGCTCTACCTGACTGCGGCGACCGACGGCACGTTCATCAACCTCGACATGGAGGAGTACCGCGACCTCGACCTGACGATCGCGGTCTTCACCCGCATCCTCGAAGACCCCCGCCTGCGCGACCTCGAGGCCGGCATCGTCCTGCAGGCGTACCTTCCCGACGCGCTGCCGGCGCTACAGCAGCTGACCGCGTGGGCGCAGCAGCGCGTCGCGCGGGGAGGCGCGCGCATCAAGGTCCGCCTCGTGAAGGGCGCGAACCTCGCGATGGAGCGCGTCGACGCGATCATGCACGACTGGTCGCTCGCGACGTATGGCACCAAGGTCGACTCCGACGCCAACTACGTGCGCTGCCTCGACTTCGCGCTGCGCCCCGAGAACGCCGCCGCGGTCCGCGTCGGCGTCGCCGGGCACAACCTGTTCGACATCGCGTACGCGTGGCTGCGCGCCGGCGAGACCGGGGTGCGCGAGCACCTCGAGTTCGAGATGCTGCTCGGCATGGCGCAGGGCCAGGTGGCCGCGGTCGCCCGCGAGGTCGGCCACGTGCTCCTCTACGTGCCGGTGGTGCGCCCCGACGAATTCGACGTCGCCATCAGCTACCTCGTGCGCCGGCTCGAGGAGAACGCGTCGAGCGACAACTTCCTCTCCGCCGCGTTCGAGCTGGCCGATGTGCCCGCCATGTTCGACCGGGAGCGCGACCGCTTCCTCGCGTCGCTCGAGCGCGCCGGCGATGCGGGGCTGGCCACCGGCCCTCACCGCACCCAGGATCGGGGCGCGGCACCGACCGAAGCCCCGGTCACGCGCGCCGGCCTGCGAGGCACCGGTCCGATCGCCGACGACACCGGACTCACGCAGGCCGTCATCGGCATCGCCCGTTCCGCGGCCGCAGAGCCCGCCGAGACCACGCCGATCGCGCCGTCCGCCGAGGAGCAGCTGTTCGCCGGAGAGGCCTTCGTCGAGACCGCGGTCTTCGCGTCGCGCGAGTCGTCGGAGCGCGCCCTGGGCGCCCCCGGCTTCCGCAACGCACCCGACACCGACCCCGCACTGCCCGCCAACCGCGCGTGGGCGCGCGGCATCCTGCGGCGCATCCACACCTCGCGCGCCGGCGACGACACGATCGTGGCGGCGCGCATCGACGACGCCGAGTCGCTCGAGACCGTCGTGAAGACAGTGACGGATGCCGCGGAACGGTGGGGGTCCCTTCCGGCGGCCGAGCGCGGCGCCGTGCTCGCCGCGGCCGGACGTGCGCTCGAGGCCCGTCGCGGCGAGCTCATCGAGGTCGCCGCGTCCGAGACCGGGAAGATCTTCGCCGAGGCCGACGTCGAGGTCAGCGAGGCCGTCGACTTCGCCAACTACTACGCGGCGACGGCGCGCGAGCTCGACCGGGTGAGCGGCGCGGTCTTCGAGCCCGCGAAGCTCACGGTGGTGACGCCGCCGTGGAACTTCCCGGTCGCGATCCCCGCCGGCGGCGTGCTCGCGGCGCTCGCAGCGGGCTCCGGCGTCGTCTTCAAGCCGGCGCCCCAGGCCCGCCGCTGCGCGGCGGTCGTCGCCGAGGCGCTGTGGGAGGCCGGAGTGCCACGCGACGTGCTCGCCCTCGTCGACATCGACGAGGGCGGACTCGGCAAGGCGCTCATCTCGCACCCGGCCGTCGACCGGGTGATCCTCACCGGATCGTTCGAGACCGCCGCGCTGTTCCGTTCGTGGCGCCCCGAGCTGCCGCTGCTGGCCGAGACCAGCGGCAAGAACGCGATGATCGTCATGCCGTCTGCCGACCTCGACCTCGCGGCATCCGATCTCATCAAGAGCGCGTTCGGCCACGCCGGCCAGAAGTGCTCAGCGGCGTCGCTCGCGATCCTCGTCGGACCGGTCGGCCACTCCCAGCGGTTCGCGCGCCAGCTGGTCGACGCGGCGCAGTCGCTCCGCGTCGGGTCGCCGATCGACCCGCTGTCCGAGGTCGGCCCGGTCGTCGAGCCGCCGCAGGGCAAGCTCGAGTGGGCGCTCACGACCCTCGACGAGGGCGAGAAGTGGCTCGTCGAGCCGAAGCCCGTCGACGCCGGCCCCGACTTCACGGGTCGCATGTGGTCGCCGGGCATCCGCACCGGCGTGCAGCCGGGCTCGCGCTTCCACCACGAGGAGTTCTTCGGTCCCGTGCTGGGCGTCATGCACGCGAGCTCGCTGGCGCACGCCATCGAACTGCAGAACGCCGTCGCCTACGGCCTCACCGCCGGCCTGTACACGCAGAACCCCGACGACCTGGCGACGTGGCTCGACCGCGTCGAGGCCGGGAACCTCTACGTCAACCGCGGCATCACCGGCGCGATCGTGCAGCGGCAGCCCTTCGGCGGCTGGAAGCGGTCGTCGGTGGGTGCGGGGACCAAGGCCGGCGGTCCCAACTACCTCGTGGGGCTCGGATCGTGGCGGCCCACCTCGGGCGGAGCCTCGTCCGCGACGCTGCACCTGCGCGGCCTCGACTCGCGCATCACCTCCGTCATCGAGGCGGCCCAGCCGTCGCTCGACTACGAGTCGTTCGAGTGGCTCCGTCGCGGCGCCCTGTCGGACGCCATCGCATGGGACCGCGAGTTCGGTCAGGTCAAGGACGTCTCGGCGCTCGGCGTCGAGCGCAACCTCTTCCGCTACCGGCCGATCTCCGAAGTCGCCCTGCGCGCGACGGGCGACGCGTCATGGCAGTCGGTGCTGCGCGTGGCGATCGCGGGCATCCGCGCCGGGTCGGCGCTCACGCTGAGCGCGCCGGTCGGGCTCCCGGCCGCCGTGCGGCGCGCGCTGAGCGACGTCGACGTCACGGTGTACGTCGAGACCGACGAGCAGTGGCTGGAGCGCATGGCCCCGGCGACGCCGGACGTCGTCGCCGAGGCGGCGGGCGAGGCATCCGCTGCCCGTCCGCCACGCGTGCGACTCATCGGTCCGCGCGAATCGGTCGCGGCGATGCACGCGGCGCTGTCGATCGCGATCGGCGGAGACCCCGACCTCGCCGTGTACGACAACGAGGTGACGACCGCCGGACGCCTCGAGCTGCTGCCCTTCCTGCACGAGCAGTCGATCACCATCACGGCGCACCGCTTCGGCAATCCCGACCGGTGGTCGGAGGACGTGATCTGACCGGTCGCCTAGAGCCCGTCCGCGTCGAGGTGGGTGACGGGCTCGGGCGGCGCGGGATGCACCTCGGCGTGGTGGGTCCGAAGTGCGCTGAGGACGGCGGCGCGGACGACGACGAAGAGGACGTAGAAGCCGACGGCCGCGATCACGACGGTCACGACGAGCGAGGTGACGGGATCCATGGCGCGAGCCTAGCGGCGAGGCATCCGCTCTCGATCGCCGGCTCTGCATCTGTGGGAAACCGACCTTCGCGGCCCCGCCGAACGTCGATTCCGCACAGATCGAGGGGGCGCGCGCATCCCGGTGTAAAGAATTCTTGACACGGATGCCGCGGGCGGCGTACGCTCGCGATGTCAAAGATTCTAGACATCGGAGGGTGAGATGGTCTACGAGGAGCGCAACGTCTGGGCGGGCCTGATCATCAGCGTGATCGGCATGGCCGTCTACACGGTGATCGTGCTGCAGCAGGCGGCAGGCGGTCCGGTCGACGAGATCGACTGGGTGCCGCTCATGCTGTGGACGATCGGCCTGAGCATCGTCGCCGCGATCGTCGTGAGCATCGTGTGGGGGATCCTCGCCAACTTGGGCGACCCCGACGGCGTCGGGAAGTCCGACCAGCGCGATCGCGACATCAGCCACATGAGCACGCGCGTCGGGCAGGCGTTCCTGGTGATCGCCGGACTCGGCGTGATCGTCGAGTGCGCGTTCCGGCTCGACTGGTTCTGGATCGCCAACACGATGTTCTACGGCTTCGCGTTGTCGTCGATCGTCGGCGGCGTCGCGAGCGTCATCGCCTACCGCCGGGGGCTCGTCTGATGGTCAAGCCCACGAAGGTGACCAACTCGATCCGCGCCGTCCGCGAGGCGGCGGGCATCACTCAGGCCGACCTCGCGCGGCAGGTGGGCGTGACGCGCCAGACCCTCATCGCGATCGAGCAGGGGCGCTACTCGCCCACGCTCGAACTCGCGTTCCAGCTCGCCCGCGCGTTCGGCGTGGGCCTCGACGACCTGTTCCAGTACCCGGAGGCATGACATGACCGCTGCATCTCACGACGCGCATGCCGCGTCGCTGTCCACCGACACGATGCCCGCGTGGCGCCAGCGCGAGTACGGCGGCCCCGACGTCCTGCGGCTCGAGAGCGCCGACGTGCCTGCGCCCCGACGCGGCGAGGTGCTCCTGCGCCTGCGCGTCGCCGGGCTCAACAACGGCGACGTGCGCGTGATGCGCGGCGAGCCCCTCCTGGTGCGCACCGCGTTCGGCTTGCGTCGCCCGAAGCAGGCGGTGAGGGGGATGGATGCCGCGGCCACCGTCGTCGCGCTGGGCGAGGGCGTCACGGAGTTCTCGGTCGGCGACGAGGTGATCGGCGAGCTGCCCGGCGGCGGGGGTCTCGCAGGGTATGCCGTCGCGCCGGTGAAGCGCCTGGTGCGCCGGCCCGCGGGCCTCGACGCGGCGACCGCCGCCACGCTGCCGGTGGCCGGCGGAACCGCGTGGCAGGCGCTCGAACGCGGGGGCGCGGCATCCGCTCATCGTGTTCTGGTGATCGGGGCCTCCGGCGGCGTCGGCACGTTCGCCGTGCAGCTCGCCGTGCTGCGGGGTGCCGAGGTGTGGGCGCTGTGCGGCGAGCGCAACCGCGCGCTCGTCGAGGGGCTCGGGGCGACGCGAACGTTCGACTACCGGTCGGTGCAACCCGGCTCGCCTGAGCTCGGCGCGGGCGAGTTCGACGTCGTGATCGACATCGCCGGCACGGCTCGGCTGTCCGCGCTGCAGCGTCTCGTGCGCGACGGCGGATCGGTGGTGCTCGTGTCGGGGGAGGGCGGTCGCGTGCTCGGCCCCATGGGGCGCATCCTCTCGGCCGTGGTGCGCTCGATCGGGTCGAAGCGTCCGCTGCGTCCGCTGGCCGCCGTCGCGAAGGCCGACGTGCTCGCGCAGCTGGTGGCGCTCGCCGCCGACGGCTCGCTGAAGCCCGTGATCGAGAAGACGTACCCCTTCGCCGAGGCGGGCGCCGCCCTCACGCACCTGGCCGGCGGTCACGTGGCCGGCAAGCTGGTGGTCCTCGCCCCGCCCGCCTGACCAACGCCTCCCGGGCCCGACGTCGGCGCCGCGGCGCTGAGGCTGGGGCCGGGGCGGCGCTGCCAGCCGGTTCCCAGGTCGCATGAGACAATGGATGCGGCGTGCCCGGTTGCCGGCTTCCGCAGCTCCGCCGGGCCACAGGACAGCGTCCGCCGCCCCTTCGCTAGGAGCAAGATGTCCACGCAGAACACCGCGCCCGCCCCCGCCGCCGAGGCATCCGTCACGCGCATCCAGCAGCACCGCAGCTACCTGATGTGCCGTCCCGAGCACTTCACCGTCAGCTACACCATCAACCCCTGGATGGAGCCGGCGAACCCGACCGACACGGCCAAGGCGGTCGCGCAGTGGCAGACGCTGTACGACACCTACATCGCGCTCGGCCACGACGTGCAGCTGATCGACCCCATCGAGGGCCTGCCCGACATGGTCTACACGGCCAACGGCGGCTTCGTCATCGACGGCGTCGCGTACGGCGCGAAGTTCCGCTTCCAGGAGCGCGTGCCCGAGGGGCCGGCGTTCATGGAGTGGTTCGCCGCGAACGGCTTCGAGGTCGCCGCGCCGGTCGAGGTCAACGAGGGCGAAGGCGACTTCCTGCTCGTGGGCGACACGATCCTCGCCGGCACCGGCTTCCGCTCGACCGGCGACAGCCACCGCGAGCTGGGCGAGGTCTTCGGCAAGGAGGTCGTGAGCCTCAACCTCGTCGACCCCCGCTTCTACCACCTCGACACCGCCATCTCGGTGCTCGACCCGGTGCAGGGTCCCGGCGGCGTGGAGAAGGCGAACATCGCCTACCTGCCCGGTGCGTTCGACGACGAGAGCCGCCGCGTCCTCGAGGAGCGCTACCCCGACGCGATCCTCGTCGCCGACGAGGACGGCGCCGTGTTCGGCCTGAACTCGGCCAGCGACGGCCTCAACGTCATCATCTCGCCCCGTGCCAAGGGCTTCGAGGCCCAGCTGCGCGAGCGCGGCTACAACCCCGTCCTCGTCGACCTGTCCGAGCTGCTGCTCGGCGGCGGTGGCATCAAGTGCTGCACGCTCGAGCTGCGTCGCTGACAGGAGAACCGTCATGACCTCCACCTCGCCGGACGTCGACACCGCGATGGCCCGCATCATCGCCGACGAAGAAGAGCACGTCGCCCACAACTACCACCCCCTCCCCGTCGTGATCTCGCGCGGCGAAGGGGCCTGGGTGACCGACGTCGAGGGCAAGCGCTACCTCGACCTGCTGTCCGCCTATTCGGCGCTCAACTTCGGGCACGGGCATCCGGCCATCCTCGCCGCCGCGCAGGAGCAGCTGAACCGCCTCACGCTCACGAGCCGCGCCTACCACAACGACCGGCTCGGCCCCTTCGCCGAAGCGCTCGCCGCGCTGTCCGGCAAAGACCTCGTGCTGCCGATGAACACGGGCGCAGAGGCCGTCGAGACGGGCATCAAGGTCGCGCGGGCGTGGGGTTACCGAGTGAAGGGCATCGAGCCGGATGCCGCGACCGTCGTCGTCGCACACGGGAACTTCCACGGCCGCACCACGACGATCGTCGGCTTCAGCGACGACCCGCAGGCTCGCGACGGCTTCGGACCGTTCACGCCGGGGTTCGTGCACGTGCCGTACGGCGACGCCGACGCGATCGCCGCAGCGATCACGCCGTCGACGGCCGCCGTGCTCATCGAGCCGATCCAGGGCGAGGCGGGCGTCGTGCTGCCGCCGGAGGGCTATCTCCGCGCGGTTCGCGAGATCTGCACGGCGAACAACGTGCTGTTCATCGCCGACGAGATCCAGTCCGGCCTCGGCCGCGTGGGTGAGACCTTCGCGTGTGATCGCGAGGGCGTGACGCCGGACGTCTACCTGCTCGGGAAGGCGCTGGGCGGCGGCATCCTGCCGCTGTCGGCCGTCGTGGCCGACCGTGACGTGCTGGGCGTGATCCGCCCGGGCGAGCACGGCTCGACCTTCGGCGGCAACCCGTTGGCAGCCGCTGTCGGCCTCCGCGTGGTCGAGATGCTGCAGACCGGCGAGTTCCAGACGCGCGCGAAGGCGCTGGGCGAGCACCTCGAGACGCGACTGGCCGCGCTCGTCGGGCACGGCGTCACCGGCGTCCGCGTCGCCGGGCTGTGGGCGGGCGTCGACATCGACCCCGCGAGCGGGACCGGGCGCGAGATCGCGGAGAGACTCATCGCCCGCGGCGTGCTCGTCAAGGACACGCACGGCCAGACGATCCGCATCGCGCCGCCGCTCGTCGTGCGCGCGACCGAGCTCGACTGGGCCGTGGAGCAGCTGCGGGTGGTCCTCGCCGGCTGACGCGGACGGGTCAGGACGCCGCGCGCTCCCGCGCGGCCTTCACCGCCGCGGCGTCCGACTCGGCGATCCCGAAGTGCCGGCGCATCGCGAAGCGCGCGGCCTCGCCGTCGCCCTCGGCGATCGCGTCGACGATGTCGGCGTGCGAGCGGTCGAACTCGATGGCGGATCCTTCGCGCGCGACGGCCTCGCGCCGCGCGCGCATGTCGTCGGCGAGGGCGCGCCGAAGGCCCTCCATGAGGAACTGCAGCACGGGGTTGTCGACGATGCGCAGCAGCTGCTGGTGGAAGTCGGCGTCGGCCTCGTGCGCCTCGTGGAGGTCGTCGGACTCCTCGGCGGCGTTCATGCGATCGAGCGACTCGCGAAGCGCGCCGATCTGCTCGGCGCTCGCCTTTCGAGCGACCGCTTCGGCGACGGCTTCTTCGATGAGCACGCGGGCCTCGGAGACATGCACCCCGGTGATGTAGCCGAGCTCGCGAGCGATCGTGAAGTACGTGCGAACGAAGCCGAACGACGGGGTGTCGAGGTACGTGCCGCGGCCCTGCGTGCGGTGCAGGAAGCCCAGCCGCTCGAGCACGGCCAGCTGCTCCCGCAACGCGCCGCGGCTCATGCCCAGCGCGTCGCCGAGCTCGCGCTCCGGCGGCAGGCGGCGCGCGCCGGTCTCCTCGTCGACGGTGGCCAGCTCGAGCAGGCGCGTCACGAAGCGGTCGAGGGGTTCCGACACCGGACCTCCGGGAGAATGGGTTTCCCGGCATGCTACCGGTCGACGCCGTCCGGTCAATCGCCCTTTCCAGGTGACCTGCCGCCGCACGGGCGTCAGGCGAACACCGTGAGGAAGCGTTCGTGCCACCCCGACGCGCCATTCGGCGCGGGGTGTGCACGCTCCGAGGTCTGCTGCTCGCCCGTCCTGCTCGTCGCGCGGCACCGCAGCAGGTGATCGCCCGCCTCGGCCGTCCACGGCAGGCTCCACTGCACCCAGGTGTCGTCCGAGATGGCGGGTGCCAGCGCGGCCTGCAACCACGGGCCGTCGTCGATCTGCACCTCGACGCCCTCGATGCCGACGCCCTGCTGCCAGGCCACCCCGGCGATGATCGTCTCCCCGGCCTTCAGCCCTTGACCCCTGCGCGGCACGTCGATGCGGGACTGAAGCTTGATCGGCCCGCGCTCCGACCAGCCGCGCGGTGTCCAGTACGCCTCGTCGTCGGCGAACGTCGTCACCTTGAGCTCGGTCAGCCATTTCGTCGCCGAAACGTAGCCGTACAGCCCGGGCACCACCAGGCGCACCGGGAACCCGTGCTCGGGTGGCAGCGGCTCGCCGTTCATGCCGACGGCGAGGATCGCGTTGCGTTCGTCGGTGAGCGCTTCGAGGGGAGTGGATGCCGTGAACCCGTCGATCGAGCGCGACAGCACCATGTCGGCGCCGGCGGTCGGGCGCGCACGTGCGAGCAGCTCGCGCACCGGGTAGCCGAGCCACAGGGCGTTGCCGATCAGCTCGCCGCCGACCTCGTTCGACACGCACGCGAGAGTCGTGTGGCGCTCTTCGAGCGGCAGGTCGAGCAGCTCGTCCCAGGTCAGGGTGAGCTCCTCCGCCACGAGGCCGTGCACGCGGAGCGACCAGGTCGCGGGGTCGATCTGCGGCACGATGAGGGCGGTGTCGATGCGGTAGAAGCTGTCGTTGGGTGTCACGAGTCGCGCGAGGCCGGGAAGATCGAGCTCGGCCCCCGCCGGCACGGGCGGCGCGGGCTGCGCGGGGCTCGGGAGCCCGACGGCCTTGATGGCGGTGAGGGCGGTGCTGCCCGCCCGCATCGCCGAGCCGGCGGCCGCGGCGAGGAGTCCTGCGGCAGCGGCTGCGCCGCTCCACAGAAGGAAGCTCCGCCGGTCCGGCGCCGCCGATGCGGGGTCGGGGGCCGTCGCGGGCAGGGCAGCGGTGGGGCGCAGGCGCCGGATCAGCCACCACAGTGCGACGGCCGCGACCACGCCCGCCACCGCGGACGGCAGCCACGAGAGCGGGCCTGAGTCGGGACGCAGCATGCCGGCGACGGCGCCCACGGCCCCGAAGCCGAGCACGATCGCGCGGCCCCACGGCGGACGGCGCGCCTCGAGCCACCCTGCCAGGGCGGCGAGCACCAGCACGACCAGGGCGATGCCGGTGAGCAGGGCGAACTTGTCGGCGGTGCCGAACAGTGCGATCGCGGCATCCTTCGCCCACGTGGGCGCGAGGTCGATGAGCGTGTTCCCGACCACGACGAAGGGGCCCGAGGTCGGCGCGATGATCGCCGACAGCAGCTCGCCCAGTCCCGCGCCGAGCGCGACGGCGGCCACTCCCGCGGCCCACGTCAGGGGCGACGGGATGCCGCGTTCCCCGCGCGACCTCGTCACCGTGCCAGCGTACGTCCGCCCGCACCCCACAGGGCGGCCTGCGCGAAACACTTCGGCAACACCTCGCCGACTAGGCTCTTCGCATGGGAGATCTGTTCGACGGCTACGGCTCCACTCTGGCGCCGCGCAAGACGGCCTCCGGGGTCCCCGCGTACGACGAGATGTTCGGCAGCCCGGCCCACCCCGGAGCGCTCGCCGAGTCGCGCGACGCCTACCGCGAGCTCTACCAGGCCCTCGCGCAGATGACGCAGGAAGAGCTGCGCGGTCGCACCGATTCGCTCGCCAGCTCCTACCTCGCCCAGGGCGTCACGTTCGACTTCGCAGGCGAGGAGCGCCCGTTCCCCCTCGACGCCGTTCCCCGCGTCATCACGTACGACGAGTGGTCCCGCGTCGAAGCGGGCGTCAAGCAGCGGGTCAAGGCGCTCGAGGCGTTCCTCGACGACGCGTACGGCCGCCAGCACTGCGTGCGCGACGAGGTGCTGCCGGCCGGGCTCATCGCGTCGTCGCAGTACTTCTATCGTCAGGCCGCCGGCATCCACTCGGCGAACGGCGTGCGCATCCAGGTGTCGGGCATCGACCTGATCCGCGACGAGCACGGCGAGATGCGCGTGCTCGAAGACAACGTGCGCGTGCCGTCCGGTGTCAGCTACGTCATCTCGAACCGCCGGGTCATGGCGCAGACGCTCCCCGAGCTCTTCGTCTCGATGCGCGTCCGTCCCGTCGGCGACTACCCGAACAAGCTGCTCGCCGCGCTGCGCGCGTCGGCGCCGGCGGGCATCGACGACCCCAACGTCGTCGTGCTCACGCCGGGCGTCTACAACTCGGCGTACTTCGAGCACACGCTCCTGGCCCGGCTCATGGGCGTCGAGCTCGTCGAGGGCCGCGACCTCCTGTGCGTCGGCGGCAAGGTCTTCATGCGCACGACCCGCGGTCCGAAGCGCGTCGACGTGATCTACCGCCGCGTCGACGACGAGTTCCTCGATCCGCTGCAGTTCCGCGCCGACTCGATGCTGGGCGCTCCCGGCCTCATGCTCGCCGCCCGCCTCGGCAACGTCACGATCGCCAACGCGGTCGGCAACGGCGTCGCCGACGACAAGCTGCTCTACACCTACGTGCCCGACCTCATCCGGTACTACCTCGCCGAAGAGCCGATCCTCAAGAACGTCGACACCTGGCGGCTCGAAGACCCGAACGCGCTCGAGGAGGTGCTCGACCGCCTCGACGAGCTGGTGGTCAAGCCGGTGGACGGGTCCGGCGGCAAGGGACTGGTCGTGGGGCCGGATGCCTCGCCCGCCGAGCTCGAGAAGCTGCGTCAGCGTCTGCTGGCCGACCCCCGCGGCTGGATCGCTCAGCCCGTGGTGATGCTGTCGACCATCCCGACCCTCGTCGAAGACGGCATGCGTCCCCGTCACGCCGACCTCCGCCCGTTCGCCGTCAACGACGGTGAGGACGTGTGGGTTCTCCCCGGCGGCCTGACCCGCGTCGCCCTCCCCGAGGGTCAGCTCGTCGTGAACTCCAGCCAGGGCGGCGGGTCGAAGGACACGTGGGTCATCGGCGGAGCCGCACCTTCGCACGTCGAGTACGGGCAGGGTCACGGCGTCTCGGGTCTCGTCGCCGATCAAGCCGCCACCATCACCGCGGCGATCCCGATCATCTACGACGGTCAGCCCGAACCCACGCACTCGCCGCAGGACCGCCCCCGCACCCGCACCGAGCAGCAGGAGCAGCAGCAGCAGCAGTCGAGCGCAGCATCCATCTCCCATGTCCCGCTTTCTGTCGCTCAGGGGCGGCCCAGCCGACAGAAATCGGGACACGGCGACGGTGGGGAGGGCCTGTCGTGCTGAGCCGCATCGCCGAGAGCCTGTTCTGGATCGGGCGCTACATCGAGCGCAGCGACGGCACGGCGCGCATCCTCGACGTCCACCTGCAGCTCCTCCTCGAAGACCCGTGGATCGACGAGGACACCGCGTGCAGGTCGCTCCTCAGCGTCATGGGCTCGTTCCCCCCGGACGGTGTCGAGCAGGTCCGCCGTGAGGACGTGCTCGCGCGGCTCGCGGTCGACCGCATGAATCCGTCGAGCATCGCGTACGCCCTCACCGCGTCACGCGAGAACGCCCGCCGTGCCCGCGAGATCGTGTCGACGGAGCTGTGGGAGACCCTCAACACCACGAACACCCGAATGCCGCGCCGGCTGCAGGCCGATCGCGTGCACGAGTTCTTCCAGTGGGTGCGCGAGCGCGCGGCGCTCGCCGTCGGCATCGTCGACTCGTCCACGAGCCGCGATGAGGCGTGGCAGTTCTTCACCCTGGGGCGCAGCATCGAGCGCACCGACATGACGGCGCGCCTGCTCGCGACGAGGTCGCTGACCGAGGCATCCGGCCCCTCCTGGACCACGATCCTGCGATCGTGCGGAGCCTACGAGGCATATCTGCGCACCTACCGCGGCATGCCGAGCGCGCGCAACGCCGCCGAGTTCCTGCTGCTCGACCGGCTCTTCCCGCGGTCGATCATCTACTCGATCCAACGCGCCGAGGAGTGCATGAGCGCCATCGACCCGCGCGCCGACCGCGTCGGCCACTCGAACACGGTGCTGCGCGCGCTCGGGCAGATCCGCAACGACCTCGAGTACCGGCCGATCGGCGAGATCCTCGGTGAGCTGCCGCAGCACATGGATCGTGTGCAGAAGGTCACGCGCGAGGCGTCCGAGGCGATCCGCGGCAGGTTCTTCCCGACGCAGGCCGAGCCGAGCTGGATCGGAGAGATCTCATGAAGAGACTGCGCATCGAGCACCAGACCGGGTTCAGCTACCAGGGCGACGTCTCGGCGTCGTACAACGAGGCGCGCATGCTGCCCGGCTCGACCGACAGCCAGTTCGTGCTCAACTCGTCGCTCGACATCGAGCCTTCGACGTCGGTCAACCAGTACGTCGACTACTTCGGCACCCGCGTGGCCGCCTTCGACGTGCTGTCGCCCCATGCCGCGCTGACCATCACCGCCAAGTCGCTCGTCGAGGTGCGGCCTCGGCCGCTCGAGCACGTCGACGTGACGTGGCACGGCCTCGCCCGCGAGTCGAGCCGTTCGATCGAGACGGTGGAGCAGCTCGTGCAGACCGGCCGGACCCGGCCGCATCCCGAGGTGGCCGAGCTCGCCCGCTCGATCGCGTCCGGCCACGATCATCCCGGCCGCGCCGCCCACGCGATCGCGACGGGCATCGGCGACGCCGTCGAGTACATGCACGGCATCACGGGTGTGCACTCCACGGCGCACGAGGCGTGGGACGCCCGCAAGGGCGTCTGCCAGGACATCGCGCACATCACGCTCGGCGCGCTGCGCGAGGTCGGGATCCCCGCGCGTTACATATCGGGGTACCTCCACCCGCGCCCGTCGGCCGAGGTGGGTGTCGCCGTCACGGGGGAATCGCACGCGTGGATCGAGTGGTTCGCGGGCGAGTGGCAGGGCTTCGACCCGACGAACAACATCGAGATCGGCGACCGCCACGTGCTCGTCGGCCGCGGCCGCGACTACGGCGACGTGCCGCCGCTGCGCGGGGTGTACGCCGGGCCCTTCAAGAGCCACCTGCACGTGAAGGTGACCATCACACGCGAAGCGTGACCCGTCGGCCCCCGCACGCCGCAGCTCAGGCGGGCGGCGCGTCGGGGTCGAGGGTCTTGAGCGTTTCCTCCTCGGCGGGATTGTCGGCCTCGAGCTGCTCCTCGGTCGTCTCGTCACCGCCGACCGGGGCGTCCTGCTCGATCGGCACATCCTCTGCGTTGCGTTCCTCGTCCATGGGCCTCACCGTAGGCGCGGCGCATCCGGCGGCGACAGGGGTTGACGCGCGCACGAGGTTCGTCTCCGTCGAACCGTCGCGTCGGACCGCCGCGAAGGTTGGATCGACGGAGATGACCGGAGAGGGGACGGATGCCGCAGCATCCGACCGGCCACGTCAGAGCGCGGTGATCACCGCGTTGTCGAGCTCGTCGGGGTTCACCGGCGCGTCGACGCGGTTGGTCAGCAGTACCCAGGCGATGCCGGCGCCCGGGTGGATCCAGAGCTGGGTTCCCGCCCAGCCGGCATGACCGTACGCGTCGCGGTCGATGAGGCTGGGCGCGCGCGTGCGGAGGTTCCACGTGAAGCCCCAGTCCTGTCCGACCATCGCCGGGTACGGATCGAGCCGTGGGATGTCACCCGTCAGCGGGCGCAGCATCATCTCGAGCGTGCGCGGATGCAAGACGCCGCCCGCCTCACCGCGCCCGATCCGCAGGAGCGCGGACGCGAGCGCGAGCAGGTCGCCCGCCCGCCCGATCAGTCCGGCGCCGGGGTGACGCAGCGCGGCGAAGGCCTCGATGTCGACGCCGTTGGCGGCGGCATCCGTCACCTCATGCGGATCGGATGCCTCGTCGAGGGTCAGCCCGCCGGCGCCGAGCGCGGGCGCCCATTCGGCGAGGTCGGCGTCCCACGTCCGTCCGGTGGCGTGCTCGGTGAGAGCGGCGATGCCTTCGAAGGCGATCGTCGAGTAGCGCGACATCGTTCCCGCGGCGAAGTCCCGGCCGCTGTTCACGAGGAGGTCGCGCAGGCCCGGGGCGTCCATCGCCGGCTCTGAGATGCCGGACGTGTGACTGGCCAGGTGCCGCAGTCGCACGAGGTCGTCGCGGTGGTGACCGAACTCGGGTACCGCGACCGCGAGCGGTGTACCGGGAACGAGCAGTCCCCGCTCGATCGCACGCGCCGCGACGAGTCCGACGATCGGCTTCGTGATCGAGAAGAGCCGGTAGTGGTCGTCGACCTTCGCCCGACGCCCGGCCGTCGCGCCGAACGCGTCGAGCGCGATGACGCCCTCGGCGGTCGCGATGCCCAGCACGGCGGTGGGCAAGCGGTCCGCCTCGACCGCACGGCGGGCCCAGTCGAACGCGGCCGCGTACTCGGTCATGCGCACTCCTCTCGAGCGGGAGGTTCCATCCTGCCTTCTTCCGGGGGAGTCGATCGAGTTGCCGCCTGCAGCGAGTCGCCTCAGACTGGAGGCTTCGACGAGGAGCACACCATGACCCGGAACTGGGCCGGCACCTACGACTACACCGCCCCGGCGATCACGCCGATGTGGAGCGAGGCCGATATCGTGCGCGCCGTCGGGACGGGCACGGATCGGGTGCGCGCGCTGGGCACCCGGCACTCCTTCACCGACCTGCCCGACACGACGGGCACCCTGCTCGACATGGCAGGCCTCGAAGGCGGCTTCGCGCTCGGTGACGGCGAGGTCCGCGTCGCCGCGGGCACGCGGTACGGCGTGCTGGCGTCGTGGCTCGACGAGCGGGGCCTCGCCCTCCACAACCTGGGGTCGCTGCCGCACATCTCGGTCGCCGGCGCCACGGCGACCGGCACGCACGGCTCGGGCGACGCCAACGGGACGCTCACCACGGCGGTGCGAGGCATCCGATTCGTCGGCGCGCACGGTGAGGTGCGAACGGTCCGCCGCGACGACCCCGGTTTCGCGGCGCTCGCGGTGGGCCTCGGCGCCTTCGGCGTCGTGCTGTCGCTCGACATCGAGACCCGCCCGTCGTATCGCGTGCGTCAGGACGTCTACAGCGGGGTGTCGTGGGACGCCGCGCTCGCCGACCTCCCGGCGGTCACGGCCGCCGGGTACAGCGTGTCGGTGTTCACCCGCTGGGAGCAGCCGTCGGTCGGGTGGGTGTGGGTCAAGACACGCGTCGGCGCCGACGACGACGCGGTGGCGACGAATCTCCTCGACGGGGTGCTCGACATCGACGCCGAGCCGCTCGGCGGTCTCGCCGATGTGACGGAGCTGCGGGGCTCACCCGGTCCGTGGATGCTGCGGCTGCCGCACTTCCGGCTCGACGGCACGCCGTCGTTCGGCGACGAGATCCAGAGCGAGTACTTCGTCGCCCGTGAGGACGCGCCCGCCGCGCTGCGCGCCGTGCTCGCGCTCGGGGACGCGATCCGTCCCCTGCTTTTCGTGAGCGAGTTGCGCACGGTCGCCGCCGACGGGCTCTGGCTGAGCCCCGCGTACGGGCAGGACGTGCTCGCCATCCACTTCACCTGGCACAACGACCCGGCGGGGGTAGGGGCGGTGCTCCCGCTCGTCGAGGAGGCGCTCGCGCCGTTCGGCGCGCGGCCGCACTGGGGTAAGCGGCACGGGTTCGACCGCGCGGAGATCGAACGCGTGCACCCGCGACTGGCGGACGCCCGCGCGGTGTTCGAGCGGCTCGATCCCGGCGGCCGGTTCTCGAACGCGCACCTCGAGCGGGTCGGGGTGCGCGAAGCGCGCTGATCCGGGTGCGGGGGCCCTCGGGCCGCATAGACGTCCGGCGGTGTCTTGGCAACCCCCGCCCGGAAGTCCTCGAGCTGCCTCATGGTCGGGCAATGACGCTGTTTGCACCCGACGCCCGGCCTGCCGGGCGCAGCGAGTTGGAGACGTTCCCCGGCGCACGCGTACGGCGCGATTTCATCGGCGCGTTCGAGACGACGTATCTTCCCGACGCCGATATCGACGTGGGCGAGAGCACGGAGGTCTCCGCCCGATGGGCGACGCACCTCGATGCGCTGCAGGAAGCCGGTGTGACCCGGCTGCGCTACGCGCTCCCGTGGCACCGGATCGCTCAGGACCCGGACGCGTTCGACTGGTCGCGATGCGACGCCGAGATGGACGAGATCAGGCGCCGGGGTCTCGAACCCATCTTGGATCTCGTGCATCACACCAGCTATCCGCGACGACTCGCGGGAGGCTTCGCCGATCCGGCTTTCGCTGGGGAGTTCGTGAGATTCGCCGAGGCTGTGGCGACGAGATACCCGTGGATCTCGGCGTACACCCTCTTCAACGAACCCTTCGCCACGCTGTTCCTCGCTGGCCATGAGTCGCTGTGGCCGCCGTTCGGGACCGGGATGGAGGGGTTCGTGAAGCTCGCCGAATCCGTGCTGCCCGCCATCGTTTCCGCGTGGCGCATCTTCGATGAGCGCCTTCCGGACGCTGAGCACGTGTGGATCGACACCTGCGAGTCACACGCCGGGTCGCCGGGAGGGCCGGCCGATTACGCCGCCTTCGCGAACGATCGCCGGCACTTATTGCTCGACCTCGTGCTCGGCCATGACCTCGACCCGCGCCGCCCGGCGCTCGCGGCATTGGTGGAAGCAGGAGGCGGCGCGCTGCTCACTCTCGAGCCGATCCGCATCGACGTGCTGGGCCTCGACTACTACCCTCACTCCGAGTGGTGGTACGTCGAGGACGGACCCGTGTCGCCGGCCCCCGCGCCGCGCGGGTTCGCCGCGGTCGCGTCCGACTACCACCGGCGCTACGGGCTTCCTATGCTCCTCGCCGAGACGAACGTGCGGGGGCTGCCTTCGGACCGCGCGACGTGGCTGCGCTACATGCTCGATCAGTATGAGCGGGCGGTGAAAGACGGGCTTCCTCTTTCCGGATTCACGTGGTTCCCTCTGGTCGACTCGTGCGACTGGGACTCCCTGCTCGCGCTCCCCATCAACCATCGCGACCCCGTTGGGGTCTACGACCTCACTCGAGGCGGTCGTGCGAGGGTCAACGAGCTCACGGCCGCGTGGGAGCTGGCGGCCGCGGGCGCGCCCGTCGACGAGCTTCCCGCCTACCGACTCCAGTCGCCGTGCGACGAGGACCTTCGCGGGTTCTTCGCCGCACTCGATTGGCAATGGCAGGATCCGCCCAATCCGGAGCCGGCGATCCCTGTCTTCCCCATCGCGCGTGACCTCGTCGTGCTGTCGCACCTGCGCTGGGACTGGGTGTGGCAGAGGCCGCAGCACCTCGTGACGAGGTTCGCCCGGGAACGCGGAATCCGCGGCGGTCGCACGTGGTTCGTCGAGGAGCCGATCACCGCGGACGTGCTCAGTCCGGAACTGTGGACCGATCAGGTCGGACAGGTGACGCGAGTGCGCCTGGTCGTCCCGCTGGCGTCGGCAGAGGGCAGGCCGGCCATCGGCTTCGACCATCCCGCGGCGGCGCCGTATCGCGAACTCCTCGCGCGGCTGTTCGCGGAGGAGGGCGTGCCGCATCCGGACCTGCTCGTGTACACGCCGATGGCCGCCGATATCGCCACGGCTCTCAGCCCGCACCGCATCGCGTACGACGTCATGGACGACCTGGCATCTTTCGCGGGGGCGCCTCCTGGCATGAGAGAGGCGCAGGCGCGGCTCCTGGCAGCCGCCGACGTGGTGCTGGCGGGCGGCCGGTCACTGCATCGGAGCGTGGTCGGCTCCCGTCCCGACTGCCACCTGTTTCCCAGCGGCGTCGACGTCGCCCATTACGCCTCGTCGCGATCGCTGCGCGCGGGGGCAGGTCGCCGGGACGGCGTGGGACGTCGGCCCGTGGCCGGGTATGTCGGCGTCATCGACGAGCGCTTGGACCTCGATCTGGTCGGGGCGCTCGCGGACGCGCTGCCGGACTGGCTGGTGCGGATCGTGGGCCCGGTGGCGAAGATCGATCCGGCACAGCTCCCGATCAGACCGAACCTCGACTACCCCGGCATGGCCGACTACGCTGAACTCCCGGCGGTGATGGCCGACTTCGATGTCGCCATCATGCCTTTCGCACTCAATGACGCGACCCGTTCGATAAGCCCCACCAAGACGCTCGAATATCTGGCCGCGGGTCTTCCCGTGGTGTCTACGCCGGTCGCCGACGTGGTGGCCGACTACGGCGAGGTGGTCGCCGTCGTCGACACGGCCGAGGGGATGGCGGCTGCGTGCCGTGCGGGTCTCGTCGAAGATGCCGAGGGGCGCGAACGCCTCGTGAAGGTGATTGAAGCGCACCAGAGCTGGGATGCGATCGCGCAGTCGATCGGAACGCTGCTAGAGGTGCCCGTCGAGCGCCTCACCGTCCGGACAGTCGCGTCGCATCGCGCCGCGACGCGGGCGGCGATCGCCGGGCTGAGGGACCCCGCGCTGGGGTCGGCGCGCCTGACCGGCCCGCTCGTCGAGATTCTGGCGGACGCCGCGGTGGCGTCCGCGACGCCGTTCATCCGCGGGCCGCTGCTCGCGCGGCTCGCCGCGGTGGAACGGCTGCATCCGTACGCCGGGGACGAGACGGGCTCGTGCCCGAATTGCCGTGTTCCGGCACCGTGCGTCACAGCACTCGACTGCGCGTGAGCGGCTTGTCGCGGGCCCGTTCGGGCCGGCCGCTTTCGCGCGGGGCCGGCCGCTCTCGCGCAGGGCCGGCCGCTCTCGCGGCGGGCCGGCTCAGCTCGCGCGCGTGTCGAGCTCAGCTCGCGCGGCGCTGGCGCACGTCGTCCGGCACGCGCACCGGCGTGGTCGACGCGACCTCGTCGCTGAACTCCTCCGGTGTGGGCTGCACGACCGACAGGGGACGCGTCTCGTCGATCGTGAGCAGGAAGCGCTTCTCCTCGCTGCGGTGCAGACGGCCCGAGACGATGAGCCAGGTGGCGCCGATCGCGAACGCGACGAGAGCCGCCCCTGCGCCGAGGAGGATCGCGATGCGTGGACCGAACTCGGCGGCGACCCACCCGACGATGGGCGCGCCGATCGGCGTGCCGCCCATGAGGATCGCCATGTAGAGCGCGAGCACGCGGCCGCGCAGCGCCGGGTCGGTGGTCGTCTGCACGTAGCCGTTGGCGGTCGTGAGCATGGTCACGACCGCGAAGCCGGTGAACATGAGCGTGACGGCATACAGCCAGTAGGTCGGCATCGCCGCGGAGACGGTGGCAGCCACCGCGAAGAGCAGGGTTCCGCCGATGACGACGCGGATGCGGGCGCGATCGCGGCGCGCGGCGAGCAGCGCGCCGGCGAGCGAGCCCACCGCGAGGATCGAGCTGAGCAGGCCGTAGCCGTCGGCGTTCTGCCCGAACTCGAGGGCCATCGTCGACGCGAAGATCGGGAAGTTCATGCCGAACGCGCCGACGAGGAAGACCATCGAGAAAGTCACCATCAGGTCGGGACGTCGGGCGACGTAGCGGAAGCCGTCGGCGAGGCGCGACGCGCCGGTCGCCTTCACGCGCGGGATCAGCTCGTCGGTGCGGATCAGCATGAGCGCCACGATCATGCCGAGGAACGTGATGCCGTTCACGAGGAACACCCAGCCGGTGCCGACGGCGACGATCACGATACCGGCGACGGCGGGGCCGATCATGCGGGCGCCGTTGAAGGACGCGGCGTTGAGCGCCACCGCGTTCGACGCGATCTCACGCGACACCAGGTCGGAGACGAACGCCTGACGGGCCGGATTGTCGAACGCGGCGACCACGCCGAGCGCGAGGGCGAACGTGTACATGATCGGCAGCGTCATCACGCCGAGCAGGAGCAGGATGCCGATCGCGACGCCGAGGAGCAGCAGCAGCCCTTGCGTCACGACGAGCAGCCGGCGCCGATCGAAGCGGTCGGCGACCCAGCCCGTGACGCCGACGAGCAGCAGCGGGGGAGCGAACTGCAGCGCCATGGTGACGCCCATGGCTGCGGCGTCGTTGTCGGTGAGCTCGGTCAGCACGACCCAGCTGAGGGCGGTCGCCTGCATCCACGCGCCGACGTTCGACACGAGCGCGCCGATGAACCAGACGCGGTAGTTGAAGATCGAGAACGATCGGAACATGGCGCTCATCGGGCCACCATCCGCTGCATGAGCTCGGCTGCCGCGTCGAGCGTCTCGCGCTCTGCGGGAGTGAGGTCGGCGAGCGCCGCCTCGACCCACGCGTCGCGGCGGCGGGCGGTCTCGTCCACGACCGCGCGGCCGGCGTCGGTGAGCGAGATCACGACCTTGCGCCCGTCGGACTCGTCGGCGGCGCGGCTGACGTAGCCCGACTCCTGAAGGCAGTTGACGGTGCGGTTCATCGACGGAGCCGAGACGCGCTCACGCTCGGCGAGTTCGCCCAGCGTGTGCGAGCCGTGAACCCAGAGCGCCGCGAGCACGGCGAACTGGCCGTCGCTCATCGAGTCGACGGCCCGCTGCGTGCGCATGCGGCGGGCGAGGCGGAAGGTGGCGATGCGCAGCCGCGAGGCCGCCGCCGAGTGGTCGTCGAGGTGGTCTGCCGAGGTCGTCAAGGGTTTCGTATCGCTGCTCATCCGGTTCCTTAGCATAGCTCATTAGTTTTGCTAAAGGAATTTCGGATGCCGCCACCGCGGTCGCGGCATCCGTCGCCTTAGACTCTGCGCATGCCCGAGTTCATCGATGCGCACGGCATCTCGATCGTCTACGACGTTCATCCCGCGAAGGCGACGCCTCGGGCGGTGGTGCAGCTGCTTCACGGCGTCGGTGAGCACGCCGGCCGCTACGGCGCGCTGATCGACGCCCTCACGGCCCATGGATACAGCGTGTACGCGGCCGACCACCGCGGTCACGGCCGCACCGGAATGGGGCAGCACCGAGGCGACGTCCCGCGTCTCGGCCGTCTCGGTCCCGGTGGCCTCCGAGCCGCGCTCGCCACGATGTGGCAGTTCACCGAACAGCTCCGAGACGAGCACCCCGCGCTCCCGCTCGTACTGCTGGGGCACTCGGGAGGGTCGGTGCTCGCGCAGATGCTGGTGAATCTCCATCCCGACGCGTACGACGGACTCGTCCTGACGGGCTCGGCGCTGCGCATGCCGGGTTCGATCCGCACCAGTGGTCTGAACAGACCTTGGGACGGACCGGAGGCGACGGGGACGGAGTGGCTCTCGAGCGACGCGACGGTCGGGCGCGCCTTCCTCGACGATCCCCTGACCACGTCCGAGGACCCCATCAAGCTGATCGGAGTGATCGACTCCCTCCGCATGTACGGTCGGCCCCGTCGCAATCTGGGCCGCGACATCCCGACGCTCCTGATGGTCGGTCGCGACGACACGGTAGGCGGACCGCGCAGCGTGCACCGCCTCGCCGACGCGTACCGCACGCGCTCCGGATTCACCGACGTCACCACGCTGGTGTATCCCGGTGCACGTCACGAGATCTTCAACGAGGTGATGCAGGCCGACGTACGCGCCGATCTGCTGGCGTGGCTCGATCAGCGGTTTCCCGTCCGGGTCTGACCGGAGTTCCGGACGCACCCGTTGACTCACGGTGCCGGATTGCGCCATCCTGTCAGCAATGACCGCCGTGGGAGCGCTCCCACAGCCTCACCGGCGGTCTATCGCGACGACGCCGCCGCGATGACGATCGATGATGATCAGAGGAGCACCCCCATGTCCCACTCATCCCCCCGACGATCGCGACGGGCGGTCGCGCTCGGCGCAGCCGCCGTACTGGCCGCCGGCCTCGCCGTGCCGCTCGCGTCGGCACCTGCGGCCGCGGCCGACGGAGACCTCCCCGGCTCGGAGCTCTACCTCAACCCCTGGAGCACGACCCTCGAGGCCGCGCAGTCCCTCAGCGGTCAGGCGCGCGCCGACGCCCAGCTGCTGGGCTCGATCCCGTCGGCGGACTGGTTCACCGACGGCACACCCGCCGAAGTGCAGGCGGCGGTCGACGACGTGGTGTCCGCCGCCGATGCGGAGGGCCGGATGCCGGTGCTCGTCGCCTACAACCTGCCGTTCCGCGACTGCGCCCAGTACTCCGCCGGCGGCGCGCTCGACACCGTCGCTTACCAGGCGTGGGTCGACGGATTCGCGGCGGGCATCGGAGACCGCGCCGCGACGGTGATCCTCGAACCGGACGGCCTCGGCATCATCCCGCACTACACCACGCTCGACGGTCAGCTCGAGTGGTGTCAGCCCGCCGAGGTGCCGGCCGGGACCGCGGCATCCGATCGCTATGCCCAGCTCAACCACGCCGTGGACGCCCTGGGCGCGCTCGCGAGCACCTCGGTCTATCTCGACGGCACGGGCGCGAGCTGGCTGAACGTCGGCGAGATCACCGACCGCCTGCTCAAGGGCGGCGTGCAGCGGGCGGACGGATTCTTCCTGAACGCATCGAACTACCAGTTCACGACGAACTCGACCTGGTTCGGCACGTGGATCTCGTCCTGCATCGCCTACGTGACGGAGGTGAATCCGGGCGACTTCGGCTCGTGCGGCAACCAGTACTGGAACGGAGGTCCCGCCACCGACTGGCAGGGCACGGCGATGTCTCCGTACGGGGAGTGGACCCCGGGCAACGCCGATCTCGCGCTCAACGTCGACGGCGTCCAGTCTCGGTATGCCTCGATCCTCGGCGGCGTCGAGCCGGCCACGAGCTTCGTCATCGACACCAGCCGCAACGGGCTCGGCCCCTGGGACTACCCCGAGGGCGTCTACGCGGCGCACGAGGACTGGTGCAACCCGCCGGACCGCGGTCTCGGGCTGCGTCCCACGACCGAGACCGGGGTGCCGCTGGTCGACGCCTATCTGTGGATCAAGGTGCCCCGCGAGTCGGACGGCAAGTGCTTCCGCGGCACCGCCGGACCACTCGACCCCGAACGCGGCATCGAAGATCCGGCCGCTGGTCAGTGGTTCGCCGAGCAGGCGCGCGAGCTCGTCGCGCTCGCGAACCCGCCGATCGCGCCGCTCGACTGCCACGTCAAGGTCGTCGGCACGAAGGTCGGCAAGGGCTTCGTCGCCACGCTGACCGTGCGCAACGGCTCGTCGGCCACGCTCGCGCCCTGGACCCTGTCGTGGACCTTCGACGGCACTCGGAAGGTGATCAAGGTCGTCGGCGGCTCGTTCGCGCAGGACGGAGCGACCGTCGATGTGACCGGCGCGAGAGCACTGCGACCCGGCAAGACGGCGGCCCTCGCCGTCACCGGCACGGGCGCGGCGGTCGAGCCGTGGCAGTTCCACCTGAACGGGCGGGCCTGCACCTCGTGAGATCAGCGGCGGCGCCGGGATGCTGACACCCGGCGCCGCTGCCGTGCGCGGGCGGCCTGCGCGGCTCGCCGTCGCGCTGCGGCAATAGGCTGAACAGCATGCACGGCGAATACAAGGTGCCCGGGGGAAAGCTGGTCGTCGTCGACCTGGAAGAGCGCGACGGCCGCATCGCCGACTTCCACCTCGCGGGCGACTTCTTCCTCGAGCCCGACTCGGCCCTCGACGACATCGACGCCGCCGTCAACGGCCTGCCGATCGAGGCCGACGTCACGACCATCGCCGCTGCGGTGCGCTCCGCGCTCCCTGACGGCGCCCAGCTGCTCGGCTTCACGCCCGAGGCCGTGGGCACCGCGGTGCGCCGCGCGCTCGTGACGGCGCCAGGATGGCGCGACTTCGACTGGGAGATCGTGCACGAGAAGCCGGTCTCGCCGCGCATGAACCTCGCCCTCGACGAGGTGCTCACCGGGCGCGTGGGCGACGGCCGCCGGCGCCCCACCCTGCGCCTGTGGGAGTGGGACGAGTCCGCCGTCGTGATCGGCTCGTTCCAGTCGCTCCGCAACGAAGTCGACCCGGACGGGGCGCAGCGGCACGGGTTCGACGTGGTGCGTCGCATCTCCGGGGGCGGCGCGATGCTCATGGCCGCGAACTCGATCGTGACGTATTCGCTGTACGTGCCGGCATCCCTCGTCGCCGGTCTCACCTTCGCCGACTCGTACGCGTTCCTCGACGACTGGGTGCTGCAGGCGCTGCGCTCGCTCGGGATCGAGGCGACCTACCAGCCGCTCAACGACATCGCCTCGCCGCAGGGCAAGATCGGCGGCGCCGCGCAGAAGCGCCTCGCGAACGGCGGGGTGCTGCACCATGCGACGCTGAGCTACGACATGGACGGCCAGATGATGACCGAGGTGCTGCGCATCGGCCGCGAGAAGCTCAGCGACAAGGGCACGACCTCCGCCGCGAAGCGCGTCGACCCGCTGCGTCGCCAGACCGGGCTGCCGCGCGAGGCGATCATCGAGCGGTTCAAGGAGACGTTCGCGAAGCTCTACGGCGCGGTGCCGGGGAATATCACCGAAGAGGAATACGCCGAGGCCGAGGCGCTCGTCGAGTCGAAGTTCGCCACCGACGCGTGGCTGCGCCGGGTGCCGTGAGGATCGCCGGGGGAGGGCGACAGTGAGCGAACCCGCGCGGGCGGGCGCGGCATCCGGAACCGTCGAGATCCACGAAGGGGACAACCTCGACGTGATCCGCGGCTTCGCGGACGGCTCGTTCACGCTCGTCTACCTCGACCCCCCCTTCAACACCGGTCGCACGCAGGAGCGCGCGCTCGAGACCGCCCGTGCCCCCGGCGACGAGCGCGCGGTCGATGCGGTGATCCGCAAGGGCTTCCATGGCCGGGAGTACGAGCGGCTGCGCGGAGACCTTCGCGCATACGGTGACCGGTTCGACGACTACTGGGGCTTCCTCGAGCCGCGACTGCTCGAGGCGTGGCGCCTCCTCGCCGACGACGGCACCCTCTACCTCCACCTCGACTACCGCGAGGCGCACTATGCGAAGGTGCTGCTCGACGCCTTGGTCGGGCGCGACAGGTTCCTCAACGAACTCATCTGGGCATATGACTACGGGGCGAAGACGCGCAAGAGGTGGCCCACGAAGCACGACACGATCCTCGTGTACGTGAAGGATCCCGAGCGGTACTGGTTCGACTCCGACGCCGTCGACCGCGAGCCCTACATGGCACCCGGGCTCGTCACCCCCGAGAAGGCAGCGCGAGGCAAGCTGCCGACCGACGTCTGGTGGCACACGATCGTGCCCACGACCGGACGTGAGAAGACCGGCTACCCGACGCAGAAGCCCGAGGGGATCCTTCGGCGCATCGTGCAGGCGTCGTCGCGCCCCGGCGACCGCGTGCTCGACTTCTTCGCCGGAAGCGGCACCACCGGAGCGGTGGCATCGGCGCTCGGCCGCGACGCCGTGCTCGTGGACGACAACCCCGACGCGGTCGCGGTCATGGGCGAGCGGATGCCGCACGCCGCCGTCATTCGCCATGGGGGCGCCGCGCGAACCTAGGCTGGGGGAATGCGCTTCGGAACCTTCATCCCCCAGGGCTGGCGATTCGACCTCGTGGGCATCGAGCCCGCCGACCAGTGGCGGGTGATGGCGACCCTCGCCCAGCTCGCCGACGAGGGCCCGTGGGAGTCGCTGTGGGTCTACGACCACTTCCACACGACGCCCGTCGCATCGGAGGAGGCGACCCACGAGGCGTGGACGCTCATGGCCGCGTTCGCCGCGTCGACCTCGCGCATCCGCCTGGGCCAGATGTGCACGTGCATGGCCTACCGCAACCCCGCCTACCTCGCGAAGGTGGCCGCGACCGTCGACGCTGTGTCGGGCGGGCGCACCGAGATGGGCATCGGCGGCGGCTGGTACGAGCACGAGTGGCGGGCGTACGGCTACGGCTTCCCCGAGGTGAAGGATCGGCTCGGGATGCTTCGCGAAGGCGTCGAGATCATGTCTCAGGCGTGGCGAACCGGATCGGCGACACTCGACGGCAAGTACTACCAGGTCGACGGCGCGCTGGTGCGCCCGCTGCCCCTGCAGGAGGGCGGCATCCCGCTGTGGGTCGCCGGCGGCGGCGAGAAGGTGACGCTCAAGATCGCGGCGAAGTACGCCGCGTACACGAACTTCAACGGGACGCTCGCGGAGTGGGACCACAAGAGCGAGGTGCTCCGCGGCCACTGCGACGCCCTCGGCCGCGACTTCGGCTCGATCACGAGGTCGGCCAACTTCAACACCATCGTGGGCGAGACCGAGGCCGAGGCATCCGATCGTCTCGCGGCGGTCAAGGCGCGGCTGCTTCCCCACGTCGGCCAGGAGCGCGCGGACGCGATCGAGGCCGAGTACCGGCGCTCGCCCGGGTTCGGCACACCCGAGCAGGTCGCCGAGCGCCTCGCCGAGCGCGAGCGCCACGGCCTCGGGTACGCGATCCACTACTTCCCCGAGGCAGCGTACGACCGGTCGGGCGTGCAGCTCTTCGAGCGCGAGGTCGTCGCCGCGCTGGCCTGAGCCCGGCCGCTCGGTTCGGCGCCTCAGCGCCTCCCCGGTGGCTCCAGCTCCGGCGTTCGCGCGACGGTGCGCTGCATCTTCCTGCGAGTGCTGCGCCGATCGACGCAGCACTCGCAGGAAAGCGCAGCAGTCGGGCGCACGGCGCGAGTGCTGACCGCCGGCGGGCGCGTCAGAGCAGCGCGCGCACGCTGCGGTACCCGTCGGCCACCACGTCGGGGAGGGATGCCTCGCCGCCGAAGACCCGCGTCGTGCCAGGGTGCGCGGTCCAGGCCGGCCAGCCGGGCTCGCCGTCGCGGATCAGCCCCACCGCGGCGCCGTGGACGGCGTCGGCGAGTCGCCGCGGCGGCGCGGAGCCGGCGATCGCCGTGACGCCGTCGGCGTCGAGGCAGTCGAACCAGAAGGGCACGTCGAGGCAGTGCAGGGCCCACTTCCGCACGGGCGACGGCCATGCGAAGCGGTACACCCAGGTCGGCGCGTTGCCGCGCGCCTCGGCCGCGCGCACCACCGTCGAGCGGAACACCGCGTCGGTCACGAACCGGCCGAGCACCGCCGCGGTTCCTTTGCGGCGCTGCGCCGCGTTGTCGGCCAGGTACGCCCGTCGCGTTGCGCGCGGCAGCTTGAGCTGGGCGAGCGCCAGCGAGACCGGCACGAGCCGCAGCTTCCCCCGTGCCGAGTCGGTCACCATCGTGAACTCGTCGTCGGTCGTGCCGAGCACGAGCGGCTTGTCGGCGCCGATGCCCGCCGCGAGGGCCGCAAGGGTCGGCTGCGTGATCAGGTCGCCGTCGACGGTCGGCCCCCACGAGAGGCCGTCCTCGAGCAGTAGGTGCACGGGCGCCAGCCGATCCTTCGACTCCGGCGTGGCGGCCTTCTCCTGCAGCGAGGTCAGCGTCTCCTCCGGCACCGACGAGAAGCCGTCGCGCGACGGCGCGACGCCGGCGAGGTGGGCGAGCTTCGCCGACAGGGTGCGGGCGCGCTCGGGCGAGACGTCGGCGAGCGCTGCCGACATCGCCCACACCGCGTGGAAGAGGTGCTGCGCAGCCGGCATGCCGAGGAGCGCCAGCACGGCGCCGCCGCCCGCCGACTGCCCGGCGATCGTCACGCGCGACGGATCGCCGCCGAAGCCCGCGATGTTGTCGCGCACCCACTCGAGCGCGGAGAGCCAGTCGCGCACGCCGCGGTTCGACGGCGCTCCCGGCACGTGCCCGAAGCCGTCGAAGCCCAGGCGGTACGAGATCGTCACCGTCACGACGCCATCGCGGTTGAACGCCCGCCCGTCGTACCAGGGGCTCGCGGGCGATCCGGCGATGTACCCGCCGCCGTGGATGTAGACGAGCACCGGCAGTCCCGCGGCCCGCTCGCCTGGCGCGGGCGTGAACACGTTGACGTTGAGGGTCGCTTCGCCCGCGACCGACGGCTCCGGGATCAGCGTGGTCCCGGCGTCGCCGCGCTGCGCGGTCGCACCGTATCCGGTCGCGTCGCGCACGCCGTCCCACGGCTCCGGCCGCTCGGGTGCGGCGTAGCGCAGCTCGCCGATCGGTGCGCGTGCGAACGGGATCCCGAGGAAGGCCGCCGACGCGTTCGAACCGCCGGGGTCGCCCCGCCATACGCCGCGGACGTCGCCCGATTCAACGCTGACGACAGGACCGTCAGGATGCTTCGCCACCGCGCGCTCCGTTCCGGTCGGCGTCGGATCGCGGGTCGAGCGCGGCGAAGAGCGCGTCGATGGTGCCCGCCATGTCGACGTCGGGTTCCAGCATCCACTGCACCTGCAGTCCGTCGGCGACCGCTTGGAAGACCCGCGCGAGCACGTCGGGGTCGATGCGGTCGGTGACCTCGCCCGCGGCCTGCTGCTTCGTGATCACCGCCGCGAACACCTCTCTCAGCGTCTGGCCGCGCGACACGAAGAACTCGTGAGCGGCGTGGTCGGGGTCGCTCGCGTCGACCGACAGCCGTGCGAACAGATGCACGAGGCCGGGGACGTCGGCGTTGTGGCGGATCACCCCGAGGTAGCCAGCGCGCAGGTCGCCCGACGACACCGACCCATCGGGCTGGTAGAGCCCGAACCCTGCGGAGTCGATCTCGTCGCGCTTGCGGAGGATCGCCGTGAACAGCTCCTCCTTGCTGTCGAAGTAGTGGAGGAGCCCGGCCTGGCTGAGGCCCACCGCGTCGGCGAGCTCCTTGATCGAGGCACCTCGGTACCCCTCGCGGGCGATGACGTCGAGTGCGCGCTCGAGGATCTCCTCGCGCTTCGCGACGCCCTTCGCGTAAGAACCCCGGCGTTCCTTGCGGCTGTCTGCCATGGGGACAGTAAACCGAACGATGCTTGATTTCCCAAAACCAAATGGCATATGGTTTCTGCCAGCGCTCGACGAGGAGCGCCGACCCACCCGATAGGACCGTCCCATGACACAGCCGTCTGACGCCGCGATCGCGCCCGAGCCGAACCCCGGTCCGCCCGCACCCATCACCGAGAACACGTTCGTCGCCACGGCGGCCGGAAACGACGATCCGCCGCCGCCCATCAAGGGCCTCCGCAGGCTCCTCGCCTGGATCATCCCCGCAAACCTCGGCATCTACCTCATCTGGGGCGCCGTGCCCGGCATCCTTCTGCCGCAGCAGATCACCCTGCTCTTCGGCGAGGCAGACAAGGTCGCCAACCTCGCGATCGTCGCCACGATCGGCGCCTTCGCGGCCATGATCGCGCAGCCGATCGCCGGGCAGATCTCCGACCGCACCCGCTCGCGCTTCGGCCGTCGCGCCCCGTGGATGATCCTCGGCGCGCTCGCCGGCGGCCTCGCGCTGGTCGGCCTCGCGTTCGCGGACTCGCTCGTGGGCGTGGTGATCGCGTGGACGCTCGTGCAGATCAGCTACAACTTCGCGCAGGGTCCGCTCTCGGCGGTCATGCCCGATCGCGTGCCGCTTTCGCGCCGCGGCCTGTTCGCCGCACTGTCGGGCATCGGCCTCATGGTCGGCGCCATCGGTGGACAGGTGGTCGGCTCGCTGTTCTTCAACAGCCTCACCGCCGGATACGTCACGTTCGCCGTCGTCGCGCTCGTCATGATGGCGCTCTTCAACGGCTTCAACCCCGACTACTCCAGCGCGAAGCTGCAGCCCGAGCCGTTCCGCCTCGGTGATTTCCTGCGCACCTTCTGGGTCAACCCCGTCAAGCACCCCGACTTCTTCTGGGCGTTCACGGGACGACTGCTGCTCTACACCGGGTACTTCGCGGTCACCGGCTACCAGCTGTTCCTGCTCACCGACTACTTCGGCGTCGAGAAACCCGAGGCGGTGATCCCCGTGCTCGGCCTCATCAGCCTCGCCGGCATCCTGATCTCGACGGTCGTGTCGGGCCCGCTGTCGGACCGCTTCGGCCGCCGCAAGCCGTTCGTGTTCGCGTCCGCCGCGATCACCGGACTCGCCCTCGTGCTGCCGTGGGTGTGGCCCGACCTCACGGCCTGGATGATCATGACCTTCCTCGCCGGACTCGGCTTCGGCATGTTCCAGGCCGTCGACACCGCGCTCATCAGCGAGGTGCTGCCGTCGGCGAAGTCGTTCGCGAAGGACCTCGGTGTCGTGAACATCGCCGCGACGCTCCCGCAGACGCTCGCCCCCGGCGTCGCCGGCGCCATCGTGCTCGCGTTCGGCTACGCCGGACTGTTCCCCGTCGGCATCGCGCTGAGCCTCCTGGGCGCGTTCGCCGTCTGGCCCATCCGCTCCACCCGATGACATCGACGGATGCCGCGGCCCGAGGTCGCGGCATCCGTCATCGAATCCTCACCACGACGAAAGAGAAGGCTGCAAGATGACTGATGTGACCACTGCTGATCGCACGGCGACGATCGCCGATCTCACCCTCGAGGAGAAGGTGTCGCTCACGAGCGGCGCGAGCTTCTGGTACACCAAGCCCGTCGACCGGCTCGGCATCCCGGCCGTCATGGTGACCGACGGCCCGCACGGCCTGCGCAAGCAGCGCGAGGGAGGCGACCACCTGGGCCTCGGCGACAGCGTGCCGGCGACATGCTTCCCGCCGGCGGTCGGCCTCGGCTCGTCGTGGGACGTCGACCTGGTGCACCGCGTGGGCGAGGCGCTGGGTGTCGAGACGTCGATCGAGAACGTCGCGGTGCTGCTCGGTCCCGGCATCAACATCAAGCGCTCGCCCCTGTGCGGCCGCAACTTCGAATACCTCTCGGAGGACCCGATCGTCTCGGGCGTGCTCGGCGCCGCGATCGTGAAGGGCATCCAGTCCATGGGCGTCGGCACGTCGCTCAAGCATTTCGCCGCGAACAACCAGGAGGACGACCGCATGCGCTCGTCGTCCGACGTCGACCCGCGCCCGCTGCGCGAGATCTACCTGCGCGGGTTCCAGCGCGTGGTCGAGGACGCCCAGCCGTGGACGGTGATGTGCTCGTACAACCGCATCAACGGCGTGTACGCGTCGGAGGACCCGTGGCTGCTCACCCGGGTGCTGCGCGACGAGTGGGGCTTCGAGGGTCTCGTGGTCTCCGACTGGGGTGCCGTGAACGAGCGCGTGCCGGGTCTCGCGGCGGGCATGGACCTCGAGATGCCGTCGTCGAACGGTGTCACCGACGCGCAGATCGTCGCCGCGGTCCAGAGCGGGGAGCTCGACGAGGCCGTCGTCGACACCGCCGCGGGCCGTGTGCTCGACCTCGTGGGCAAGGCGCAGGCGGGGGCGGGCGCCGTCTCCGGTCCCCTCGACGTCGATGCCCACCACGCACTCGCGCGGGAGGCGGCCGGCCGCTCGATCGTGCTGCTCAAGAACGACGACGCGATCCTGCCGCTCGACAAGGGCGCCCGCGTCGCTCTCATCGGCGAGTTCGCCGAGAAGCCGCGTTACCAGGGCGCGGGCTCCTCGATGATCAACCCGACCCGCCTCGACACCGCGCTCGACGAGATCCGCGCGCTCGCCGCGGGCGACGTCGCGTACGCCAAGGGCTTCAGCGTCGCACCGCACGTCACGGCCGACCAGACCGCGGCGCTGCGCGAGGAAGCGGTGGCCGCGGCATCCGCTGCCGAGGTCGCCGTGCTGTTCCTGGGACTTCCCGCCCGCCTCGAGTCCGAGGGCTACGACCGCACCGACATCGACCTGCCGGCGGAGCAGCTCGCGCTCCTCGACGCGGTGCTGGAGGTCAACGGGAACGTGGTCGTCGTGCTCTCGAACGGCGGCGTCGTGGCGCTTCCGTTCGCGGACCGCGTGCCGGCGATCCTCGAGGGCTGGCTGCTCGGGCAGGCCGGCGGCGGTGCCGTGGCCGACGTGCTGTTCGGCGATGTGAACCCGTCGGCGAAGCTCACCGAGACGATCCCGCACCGGCTCGAGGACACCCCGGCGTTCCTCGACTTCCCGGGGGAGTTCTCGCACGTGCGCTACGGCGAGGGCCTGTTCGTCGGCTACCGCTGGTACGACGCGCGCCGCATGGAGGTCGCGTTCCCCTTCGGCCACGGCCTGTCGTACACGACCTTCTCGTACGGCGACGCCACGGCGAAGGTGAACGCGACCGGCGACATCGTCGTCACGCTCACGGTCTCCAACACCGGTGACCGCGGGGGGCGCGAGGTGGTGCAGGTGTACACGTCGCTGCCCGGCGGAAAGGTGCAGCGCCCGACCCGCGAGCTCAAGGCGTTCGCATCGGTCGCGCTCGAGGCCGGCGAGATCGCCGAGGTCACGCTCACCGTCCGCCGCCAGGACCTCGCGTACTGGGACATCCGGCTGGACGCGTGGGTCGTCGAGGGCGGCGACTACGTCGTCGACGTGGCGGCGTCGAGCCGCGACATCCGCTCCACCGTCTCCGTCGCCGTCGAGGGCGACCCGGTCGTCCTGCCGCTGTCGCGCACGTCGTCGATCGGCGAGGTGATGGCGCATCCGGTCGTCGGGCAGATGGTGCAGGCCGCCATCGCACAGATGATGGGCGGCATGGAGGGCGTCGAGGCGATCATGCCCGAGGGCGTCGATGCGTCGAAGATGATGGAGTCCTTCCCGATCGGCCGTGCCGGGATGTTCGCGGCGGGCGACTCGAACGGCGCGATCAACCCCGAGATGATCGACGGCCTCATCGCGATGGCGAACGCTCCGCAGCAGGACTGACAGACGGAGAGCGGATGCCTCGGCCCCACGTGGGCCGGGGCATCCGTCGTCTCTGCACGCGCACCCGCCGGTCGTCGGGCGGCAAGCCGTGGGACATCGGCCGTTCACCCGCCGGTCGCCGGGCGCCACGACGCTGAGGCGAAACCCGACCCTCGTCCGAAGGTGCATCGATGCGTTCCCGCATGCCGTTCCTCGCGCGCTCCCGCGCGCCCCTCGCCGCCCTGGCGGCGTTGTCCGTGCTCATCGTCCCCGCCGTCGTCGCAGCCCCCGCGATCGCCGCGGACAACCCGGCGATCGTCGTCAACGAGGTCGAGACGGCGGCCGACTGGATCGAGCTCACCAATGCGGGAACCGAGTCCGTCGACATCTCGGGATTCCAGGTGCGCGACAGTGCCGACGACCACATCGCCGTGATCCCCGCGGGCACGACCCTGGCCCCCGGCGCCTTCCACACCGTCGACACCAACGTCGGCGCCGACGGCTTCGGGCTGGGTGCCGCCGACTCGGCGCGCGTCTTCGCCGCTGACGGCACGACGCTGCTGGACACGCACTGGTGGACCGCCCACCCGGCGCCGAGCTCAGGCCGCTGCCCCGACGGCACCGGCGCCTTCACGACGACCGTGGCCGCGTCGAAGAACGCCGCGAACGTGTGCACGATGAATCCAGCCGAAGTCGTCGTGGTGAATGAGATCGAGTCGAGCGACGCCGGCGGTGACTGGGTCGAGCTCTTCAACACGGCGACCGTCTCGGTCGACGTCGCGGGCCTGCGGCTGCTCGACAACGACGACACGCACGTCTACACCGTGCCCGCGGACACCTCGATCGCGGCGGGCGGCTACGCCGTGTTCACCGAGGCGGACCTCGGGTTCGGGCTCGGCGGCGCCGACTCCGTGCGCCTCACCGACGCCGCCGGCACGACGATCGACACGTACTCGTGGACCGCGCACGCCGGGACGACCTACGGCCGCTGCCCGAACGGCGTCGGAGAGTTCGCCGCGACCGCGGCCCCGACGAAGGCCGGTGCCAACGACTGCGCGCCGCCCGCGGCATCCGCTTCGATCGTCGTCAACGAGGTCGAGAGCAACGGCGACGACACGGACTGGGTCGAGGTCGTCAACATCGGCGCCGAGGCGGTCGATCTGTCGGGCTGGCTGTTCCGCGACAACGACGCGACGCGCGTGCCGTGGGCGCTCCCCGCCGGCTCGACCGTCGCGCCGGGCGCCTTCTTCGTGATCGATCAGGCCAGCGCCTCGAACCCGATCGGCTTCGACTTCGGGCTCGGCAACGCCGACGAGGTGCATCTCTTCCTGCCCGATGGCGTGACAGAGGTCGCGACCTACAGCTGGTCGGTCCACGCGCCGTCGACGAGCTACGGCCGCTGCCCCGACGGCACGGGTGCGTTCGCGTCGACGACCGTCACGACGAAGGGCGCGCCGAACAACTGCGCGCTGCCCGTCGTCATCAACGAGGTCGAGAGTCAGCCGGCGGACGGCGAGGACTGGGTCGAGCTCGTCAACGTCGGCACGAGCGCAGCGGATGCCTCTGGCCTGGTCATCCGCGACAGCGAGAACGACCACTCGTACGTCGTCCCGGCCGGCACGACCATCGCGCCCGGCGCGTACTTCGTTGCCGACGCGCTGGGCTACGGCCTCGGCGGAGCCGACGCGGTGCGGCTCTTCGCCGCAGACGGCACCACGATGCTCGACGAGTACTCGTGGACCATCCACGCCGCGCACACGTACGGCCGCTGCCCCGACCCGAAGGGCGCATTCGAGTCGACCACGGGTGCCACCAAGGGCACGCAGAATCTGTGCGAGGGTGTCGTCATCGACGAGGCGTGGCCCGGCGGCACCGCGGTGCGAGTGCTCGACGAGGAGGCGACCTTCTCGGGCGACCTCAGCGGACTGGATTACGAGCCGTCCGGATCGAGTGCCTTCGGCACGCTGTGGGCGGTGCAGAACGGCGACGGCCTGCTCTACAAGCTCGTGGCCGATGGTCACGGCGGCTGGGCGCCCGCCGCGACCGAGGGCTGGGCCGGCGGCAAGACGCTCCGGTACCCGGGCGGCACCGGCGCAGTCGACGCCGAGGGCGTGACGGTCGCGGGCGACGACTCGGCGGGCGGTGTCTACGTCTCGAGCGAGCGCGACAACGACGCGAGCTCGGTCAGCCGCCCCGCGGTGCTGCGCTACGACGTGAGCGGCACGGGCAGCACGCTGACGGCGACCGGCGAGTGGAACCTCGCCGCCGACTTCGCCGGGCTGGGGGCGAACGCCGGCCTCGAGGGCATCACGTGGGTGCCCGACGCCGACCTGCTCGCGGGCGGCTTCGTCGACGCCGTCACCGGCAGCGCCTACGACCCGGCCGATTACCCCGGCCACGGCGGGGGCCTCTTCTTCGTGGGGGTCGAGGGCACGGCATCCGTCTACGCGTACGCCTTGCTCGCAGGCGGCGGCTTCACCCGGATCGCCACCATCGCCACGACCTTCGCGCTCGTGGCCGACGTGCAGTGGGACGCCGACCGCGGCGGCCTGTGGATCGTCTGCGACGAGGCGTGCGACGGCCGGATCGCGTTCGCCGAACTCGAACCCGAGGCCGGAGTCTTCACGACGACCCGCGTGTTCCAGCGGCCGAGTGGCATGGCGAACATCGCGAACGAGGGTTTCGCCGTGTCCGACGACGCCGTGTGCGCCGGGGGAGTGAAGCCCACGTTCTACGCTGACGACGCCGACACCGACGGCTTCTCGCTGCGCTCGGGCACGCTCCCGTGCGAGGCGACGGGCGGTCCGGGCGGACCGGGAGAGCCGACCCCGTCGCTGCCCGCGACCGGCGGACCGGGACCCGTGGGCGACGACGAGCTCACCGACACGACGCGCGGTGAGGTGGATGCGCCGGACACCGCGGCGCCGGGCGCGACGGTGACGATCTTCGTCGGCACCCGGTACGCGGGCGACACGGTGTGGGTGTGGCTGCACTCGACGCCGGTCTCGCTCGGCGCGCATGTGGTGGCCGCCGACGGCACCGTCACCGTCACGCTGCCCGCAGGCGTCGCGGCCGGCACCCACCGCCTCGTGGTGCTCGACGCCGACGGCGATGTCATCGGATGGACGGAGATCGCGGTCGCCGACGCGCTCGCCGCGACCGGCTCGGAGTTCGGGCGGGCGCTGGGGGCGGCGGGCACGGCGCTGGCCATGGTGGCCGCGGGGGCGGCGCTCCTGCTGGTGCGACGCCGGGCGGCGCGCGCCTGAAAGACGAGCGGATGCCTCGCCCCGTCGTGCGGGTCGAGGCATCCGTCGTCTGCGCTCCAAACCGCGCCCAGCGCGCGCCCGGCCCACGCACCGTCTGCGCCCGAGGTCGGTTCTACCCGCCGAGCTCTGCCGGATGGGTGAGTCGCCACCAGTCCGTCGGCGGAGTGATGTCGCCGCGCAGCTCGACGGCGACCGTCTCGGTGCGGGGGCCGGCGGTCCACGTGAGAGTGCCGACATCCTCGCCGTCGGCATACTTCTTCGGGGTGGTGGTCTCCATCTCGACGGTGATGGGGGTGTCGGACCACGTGAAGATCGACGCGTCGCCGGCCACGACGAGGCGGGCGCTGGAGCCCCACGGAGTCGTGTAGGTGCCGAGCTCCTGGCCGCGCGTCGCGACGGGGATCTCGTGGAAACCCGCCCGGATGGAGTCGAGGAGCAGCAGCACGTCGGTGTTGACCGACTGCCGCGACGAGCCGCCGAGCATCACTCCGACGACGCTCAGCGGTTCGCCCAGGCCCACGTCGAGCGACGCCGTGTAGAGCAGGTTGTAGGTGCCGGCGCCCAGGTTGCCCGTCTTGAGGCCGGTGACGCCGCTGGTCCCGAGGAGGGTGTTCGTGTTCGCGAACGGGTTGTGGCCGGGCACACGGACCGAGGACTTGCCCACGAGGTCGGCGATCACGGGGTCTGCCGCAGCCAGCCTGGCGAGCGCCATGAGGTCGGCGGGGGTGCTGGTGTTCTGCGGGCTGATGCCGGTCGGCTCGACGACCGTCGTGCCCGTGAGCCCGTGCTCGGCGAGCCATCGGCGGGTCGCTTCGAGGAACGCCCACTGAGACCCGAAAGCCCACGTCGACACCGCCTCGGCGTAGTTGCTCGCCGACGGCACGAGCATCGTCGCCAGCGCGTCGCGCTGCGACATGGAGCTGCCGGTGGGCATCGACACGATCGTCGCGCCGAGGACGTAGTACTTGTCGTAGAGGTCGTGGGCGGCCTTGGTGAAGGTGATCGTCGGTCCGGGATCGGCCGGACCCGCGAGCGGCTTGGCGTCGAGGATGACCAGCGCGGTGATGAGCTTGGTGAGGCTGGCGATGGGGCGGGGATCGCCCGAGCCGGCCGTCGCCCAGATGCCGCTCGCCTGGTCGCCGAGATACTCGTCGGCGCCGGAGACGCTGATCGCCGCGGCGCCCTCGACGGGCAGGGCGAGGTCGGCGGGCGCCCCGGCCGGGACGGGCGGCTGGTGCGATGACGCGTCGGGTGCGGGCAGCGGGGCGGTCAGCGCCCAGCCGGTGTACCCGCCGACGACCCCGACGATGAGCGCGATCACGATGACGGAGACGAGCAGCGCGCGTCGTCGTCGGCGCCGGCGCAGCACGGGGTCGACCTGCGAGCGGGAGGAGGGGAACTCCTCCTCGTGCTGCAGGAGCTCGGTGAACTCGGCCAGCTCATCGGGCGACTCCCGCTGCGTCGTCATGTGGACACCCTGCCACGACCCGTGCCGCAGACGCGGGACCCTCTGCCGACTGTGGATAACCGCTTTCCCGCACCGCCGTCGAGTACCATCCCCGCCATCCCATCCGGCCTGAGCGTGAAGCCGCCGCCGCATCCGATGTCGGGCCCCGGGCATACGCTCATCCCGTGGCCACCCTCGACGACATCCGCCGCACGGCGAGCGGTCTTCCCGGCAGCGAGGAGCGCGCGACGAGCGGCGGCGCGGCGTGGTTCGTGCGCGGCAAGCTGTACGCGTGGGAGTGCCACCCGTGGCCGAGCATCCCCGAAGACATGCGCGAGATCATCGCCCGCGAGCTGGTCGTCGGCGTGAAGGTCGGCGACCGGGTCGACGCGCTGGCCCTCACCGAGATGGCGCCCGACGTGTTCCTGCGCACGACCACGGCGTGGAACGAGCCCAAGGTCGCGTTCCGCATGGCGTCGATCGACGACGACCACCTCGCCGAACTCGTGACCGAGGCCTGGCGCGTGCGGGCGCCGAGGTATCTGCGACGCGAGTACGACGACGTGATCGCGCCGGCCGGGCACCCGCAGGTGCCGGCCGACGCGCCATGACGACCGCTGTCAGGTCCGCAGGAACGCGAGCAGCGCCTCGTTGACCTCGGCGCCGTGGGTCCACAGCAGACCGTGCGGTGCGCCCTCGATCTCGACGTACGTCGCGTCGGGAAGCATCGTGCGGAACCGGCGCGCGGTCGCGTCGATCGGCAGGATGTTGTCGGCCGTGCCGTGCAGGATCAGCGTCGGCACGTCGACCGAGCCGATGTCGCCACGGAAGTCCGTCGGCCACGTCAGCGGCGCCGCAGAGATGCCGGCGTTGCTCGCCTGGTTCGCGACCTGCACGCTCGCGTCCAGCGCCTCCTGCGAGATGCGCGAGCCGAGGTTGTCGTCGAGGTTGTAGAAGTCCTTGAAGAACCCGGCGATGAAGGCGTAGCGGTCCTCGCGCACCGACGCGGCGATGCCGTCGAAGAAGTCCTGCGGCCCGGCGCCGTCGGGGTTGTCGTCGGTCACGAGCAGGTAGGGCTCGAGCGAGCCGAGGAACGCCGCCTTCGCCACACGCGAGCTGCCGTAGCGGGAGAGGTAGCGCGCGATCTCGCCGGTGCCCATCGAGAAGCCGACGAGGACGGCATCCTTCAGATCGAGATCCTCCATGAGGGCGTGCAGGTCGGCGGCGAAGGTGTCGTAGTCGTACCCCGAGCCCGCCTTCGACGAGGCGCCGAAGCCGCGCCGGTCGTAGGCGATCACGCGATAGCCGGCGTCGAGGAGCGCCGCCTGCTGCTTGCCCCACGACTCGCCGTTCAACGGGAAGCCATGGATCAGCACGACCGGCTGGCCCTCGCCCTGATCGGTGTAGTAGAGCTCGATGTCGGCCGAGTTCTCGGTTCCGACGGTGATGTACGCCACGTGTCGCTCCTTCCGTGCCGAGGCGAGCGGATGCCACGGCCCACGTTCGAACGTAGGGCGAGGCATCCGTCATCGCCAGGGGTTGACGAGGACGGGGCGGTGAACTCGCGGGTCAGGCGTCGCGGGCGGCGCCTGCTGACGGGGTGACGGTGAAGATCGAGGGGCGAGCGAAGCCGGATGCCGCGAACGCGGCGGTCACCGCATCGGTGAGCCGCTCCACCCGGTCGCGGGCGATGAGCGCGATGGCGGCGCCGCCGAAGCCGCCGCCGGTCATGCGCGCACCGATGGCACCGGCGGCCAGCGCCGTGTCGACGGCGGTGTCGAGCTCGGGGACCGAGATCTCGAAGTCGTCGCGCATCGACGCGTGCGATGCCACGAGCAGGTCGCCGATGGCCGCGGGACCCTCCTCGCTCAGCAGTCGCACGGTGGCGAGCACGCGCTGATCCTCGGTGACGACATGGCGGACGCGGCGGAACGTGACGTCGTCCATGAGCTCGGCCGCGCGCGCGAGGTCGGCGACCGAGAGGTCGCGAAGGGCGGGCACGCCCATGATGGCGGCGCCCCGCTCGCACGCGGCCCGGCGGTCGCCGTAACCGCCCGTGGAGTGCGAGTGGGAGACGCGCGTGTCGATCACGACGAGGTCGAGACCTGCGGCCTCGAACCCGAGGTCGACCACCCGGGTGTCGAGCGAGCGGCAGTCGAGGAAGATCGCGGCGTCGGCGCGGCCGAGCATCGACGCCATCTGGTCCATGATCCCGGTGGGGGCGCCGACGGCTTCGTTCTCGGCGCGTCGGCCGGCCTGGGCGAGCGCGACGCGGTCGAGCTCGAGTCCCCAGTTCTCGGCCAGAGCGACCGCGGTCGCGCCCTCGATGGCGGCCGACGATGAGAGGCCCGCGCCCACCGGCACGCCCGACGCGAAGGCCAGGTCGACGCCGGCGACCTCGTCCGCCGGCGTGCCCGATGCCGCGAGCAGCGCCCACGCGACCCCGAGCGGGTAGCGCGCCCACTCGACGACCTCGTCGCGTCGCGTCGGGAAGAGTGCGTCGAGGTCGGACAGCGGCACCTCGACGGCCGAGTCGTCGAAGGTCGAGACGACGCGGATGATCCCGTCGCCCCGCGGTGCGAGCGCCACGTGGGTGCGGTGCTGGATCGCGAAGGGCAGGACGAAGCCGTCGTTGTAGTCGGTGTGCTCGCCGATGAGGTTGGCGCGGCCGGGCGCGGACCAGGTGCCGACGGGTTCGGCGCCGTAGCTCCGGCGGAAGAGGTCGCGGGCGGAGCCGGCGGTGTCGGGCGTGGTCACAGGGCCTCCGCGCTGATCGAGCCGACCGCTTCGCGGAGGCGTTCTGCGGCGGTCTCGGGGGAGACGTCGCCGATCCAGGCGCCCATGGCGGCTTCGGATCCGGCGAGGAACTTCAGCTTGTCGACGGCGCGGCGGGGCGAGGTGAGCTGCAGGTTGAGCCGCACGGCGTCGCGCCCGCGGTTCACCGGTGCCTGGTGCCACGCGGCGATGTACGGCGTGGGGGAGTCGTACAGCGCATCCACTCCACGCAGGAGTCGCAGGTACAGAGGAGCGAGCTCGTCGCGCTCGACGTCGGTCGTCTGGGCGAGGTCGGGCACGTGGCGGTGGGGGAGGAGGTGCACCTCGAGGGGCCAGCGCGCGGCGAACGGCACGAAGGCGGTCCAGTGCTCGCCCTCGAGGATCACTCGGTCGGACGCGCGCTCGAAGTCGAGGATCCGGTCGAACAGGTCGGCGCCCTCGCGGTCGATCGAGGCGAGCAGGGTCGACGTGCGCGGGGTGATGTACGGGTAGGCGTAGATCTGCCCGTGCGGGTGCGGCAGGGTGACGCCGATCGCCTCGCCGCGGTTCTCGAACGGGAACACCTGCTCGATGCCGGGCAGTCCCGACAGCGCGGCCGTGCGGTCGGCCCAGGCTTCGATGACGGTGCGGGCGCGGGTGACGCTCTGCGTGCCGAAGGATCCCGAGTGCTCGGGGCTGAAGCACACGACCTCGCAGCGTCCGACCGAGGTGCGCGTGCGGCCGAGGCCCGGGGCGAGCAGGTCGTCGAGATCGCGGGGCGCGTCGACGCCCGCGGGCGCCTCGCCGTGGGCGACGGCGAGGGCGGGGCCGAAGGACGGCGACTTGTTCTCGAAGACCGCGACGTCGTAGAGCGACGGGATCTCCGAGGGATTGGTGGGCGTCTGCGGGGCCAGCGGGTCGAGCTCGGCGGGCGGGAGGAACGCGCGGTTCTGGCGCGCGGCGGCCACGGAGACCCAGTCGCCGGTAAGGACGTCGCGACGCATGGTCGCCGTCTCGGGTCGCGCGCCGAGGTCGCGCGTGTCGATCGCGCGCTCGGCGGCCAGCGATGTGCCGGGGTCGTCGTAGTAGATCAGCTCGCGTCCGTCGGCGAGGCGGGTCGATCGTTTCACGACGCCCGCTCCGAGGGTCTCGGCGGTGGGGCGCAACTCCGGCATGTTCACGTCAACACGGTAGCAAGGGGCCGTGGTAACGTCAACATCGAGCAGGCTGCAGGAGTTATGCGCGAGCGGAGGGTGGGTCATGCAACGACGGGTGTCGATGGCCGACGTCGCCGCCGTGGCCGGCGTCTCGGGGCAGACGGTCTCGCGGGTCGTGAACGGCAGCCCGCGGGTCGATCCCGGTACCCGTGCGCGCGTCGAGGCGGCGATGACGCAGCTGGGCTACCGCCCCCACCGCGCCGCCCGCGCCCTGCGCACCGGTCGCACGCAGACGATCGGCCTGCTCGTGTCCACGCTGGCGACCGTGGGCAACTCGCGCATGCTGCAGGCGGTGGCGGATGCCGCGGCCGCACGCGGCTACGCCCTCACCGTCGTCACGCTCGGCGCCCACCCCGACGTCGGAGCCGCCTTCGAGCGGCTGAGCGAGCAGGGCGTCGACGGGGTCGTGGTGCTCAACGAGGCGACCGCGGCCGCGAGCGAGACGCCCGCCCCTGCCGGCCTCGGCCTCGTGGTCGTCGACGCGCCGCCCGGCGCCGGCTCGGACCGTCGATTCGGCATCGTCCAGTCCGACCACGCCGCCGGCGCCCGCGCGGCGACCGAGCACCTGCTGTCGCTCGGTCACCGGACTGTGCACCACGTCACCGGTCCTGCGGGGTCGTTCGCGGCATCCGAGCGCGAGAACGGCTGGCGCGCGGCGCTCGCGGCAGCCGGAGTCGACGCACCGCCGACCATGCCCGGGGACTGGACCGCGGCATCCGGTCACGCGGCCGCCGCTCGCCTGCTCGAGCAGCCCGGCATGACCGCCGTCTTCGCCGCGAACGACCAGACCGCGCTCGGCGTGGTCCGCGGGTTGGCGGACGCGGGTCTGCGCATCCCCGGCGACGTCAGCGTCGTCGGGTTCGACGACATCGCCGACGCCGCCGACTACCGACCGCCCCTGACCACCGTGGGTCAGGACTTCGACCGTCTCGGCGAGGTCGCCGTCGCCACGCTCATCGCGGGCATCGAAGACGGCGAGGCCGGCTTCGTCCTCGTACCTACGGCCCTGCGCGTGCGCGAGAGCACGGCGCCCCGGCCGGCCTGACCACCCGAGGAGAATGTCCGCATGCACACCGTCGTGATCGCGCCGGACTCGTTCAAGGGCACCATCGGCGCCGCCGACGCGGCGGCCGCCCTCGGCGAGGGGTGGCACCGCGTGCGTCCGCACGACCGCGTGCGCCTCCTGCCCATGGCCGACGGCGGCGAGGGCACGCTCGACGCGTTCGCGACGGCGGTCCCCGCCGCCACCCGCATGCCCGTCACCGTGACCGGGCCCGAGGGCACGCCGGTCGAGGCATCCTGGCTCCTGCTGCCCCCGGACGGGAGCGCACCGCGCGGCACCGCCGTCGTCGAGCTGGCCGGCACGAGCGGGATCGAGTTGCTGGGCACCCCTGCGCGCCTCCGGCCTCTCGATGCCGGAACGCGCGGCTTCGGCGAGGCCGTCGCCGCTGCTCTCGCCCACGGCGTCTCGCGGCTCGTTCTCGGCATCGGCTCGAGCGCGTCGACCGACGGAGGCACCGGCCTGCTCACCGCGCTCGGCGCCCGCTTCACGGACGCCGAGCATCGGCCGATCGCGGAGGGCGGGCGGGGCCTCGCCCGTCTCGCCCGCGCAGACCTCTCCGGGCTCCCGCCGCTCCCGCCCGGCGGGGTCACCGTGCTGAGCGACGTCACCAACCCCCTGCTCGGGGCGTGGGGTGCGGCGGCCGTCTTCGGGCCGCAGAAGGGCACGTCGCCCGATGGGGTGATCGCCCTCGATGCCGGGCTGGGGCGACTGGCCGGGCTCCTTCCCGCCGACCCCACCACCGCCGGCGCGGGCGCCGCCGGGGGCGCGGGGTTCGCGCTCCTCGCGTGGGGCGCGACCCTCGTGCCCGGCTCGGCGGCGGTCGCCGAGCTCGTCGGCCTCGCGGCGGCGGTGGGCGAGGCCTCCGTCGTCATCACGGGCGAGGGCTCCTACGACGCGCAGTCGGCGGCGGGCAAGGTGCCCGCGCACGTCGGTGCGGTCGCCGCAGCACGGGAGGTGCCCGTCGCGCTGGTCGCCGGCCGGATCGCCGGGGGCACCGACGTCTCGGCGTTCGCCGCGACCGCGTCGCTCACCGACCTCGCGGGCTCGCCGGGCGCGGCGATGGCCGACCCGGCGCGCTGGCTGGCCGCCGCGGGATCCGCCCTCGCGTCAGCGCTCGGCTGAGTCGCGGGTTCACGTGCGAGGGGGAGTGCTCCCGCGGACGATGACCTCGAGGGGCAGCGGCGTCTCGGCCGCGGCATCCCACTCCTTCTCGACCACCGCGCGCAGCGCGCGATAGCCGAGCTCGTCGAGCGGGGCGCGCACCGTCGTCAGCCCCGGGCCGATGTCTCGGCCGTTGGGGATGTCGTCGAAGCCGGCGACGGCGATGTCGGCCCCCACGGTGCGCCCGGCGTCCCGCAGCGCCGAGGCGACTCCGATGGCCAGCAGGTCGTTGACGCCGAAGACGAGCGTTCCCGAGGGAAGCCCTTCGGAGAGCAGCTGCCGGGTGGCTTCGTAGCCGGAATCGCGGCTGACGCCGCCGCGGCGGACCTCGCGGATGCTCCCGCCGCCGCGGGTGAACCCCTCGGTGAAGCCGTCGATGCGGTCGTCGGACGTGCGGACACCCTCGGCCGCGCCGACGATCACGGCGTCGCGGTAGCCGATGCCGGCGAGCTCCGCGCCCAGAGCCTCGGCTCCGACAGTGTTGTCGAAACCCACCGAGCGCCGTGCGGGGTCGCCGCGGTCGAGGAGGACCACTTGGCCCCCCATGCCCGCGAACGCCTCGAGCTCGGCTTCGAGTCGCGCGGCCTCCGGTCCGTCCGTCCTCGAGGCGGCCAGGATGAGTCCGCGCGGTCTCTGCCCGCGAAGGGCGCGCACGATGCGCACCTCGCGCTGCGGATCCCGCGCGGTCACGGCGACCGTCACGGTCAGACCGGCCTCGTCGGCGCCGCGGACCACCCCGGCGGCCAGCTGCCCGAAGGACGGGTCGGCGATGTCGGCGACGAGCAGGGCGATGACCGCCGATGATCCTCGCGCGGTCGCCTGTGCGGACAGGTTGGCGGTGTAGCCGAGGGTCTCGGCCGCGGCCTCGACCCGCTCGCGGTAGCTCTCGGCCACCTTGCGGGTCGATCCGTTGAGCACGCGGGAGGCGGTCGCCAGCGACACGCCGGCCTCGCGCGCGACGTCATGCAGTGTTGCTGCGCCTCGGGCAGGCGCGTGCGTCTCGCTCACGAGGCTGATTCTAGGACCTTTGTCCGGTTCGCGGCCCTGACGCGCGTCCCCATCACGCGGTAGCATCGGCCCGTCGCGCGGGTGTGGGAGGCCGCGCGCGCCTGGTGATCGCGAGGTCGGGCGTCACGCCCCGCCGACGGCCTCCGTCACGACCGCGCGGGCCTCGGCCTGCACCTCGGCGAGGTGCTCGGGACCGCGCAGCGACTCGGCGTAGAGCTTGTAGACGTCCTCGGTGCCCGACGGGCGCGCCGCGAACCACGCGTGCTCGGTCTGCACCTTGAGGCCGCCGATCGCCGCGCCGTTGCCGGGGGCGTGCGAGAGCTTGGCGGTGATGGGCTCGCCGGCGAGCTCGGTCGCCGAGACCGCCTCGGGGGCGAGCTTTCCGAGCGCCGCCTTCTGCGCGGGGCTCGCCGGCGCATCCACGCGCTGATACGCCGACGCGCCGAACTCGGCCTCGAGCTCCGCGTAGCGCTGCGACGGCGTCTTGCCCGTCACCGCGAGGATCTCGGCAGCCAGCAGGCAGAGCAGGATGCCGTCCTTGTCCGTCGTCCACACCGTGCCGTCCTTGCGCAGGAACGACGCGCCGGCCGACTCCTCGCCGCCGAACGCGACCGAGCCGTCGAGAAGTCCGGGGACGAACCACTTGAAGCCGACGGGCACCTCGAGCAGCCGGCGACCGAGCGACTCGGCGACGCGGTCGATGATCATCGACGACACCAGGGTCTTGCCGATCGCGGCATCCGCCGGCCAATCCGGACGGTGCGAGTAGAGGTAGTCGATCGCGACCGCGAGGTAGTGGTTGGGGTTCATGAGGCCTGCGTCGGGCGTGACGATGCCGTGCCGGTCGGCATCAGCGTCGTTGCCGGTGAGGACGTCGTACTCGGCGCGCCGCCCCACGAGCGAGGCCATGGCCGACGGCGAGGACGGATCCATGCGGATCTTCTCGTCCCAGTCGAGCGTCATGAACCTCCACGTCGGGTCGACGTCGGGGTTGACCACAGTGAGGTCGAGGCCGTGCACCTCGGCGATGAGCGCCCAGTACTCGACCGATGCGCCGCCCAGCGGGTCGGCGCCGATGCGCACGCCGGCCGACCGGATCGCGTCGACGTCGATGATGCTCGCCAGGTCGCGCACGTAGGCGTCGCGGAAGTCGTAGTCGCCCAGCGCATCGCCGTCGATGTCGGCGAACGGCGTGCGCGCGATGCCCTCGAGCCCCGCCGTGATGAGCTCGTTCGCCCGGTCGGCGATCCAGCCGGTCGCGTCGGTGTCGGCCGGTCCGCCGTTGGGCGGGTTGTACTTGAAGCCGCCGTCGCGTGGCGGGTTGTGGCTGGGCGTCACGACGATGCCGTCGGCGCGGCCCGGGTCGGCGGCATCCCGCCCCTTGTTGTAGGCGAGGATCGCGTGGCTCAGCGCCGGCGTCGGGACCCAGGAGTCGCGGGAGTCGACCCGCACCTCGACACCGTTCGCGACGAGCACCTCGATCGCGCTGCGCTCGGCGGGGAGCGACAGGCCGTGGGTGTCGCGGCCGAGGAAGAGCGGGCCCTCGATCCCCTGCGCGCGGCGGTAGTCGACGATTGCCTGCGTGGTCGCGAGGATGTGCACCTCGTTGAAGCTCGCCGACAGCGACGACCCGCGGTGGCCGCTGGTGCCGAAGGCGACCCGCTGCTCGGGTACGGCGGGATCGGGCGCGATGTCGTAATAGGCGGAGATCAGCTCATCGATGTCGATGAGGTCGGATGCTTCGGCGGGCTGTCCTGCTCGACTCATGGGTCCAGTCTGCCCGTCCCGGCGACGGGGCGCACGGACTTGACGTTCGATGTCCGGCGGACCCCGTGCACAACTCCGCATGGATCGCGGAAGGGTGGGCATGCGGATGACGACTCCGAAGTCCTGAGGAGTTGTGCACGTGGCTAGGCTGGCACCCGTGACTTCCGAGGCTGCTCCCGTCCGCCGCACGTACAGCTACCTCGGGCCCGCCGGCACGTTCACCGAGGCGGCGCTCTCGCAGGTGCCCGAGGCGCGCGCTCAGGAGTGGCGTCCGGTCCGCAACGTCGGCGAGGCGCTGGCCGACGTCGTCGAGGGGCGGTCCGACGCGGCGATGATCGCGATCGAGAACTCCGTCGACGGCGGGGTGTCGACCGCGCAGGACGCCCTGGCCACGGTCCCCGGCCTCCGCATCGTCGGCGAGTACCTCGTGCCGGTCGAGTTCGTGCTCGTCGGCCGCCCGGGTGCGAAGCTCGACGACGTCTCGGTCGTCGCCGCGCACCCGGTCGCCTACGCGCAGTGCCTGCAGTGGCTGTCGCGCACGCTGCCCGCGCACGCGCACATCCCGGCGGCGAGCAACGTGGCCAGCGCGATGAGCCTCATCGACGGATCGAGCGACGCGGATGCCGCGATCGCCCCTCCCGGGATCCTCGAGCACCACGACCTCGAACTGCTCGCCTCGGCGATCGGCGACAACCCCAACGCGGTCACGCGGTTCGTGCTGGTGAGCAGGACGGTGGCGCCGCCGCCACCGACGGGCGCCGACAAGACCTCCCTCATCGCCGAGCTGCCCGACGACCACCCCGGCGCGCTGCTCGAGATGCTCGAGCAGTTCGCGACGCGCGGCATCAACCTCTCACTCCTCGCGTCGCGCCCCATCGGCGATGCGCTCGGCCGGTACCGCTTCGTCATCGACGCCGACGGCCACATCGAGGACGAGCGCATGGCCGACGCGCTGCTCGGCCTGCGGCGCTTCAGCCCGAAAGTCGTCTTCCTCGGCTCGTACCCCCGGGCCGACCGCGCCGTGGTGCACTACCCCGAACGGTATTCCGACGACGTGTTCGTCGAGGCCCGCGACTGGCTGCGCGGCCTCCTCAGCGGAGAGCCCGACGAGGCATGAGCGAGCCGTTCGCCTTCGACCCCGCGAACGACGTCCACGCCCGCGCCCTCGCGCGGCTCGAGGGCGAGCAGGTCGCGTGGCTCGGGACGGTCGGCCGCGACGGCTTTCCGCACGCCGTGCCGATCTGGTTCCTGTGGCGCGACGGGCGCGCGCTCATCATGAGCGAGCCTGCGACCGCGAAGGTCCGCAACCTCCGCGTGAACGACCGGGCGCTGCTGCACCTCGAGGCCGGTCACGACGGCGAGCAGCTGACGGTGCTGCGGGGCACCGCGACCATCTCGCCAGAGCCGTCGACCGCCTGGCTGCCGCGCATAGCCGATGAGTACACCGCGAAGTACGACGCCTGGCTCCGGCGGCTCGACCTCACCACCGAGACGATGGCCGACAAGTACTCCGTCCTGATCGAGGTCACCCCGCTCAAGCTCATCGCCTGGTAGGTACCCACGCCGCAGCGGGGACCGAGCCGCAGCGGGGACCGAGCCGCAGCGCGCCGGGCGACGGCAGTACCCTGAAGCATGCTCGACCACCCGGGCGCCCTCGCCGCCGGCCGCCGCGCCTACGCGGCCGCGGAGTGGGACGCCGCGCTGGCGCAGCTGAGCGCCGCCCGCGCGATCGCGCCGCTCGATGCCGCGGACGTGACGGCCATGGCACGCTCGGCCTGGTGGCTCGGCCGCGTGCCCGAGTCGCTGGCTCTCGCCGAGGAGGCCTTCCGCGCATTCTTCGACAGCGGCCGGTCGTCCGAGGCGGCGATGACGGCGCTCCAGCTCGCGATGCTGTGGATCACCCGCGGCGACCTCACGATCGGGTCAGCCTGGGTGCACCGCGCGAGGCGCCTGCTCGACGACCTGCCCGACGACGTCGCCCACGCATACCTCGCCTACCTCGATGCGACGTTCGCGCTGGTGAGCGGCGAAACCTCGTGGCACGACGAGGTCGACCGGCTGGCCGACCTGGCGCGCCGGTTCCCGGATCCCGCGGTCGAGTCGCTCGCGCTCGCGGTGCGAGGACTCGCCGTCTTGCGCAGCGGTGACTCGGCGAGGGGGTTCGCGCTCCTCGATGAGGCGATGCTCCCGGTGCTGGCCGGTCACCTCGCGGCCGAGTGGGCCGGAGACATCTACTGCACGATCATCCACGTCTGTCACGAGCTGGCCGATTTCCGGCGCATGGAGGCATGGACGCGTGCGACCGAGCAGTGGTGCCGGCAGTTCGGGAGCGAGGCCATCTACACCGGCATCTGCCGCGTTCATCGCATCGAACTGCGCAGCGCCCGCGGCGAGTGGACCGATGCCGAGGCGGCGATCTCACGCGAGTGCGAGGACCTCGCGGGCGGCAACCCCTGGGTGGCGGGAGAGGGCTTCTATCAGCTCGGCGAGCTGCGCCGCCGCCGAGGCGATGCGGCCGGGGCGCGGGAGGCGTTCGCGCTCGCCCGCGCGTCGGCCATCGACCCCCAGCCCGGCGAGGCGCTCCTGCTCGTCGCGGAGGGGCGCGCCGCCGACGCCCGCTCGATGCTGTCGATCTCGCTCGCGGGACGCGATGCCGTCGCGCGCGTCCGGCTGCTGCGCGCGGTGGTCGAGACCGCGCTCGCGTGCGGCGATCGCGACGGCGCCGATGCCGCCGCCCGTGAGCTGCAGGATGCGGCCGTGCGCTTCGGCAGCGAGGGCTTCGCGGCGTGGTCCGCGCACGCCGACGGCATGCGGGCGCTCGCCGCAGGGGACGACGCGACGGCGATCGCGGCACTGCGGCGGGCCGAGGCGTTCTTCCGTTCCGATCGGCAGCCGTACGAGCTCGCGCGGGTGCTGCTTCTCGAGGCCGGAGCGTATGAGCAGTCGGGGGATGCCGCGGCCGCGACGGTCGCAGGATCGGAGGCGCGCAGCATCCTGGTCCGGCTCGGCGTCGAGGAGGAGGACTCCGCCCCCACCGCGCCGACGCACGGACCGCTCACGCCCCGCGAGCGCGAGGTGCTCGCGCTGGTGGCCGAGGGTTCCGGCAACAGGGAGGTCGCGCAGCGCCTCTTCATCAGCGAGAAGACGGTCGGCCGTCACCTCGCGAACGTGTATCTCAAGATCGGCGTCGGCACCCGCACGGCCGCAGCCGCCTGGTGGCACGCGCAGCGCACCTGACCGCGGATCATGCAGCCGCTCGCCCGCCGATCTGCATGATTCTCCCGATTCGGCGGGCGCGGGTGCACCTCTAGCGTCTGACGTGCGAGCCCGCCGCGGGTATCGCCCACGAACCGAAGGGAACGTCCGATGACCACCGTCCAGCCCACCGAGAGAACCGCGACCGCCGAGGAGTTCGCCGAGCGGATGCTGGGGTCCGTGCTCGGCTGCATCGACATCCTGTCCGCGTATCTGGGCGACCGTCTGGGCTGGTACCGCAGCCTCGCCGACGACGGTCCCGCCACGGCGACCGAGCTGGCCGACCGCACGGGCACCCAGCCGCGCTACGCACGCGAGTGGCTGGAGCAGCAGGCCGTCTCCGGCGTGCTCGTGCTCGACGCCGACGCCGGCGGACACGCAGAGCGCAACCGGTACTCGCTCCCGAGCGGCGCGGCCGAGGTCCTGACCGATACCTCCAGCCTCAATTACATGGGGCCGATGTCGAGGCTCTTCGCGGCGGCCGGAGGGGCTCTTCCTGAGTTGCTCGAGGCCTACCGTCACGGCGGTGGCGTGAGCTGGGAACGACTCGGCGCCGATGCGCGCGAGGCCCAGGCCGATCTCAACCGGCCCTGGTTCGGCGAGCTGCCGTCGGCCTTCGCCCGCGTCGAAGGCCTCCAGTCGGTCCTCACGCGACCCGGCGCTCGCATCGCCGACGTGGGGATGGGCGCCGGCTGGTCGTCGATCGCTCTCGCGCAGGCATATCCCGGCCTCCGGGTGGACGGCTTCGACATCGACGAGCCCTCGATCCAGATGGCACGGGCGAACGCCGCCGAGGCGGGCGTCGCCGACCGCGTGCGCTTCCACAACGCCGACGGCGACGGACTCGCGGTGCACGGCCCCTTCGACGCCGCGTTCGCGTTCGAGTGCATCCACGACATGCCCCGGCCGATGGACGTCCTGGCGGCGATGCGGCTCGCCGTGCCCGACGGGCCGGTCGTGATCATGGACGAGGCTGTGGGCGAGCGCCTCGCCGCGCCGGGCGACGAGCTCGAGAGGCTTATGTACGGCTTCAGCCTCCTGTGCTGCCTTCCCGACGGGCTGTCGCACCAGCCGAGTGTGGGCACCGGCACGGTGATGCGACCCGACACGCTCCGCGACTACGCGCAGGCGGCGGGCTTCGCGGACCTCGAGATCCTGCCGATCGAGGCCTTCGGCTTCTTCCGCTTCTACTCGCTCGTCAGGTGAGGCCGAGCTCGGCCGCGAGCAGCTCGAGGGTCTGCACGCGGCCGGGCGCGGCATCCATCGGCTCGTTCTCGTACGATCCCGCGATCGGCGAGATCATGACCTCGTCGACCCCGTGCTGCGCGGCGAACGCCCGCAGGTCGGCCGCGACGGCATCGGGCGTGCCGACGAACCAGTTCGCGCGGGCGGACGCCATGAACGAGTCGCCGAGCCCGTCGAAGTCGGCCGCGCCGGCGATGGACTGCTCGACCGTCTCGAGCGGGGTGAGCGGCTGGTTGGTGCGCAGGCGCGCGGTCATGCGCAGGTTGGGCAGGGCGCGGGCCTCGGCCTCGTCGGCGGACGGCGCGGCGAGGACATTCGCGGTCAGGAACGTGCGCGGCTCGGGGTGCGCCTCGCTCGGCTGGTACGCCGAGCGGTACAGGTCGAGGGCGCGTTCGAGACCCTGCCCCGAGAAGTGGTTCGCGAACACGTAGGGCAGGCCGACGGCGGCGGCGAGCTGGGCCGAGTAGTCGCTCGACCCGAGCAGCCACACCTCGGGCACGGTCGCCGCAGCCGGGGTCGCGTGCACGTCGTAGGTCCCGCCCGACGTGAAGCGCACGCTCGCCCCGTCGGGCGAGACGAGCGACACGATGTCGCGCACGTGGTCGGGGAACCGCTCGACGTCGCTCGCCGTGCCGCTCTGGCGCAGAAGCTGCGTGATCACCGGATCCGAGCCCGGCGCGCGACCCAGGCCGAGGTCGATCCGACCCGGCGCGAGAGCCTCGAGCGCCGCGAACTGCTCGGCCACGACGAGCGGGGAGTGGTTGGGCAGCATCACGCCGCCGGATCCGAGCCGGATGCGCGACGTGCGGGCCGCCGCGGCCGCCGCCAGCACGGGCGGCGTCGTCGAGGCGACGGCGGGCATGTTGTGGTGCTCGGCGAACCAGTAGCGCCGGAACCCGAGCTCGTCGGCGCGCGCGACGAGGGCGAGGGATGCCGCGACCGCCTGGGCGCTGGTCTGGCCGGCGCGCACCGGCACGAGGTCGAGGACGGACAGGGCCGGGGTCGCAGTGCTCATCGTGGACTGCAACCCCGGCCCGTGTGCGGGCATTCCGAACACGCGGGCCTGTGAACGTGCACATGGATAAGCAGCCGTCGTTGCGGCGGCAGTCCGGACGGCGCATCGGACACGAACTCCGCCTGAGCGCGGCGGCGCGCGGCGTGTCGGCGGCGTGTCGGCCCGGTCAGGCGGAGTTGGTGCCCGAGAGGTCCCGAGTCGGCGTACCGTTCGCAGGAGGAACCGGCGTCCGCCGCCCCCGCCGCGGCGTGTCGCATGCGACCGGGTCGATCGGTACAAGGGCGCCGGGTCAGGCGGAGGCGCGCCAGACCACCGGGCACTCCAGCACCCGGCCGCCCGTCTCGGGGTCCTCGCCCCGCAGCTGACGCAGCACCGACTCGGCGGCGGCTCGCCCGAGCTCGGTCGCGGGCTGGTGCACGGTCGAGAGCGGGGGATCGCACCGCAGCGCCCACGAGCTGTCGTCGAAGCCGACGACACCGACGTCGTGCGGGATGCTGCGCCCCGCCGCCTGCAGCACGTCCATCGCGCCGGCGGCGACGGCGTCGCTCGAGGCGAACACCCCGTCGATCTCGGGCGCGCGGTCGAGCAGGGCCCGCATGCCGGCCTGTCCGTCGGAGTACGAGTACAGCGGCACCCGCTCGACGAGCTGCGGGTCGAACCGGTTGCCGAGGGCGTCGACGAAGCCGGCCAGGCGGTCCGAGCCGGAGTCGCGGTCGAGGGCCGAGGCGATCATCCCGATGCGCCCGCGCCCGGTCGCCGCCAGGCGGGCCGTGATGTCGCGGGCGGCGCCGCGGTTGTCGATCGCGACGTAAGCGGCGTCGCCGATGTCGCGCGGGTGCCCCACGAAAGCGGCGGGGAGGCCAAGATCCGCGACGGCCTTCGTGATGGGGTCGCCGACGCGCGCCGAGACGATGATCACGCCGTCGATGAGCCCGCCGCTGAGATAGCGGGCCAGACGCTCGATGTCGCGGGGCGAATCGGCGATGAGGAAGGAGAGCTGGTAGTCGGCCTCGGAGAGAGCCGCGTTCGCCCCGAGCAGGATCGACCCGATGTTCGGGTCCTCGACGAACAGCGAATGCGGCTCGTGGACGATGAGGCCGATCGCCTGCGAGCTCTGCATGACGAGGCTCCGGGCGGCGCGATTGGGCACGAAGCCGACCTTCTCGATCGCCGCGTCGATCGCCGCGCGCGCCTCGTCCGACACGTATCGCTGGCCGTTGAGGACGCGGCTCACCGTGCCCCGGGAAACGCCCGCTTCGGTCGCGACATCCTTCACGGTCGCGCGTCGTCGTCGGCCTGTGGTCTCCACGCGGACCATCGTATGTGCACGAGCACACTCGATGCGGGAATGTTGACAGAGGGGTCGAGCGTGCATACTCTGTACACGTTCACAGAACCTCGACGCGGAGGAAACCGCTCGAATCTGTGCACGTTCACAGATTCGAGGAGAACATGACGGCCCCCGCCCGCCCCTTCGAGCACGACGGCATCGCGTTCGGTTGCGACTACAACCCCGAACAGTGGACGCCCGACGTGTGGGACGAGGACATCGCTCTGATGGGCGAGGCAGGCGTCGACCTCGTGGCGATCAACATCTTCGGGTGGTCGCACCTCGAGCCGCGGCAGGGCGAGTACGACTTCCGCGCGCTCGACGACATCATCGGCCGGCTGCACGCCGCGGGCATCCGCGTGAACCTCGGCACGGGCACCTCCTCGCCGCCGGCGTGGCTGACCCGCGCGCACCCTGAGGTCCTGCCGATGGCCGAGGACGGCACGCGCCGCTTCCCCGGCGGGCGGCAGGCCTTCTGCCCGAGCTCGCCGGTGTTCCGCGCCGCCGCCCTGCGCCTCGTCGAGGCCGTAGCCCGCCGGTACGGCGATCACCCGGCCGTCGCCCTCTGGCACGTGTCGAACGAGCTCGGGTGCCACAACGCCCTCTGCTTCTGCGACGAGAGCGCGGCATCCTTCCGTCGCTGGCTGCGCGAGAAGCACGCCACGCTCGATGCGCTCAACGCCGCGTGGGGGACCGCCTTCTGGAGTCAGACCTACGGCGACTGGGACGAGATCCTGCCGCCGCGCGCGACGCTGTCGACCCGCAACCCCGGGCAGATGCTCGACTTCCACCGGTTCAGCTCGGACGAGCTCATCTCGTACTACCGCGCCGAGGCCGAGGTCATCCGTCCGCTCAGCCCGATGCCGATCACCACGAACTTCATGGTCACCGCGCACATCGAGAACCTCGACTACTGGTCGTGGGCGGGCGACATGGACATCGTCGCCAACGACCACTACCTCGATCACCGCCTCGGCGACCCGACGGCCGAGCTCGCGTTCGTCGCCGACCTCTCGCGCGGCCTCGGCCAGGGCGCGCCGTGGCTGCTGATGGAGCACTCGACCGGTGCCGTGAACTGGCAGCCCCTCAACAAGCCGAAGGCGGGCGGCGAGATCATCCGCAACTCGCTCACCCACGTCGCCCGCGGCGCCGACGGGGTGTGCTTCTTCCAGTGGCGGGCATCGGTGCAGGGCAGTGAGAAGTTCCACTCCGCGATGCTTCCCCACGCCGGAACCGACTCCGCCGTGTGGCGCGAGGTGGTCGAGCTCGGCGGCATCGTCGACCGCATCGGCGAGGTGGCGGGCTCGCGCGTCGAGGCCCAGGTCGCGCTCGTCTTCTCGTGGGAGGCGTGGTGGGCGACGCAGACCGAGTCGCGGCCCAGCCAGTCGCTCGGCTACCTCGATCAGATCCACGCGGCCTACCGCGCGCTTCACGCCCTCGGCCTGACGGTCGACGTCGTCGCGCCGGGCGCCGACCTGTCGGACTACCGCCTGGTCGTCGTGCCCGGCCTGCACCTGGTGCGTGCCGGGGAGGCATCCGTCATCACCGACTGGATCGCGGCTGGCGGCACCGCCGTCGTCACCTTCTACAGCGGCACCGTCGACGAGGACGACCGCGTCTGGACCGGCGGCTACACCGGCCCGTTCCGCGACGCGCTCGGCGTCCGGGTCGAGGAGTTCGCGCCGATCGCCGCGGGCGAGACCCTCACGCTCAGCACCGGCGCGACGTCCACCCTGTGGTCGGAGCGCGCCCGCGTGACGACGGCCGAGGTCGAGGCATCCTTCACCGACGGACCCTCGGCAGGAAGCCCCGCCGTCACGCGCAACGCGTGGGGCGACGGCGCCGCGTGGTACCTCGCGACCCTGCTCGAGGAGGGCGACTACCGCGACCTCCTCGCGCGCGTCGCGGCCGATGCCGGCGTCCGCCCGGCCGCCGTGGTGCGCGGAGGCGGCGGCACGCTCGAGATCGTCCGTCGTCGAGGAGCGGATGCCTCGTACCTGTTCGTCGTCAACCACGGGGTGACCGCGGCCGTGGCCGAGGCATCCGGATTCGAACTCATCACCGGGATGCCGGCGAGCGGAGACATCGAGGTCCCCGCAGGCGCCGTGCGCATCATCAGAGAGGAGGCGGCCGCATGACCGCCACGGAAGTCCTCGTCACGCGAGGCGGCCGCAAGGCCCGCAGCGCGCGGCCCGACGGCGAGAGACGCCGTCACACCCCGCACAAGGGCGCGATCGCGATCTTCACGGGTCCGTTCGGCGTGCTCTTCCTGCTCTTCTACCTGATCCCCATCGGCTACGCCGTGTGGCAGTCGCTGCTGGTGGTCGAGCGCGACGGCATCTACGGCGAGCCGCAGGAGGTGTTCGGCGGGCTCGCGCAGTACGCGCTGGTCTTCCAGAACGCGCCGTTCTGGGAGTCGGTCGGACGGGTCCTGCTGTTCGGCGTCGTGCAGGTGCCGATCATGCTCGGTCTCGCGCTCCTGTTCGCACTGCTGCTCGACTCGCCGGTGCTCAAGGGGAAGAAGTTCTTCCGCCTCGCGTTCTTTGCGCCCTACGCGGTTCCGGGCGTCATCGCGGCGATCATGTGGGGCTTCCTCTACTCGCCGAACCTGTCGCCCTTCACCCAGGTCACGCAGACGATCGACTTCCTCTCGCCGCAGCTGGTGCTGTGGTCGATCGCGAACGTCGTCACCTGGGTGTTCGTCGGCTACAACATGCTGATCATCTACTCGGCGCTCCTCGCCATTCCGTCGGAGGTGTACGAGGCTGCCCGCCTCGACGGTGCCGGCCAGATCCGCATCGCGTGGTCGATCAAGATCCCGATGGTCGCGCCGGCGCTCATCCTGACCGCGGTCTTCTCGATCATCGGCACGCTGCAGCTGCTCGCCGAGCCGCAGGTGTTCCGCTCGTTCACCGCGGCCGTCTCGAGCACGTACACGCCGAACATGACGATCTACGCGACCAACTCCATCCCCAACTCGCACCTGGCCGCGGCCTTCTCGGTGGTGCTGGCGATCGCGACCTTCGCCCTGTCGTTCGCGTTCCTGAAGATCACGCAGCGGAAGGCGTCCGAGTCATGAGCCTCCTCACCCGTACCCGTGGCGCGACCGCCGACGACCTGCGTCCCTCGCGGGGGCCGAAGGAGAGCGTCCTCTCGCGCGGTGCCGCCCTGATCGTCATGGGCGTGTTCACGCTCTACTTCCTGGTGCCGATCTGGTGGCTGTTCATCGCCTCCACGAAGGACCGCGGCGACCTGCTCACCACGAACGCGCTCTGGTTCTCGGACTGGAACTTCTTCGCGAACGTGGGCGACCTGCTGACGTACAACAACGGCATCTACCTGCGCTGGCTGGTCAACAGCCTCGGCTACGCCGGCATCGGCGCTCTCCTCGCCACGGTCGTCGCCGGCATGTGCGGCTACGCCCTCGCGAAGTACCGGTTCCGCGGACGCGAGGTCTTCTTCAACGTCGTCCTCGGCGGCGTGCTCGTGCCCGCCACCGCGCTCGCCCTGCCGCTCTTCCTCCTGTTCAGCCAGGTCAACCTGACGAACACGTTCTGGGCGGTGCTGCTTCCGAGCATCGTCAGCCCGTTCGGCGTGTACCTCAGCCGCATCTACGCGGCGGCGAGCGTGCCGGACGAGCTGATCGAGGCGGGCCGCATCGACGGCGCCGGCGAGGTGCGCACCTTCTTCACCGTTTCGGTCCGGCTCATGATGCCGGCCCTCATCACGGTGTTCCTCTTCCAGTTCGTCTCCATCTGGAACAACTTCTTCCTGCCGCTCATCATGCTGCGCAGCCAGGAGCTGTTCCCCGTGACGTACGGCCTCTACTCGTGGAACACGCAGCTCAACCAGATCCCCGAGCTGCGCACCTACGTCCTCGTCGGCTCGTTCCTGTCGATCGTGCCGCTCATCATCGCGTTCCTGCTGCTTCAGCGCTTCTGGCGCAACGGACTCGGCACCGGCTCCGTGAAGTGACTCCCCGCCGGAGGGCTCGCCCCGAGGCATCCCTGTAATCCCATCACCCGATCAGTAAGGAAGATCATGCAGCACAAGAAGAGGGCAGTCGTCACAGGCGTCGCACTGCTCAGCGCGCTCACCCTCGCCGGATGCGCCGGCGGCGGCTCGGGCTCCACCGACAACGGCGGGGGCGCGGATGCCACGGCCTGCGCTCCCTCCGAGGAGAGCGTCACGCTCGACTTCACCTCGTGGATCCCCGGCATCGAGGACGTCGTCGCGATCTGGAACGAGGAGAACCCCGACATCCAGGTCGAGGTGCAGACCGGCCCGAACGGCAACGGCGGAACGTACCAGAGCTTCTTCAGCCAGCTCGAGGCCGGCAACGCCCCCGACCTGGGTCAGATCGAGTACGACGCGCTCGCGAGCTTCCGCGTGCAGGACGGCCTCGAGGACCTCTCGGCGTGCGAGGACGTCGTCGCCGCCGAAGAGCAGTTCATCCCGTGGACCTGGGGTCAGGTCACGCTCGGCACCGACGGCGTGTACGGCGTGCCGCAGGACTCCGGCCCCATGGCGCTGTTCTACCGCTCCGACCTGTTCGAGCAGAACGGCATCGAGGTTCCCACCACGTGGGAGGAGTACAAGGAGGCCGCCAAGGCCGTCCGTGCAGCCGGCGGCTACATCACCAACTTCTCCACCGCCGACATCAACCAGTTCGCGGGCTTCGTCTGGCAGGACAACGGCGACTGGTTCACCAACGACGGCGAGGAGTGGACGGTCGACCTGACCGGCGAGGCGTCGACGCAGGTCGCGGAATACTGGCAGGAGCTCCTCGACGAGGACCTCGTCGCCACCTACCCGGCCTGGACCGAGGAGTGGAACAACGCCTACAACTCGGGCGAGGTCTGGACCTGGAACTCGGCCGTGTGGGGCGCGAACTCCATCTCGTCCGGCGCTCCCGACACCGCCGGCAACTGGTCGGTCGCTCCGTCCCCGCAGTGGGAGGACGGCGGCGCCAGCGCCGGAAACTGGGGTGGTTCGTCCATCGCAGTGTTCAAGGGCACGGACCACCTCTACGAGGCGAGCAAGTTCGCCCTGTGGCTGAACACGTCGGACGAGGCGCTCACCGCCCTCAACCAGTCGGCGAACATCTACCCCGCCACGACGGCCGGTCTGCAGCTGCCGTCGCTCCAGGAGGGCGTCGAGTTCTACGGCGGCCAGAAGATCTACGACGTCTTCGCCGAGGCTGCGCAGCAGGTCAACCCCGACTTCGTGTGGGGCCCGACCATGACGCAGACCTACGCCGACGTCTCGGACGGCTTCCAGAAGGCGGTCACGGGTCAGGGCACGCTGCTCGAGGCGCTCGAAGCCGGCCAGGAGGCCACCATCGCGACGCTCAAGGCGCAGTCGATCCCGGTCGCGGAGTAGAGTCCCCGCGTGATCCATCACCTCCGCGCCGCGGGAGTCGGCCTCGTGCTCGACTCCCGCGGCGCGGGCATTCCCGCCGTGGTCCACTGGGGCCGCGACCTGGGCGTCCTGTCGCCGGCTGAGCTCGAATCGCTGGTCGAGGCATCCGTGCCCGCCGTCGGTCCGAGCTCGGTCGACGTGCCGCTGCGGTTCACGCTGCTGCCGGCGCTCGGCGACGGGTGGACGGGGCAGCCCGCGGTCGTGCTCGACGGGCGCGCGGCGCCGCGGCACGTGCGCACCTCGCGCGACGGTGACGTCGTGGTCGTCGAGTCGGCGATGGCGGATGCCTCGATCGCCACCCGCGTGGAACTCACCGCGCACGGCGTGCTGCTGCTGTCGCACACGATCCGCAACGACGGCGCGGTGCCGGTTCGCGTCGACTCGGCGGCGGTCGTGCTGCCCGTGCCCGACCGCGCGCGCGAGGTGCTCGACTTCTCCGGCCGGTGGGCGGGGGAGCGGCGGCCGCAGCGTGCGACCCCCGGCCACGGAGTGTGGCTGCGCGAGACCCGGCACGGCCGCGGCGGGCACGACGACCCGTTCCTCATGGTCGTCGGCACGCCCGGCTTCGGCTTCCGCGCCGGCGAGGTATGGGCCACCCACGTGGCCTGGAGCGGCGACACCCGCCAGTGGTTCGAGCGCACCGACCTCGGACCCACGCTGCTCGGGGGCGGGGAGCGGATCGCGGGGACCGTGCTCGCGCCGGGCGAGGAGCATCGCTCGCCGACCGTGGTCGCGACGTGGGCGGATGCCGGTCTCGACGGGCTCTCCGACCGCCTGCATCCCTGGGTGCGGTCATGGTCGACGATCGAGCGGCCCCGACCTCTCACGCTGAACACGTGGGAGGCCGTCTACTTCGACCACTCCCTCGCGCGGCTCGAGCCCCTCGTCGAGCGGGCCGCCGAGGTCGGCGTCGAGCGATTCGTGCTCGACGACGGCTGGTTCCTCGGCCGCACCGACGACCGGCGCGCGCTCGGCGACTGGACCGTCGACCCCGTCCGCTGGCCGTCCGGTCTCGGAGAGCTCGCCGCGCGGGTGAGCGGCGCCGGCATGGAGTTCGGCCTGTGGGTCGAGCCCGAGATGGTCAGCCTCGACTCCGACCTCGGGCGACAGCATCCGGACTGGCTCCTGACGCAGCCCGACTCGGTGACCTGGCGCTGGCAGCATGTGCTCGACCTGTCGCTCCCCGAGGTGGAGCAGCACCTGTTCGAACGCCTCGACGCGCTGCTCGCCGAGTACCCCATCGCCTACCTGAAGTGGGATCACAACCGCGACCTGCTGGTCGACGACTCGGGTGCGCAGGTGCGCGGGCTGTACCGGCTGATCGACCGCCTGCGGGCCGCGCACGCGGGGGTCGAGATCGAGTCGTGCGCGTCGGGCGGCGGCCGCATCGACCTCGAGATCCTGCGCCGGGTAGACCGCGTGTGGACGAGCGACACCAACGATCCGCTCGTGCGTCAGTCGATCCAGCGGTGGACCGGCATCCTCGTGCCGCCGGAGTACCTCGGCTCGCACGTCGGCGATGCGCGGGCGCACACCACCGGCCGGGTCGCTGGGCTCGGTTTCCGGCTCGCGACGGCGCTTTTCGGGCACGCGGGGATCGAGTCGGACCTGACGCGGGTCGCGCCGGAGGACCTCGACGCGCTGCACGCGTGGGCGGCGGTGTACCGCGAGCATCGGTCGCTGCTGCACGCCGGCCGCGTGGTGCGGGTGGACACCGCCGACGACGGCGTGCTCGTGCACGGGGTCGTCGGCGACGATCGCGCACTGTTCTCGTACGCCGTGGTGGGAGAGACGGATGCCGCTCTCCCCGCGCCGCTGCGGCTCGCCGGAGTGGATCCCGCCCGGGCCCACCGCGTGAGCGTGCTCGACGTCGGGGCGGACCCGGCCGTGCTGCAGGACGCGCCGCCGCCGTGGTTCGCCGTGGGCGAGGTCACGCTGCCGGGCGCCGTGCTCACGGAGACCGGCCTGCCGATGCCGCTGCTGCTTCCCGGCAACGCCGTCGTGCTGCAGGTCGACGCGGTCTGACGCGAGCGCCGGAGCCCCGCGGGTCAGCCGCGCGGTGCGCGCTTCACGGCCTCGTACGCGTCGAGTGCGGCCCTGCGGGTCTCGCCGAGGTCGACCATCGGCCGCGGCGGCTCGTCCGACCGGTGCTCGGGAGCCCACTGGCGCACGTAGTGTCCGTCGGGGTCGAACTTCTTCGCCTGCAGCTCCGGGTTGAAGATCCGGAAGTACGGCGCCGCGTCGGCTCCGGACCCGGCGACCCATTGCCAGTTGAACGGGTTGTTCGCGGCATCCGCGTCGACCAGCGTGTCCCAGAACCACTGCTCGCCACGCCGCCAGTCGATGAGCAGGTTCTTGATGAGGAAGGATGCCGCGACCATCCGCACGCGGTTGTGCATGTAGCCGGTCTCCCACAGCTCGCGCATGCCGGCGTCGACGAGCGCGAACCCGGTGCGACCGCGCTGCCACGCCTCGAGCCGCGAGGGCTGCAGCCGAGGCCATGGGAACGCATCGAACTCGCGCCGCAGGTTCTTCGTCGCGAGGTCGGGGAAGTGGAAGAGCGTGTGCCACGCGAACTCGCGCCACCCGAGCTCCGACAGGAACTTTCCGGCGCTCCCCGACTCGACCCCCTCGTGCCACACGGTGTGCGGGCTGACCTCGCCCCACCGCAGGCGCGGCGACAGCAGTGACGTCGCCCCGGCGGCGGGCTCGTCGCGAGCCTTGCCGTAGTGGGCGATGTCGTCGGCGAGGAACTCCCGCAGTCGCCGGCGCGCCGCCGGCTCGCCGGGCTCCCAGGTCTCGCGCAGGCCTCCCGCCCAGTCGGGCTTCTGGGGCAGCAGGTCCCAGTCGTCGAGATCGTCGGACGCGATCGGATGCCTCGGCCCCGCGATCTCGCGCGGCTCCGGCAGGGGCGCGCGCGGCGGTGGCCCCGCAAGGCACGCCCGCCAGAACGGCGAATAGACCGAGTACGGCGTGCCGGCGCCTGTCGTCACGGTCCACGGTTCGAAGAGGACGGAGCCCCCGAACGATGCGACCTCGACGCCGTCTTCACGCAGGTCCGACTTGAGACCCGCGTCGACGTCGCGCTCGGGTCCGCCGTAGCGACGGTTCCAGAAGATCGCCGAGGCCGAGGCATCCGCCACCGCCTTCTTCACGACCTGCGCGGCCGGCCCGCGGCGCAGCACGAGAGTGCCGCCGCGCTCGGCGAGGCGCTCGGCGAGCGACGCGAGGGAACCGTGGAGCCACCAGCGGGCCGCGCCGCCGAGGGGCCGGACTCCGGGTGACTCCTCGTCGAGCACGTAGAGCCCGATCACGGGCTCGTCGCGGTCGAGCGCCGCGCGCAGCGCGGGGTTGTCGGCCAGGCGCAGGTCGTCGCGGAACCACACGATCGAGGGGCCGGGCATGGGTCCATACTGCCGGGGCCCGGTCGCGGGCGGGCGGGGTTGACACGGCGGGCGTCGAGGCCCGGCGGGCACAGATTCGTCTCGGGCGAGGAAGGCGCGCGGCCGGCCGGGGAGCCGGGGGTCAGAGCCCGTCGGTCGCGTGGTCCTTCGGGACCACGACGACGAGCGAGCCGGGCGTCACCCGCGTCGCGACCGACACGGCCTCGCCGAACTCGTCGCCGTCGAGCTGCACCGGGGTCGGGGCCTGCGCCGCGATCTCGATGCCGGTGCCCCGCGAGTAGCGGACCGAGTTGTCCTTCGTGCGGAGCGCGAGCACCCGGCGTCCGGCGCGGAACTTGCGCAGGAAGCTGTTGTCCCACGCCACGCGCCGCCAGACGAAGATCCAGCCCAGCGGGCCCTTCGGCTGGAAGATGACGATGTCGAGCGCGCCGTCGGCGACGGATGCCTCGGGGATCAGCTCGAGTCCGGCGGGCAGCGAGCCGCAGTTCGCGAACAGCACGCTCTGCACGCGCGCGGAGTGCAGTCGCGAGCCCGCGAGCTGGTACATCACGCGGAAGGGCTTCGCGCTCGGGAGCGACCGTGCGGCTCCGTCGACGTAGGCGACCCACCCGACGGTCTTCTTGAGCTTCGCGTTGGTGTTGGCGATCATCGCGGCGTCGAGCCCGATGCCGCCCATCACGACGAAGGCCCGCTCCTCGGTCTCGCCGCCCTGGCGCTGCAGCTTCGACCAGCCGACGTCCATCTTCAGGCTGTCGCCGTCGAAGACGGCGCGGATCATGGCCTCGGGCTCGGTGAGCGGGAGCTTGAGGTTGCGGGCGAGCAGGTTTCCCGTACCGCTGGGCACGATCGACAGCGGCACGCCGGATCCGCTCATCGCCTCGGACACGGCGCGCACGGTGCCGTCGCCGCCGGCGACGAGCACGGCGTCCGCGCCGGCCTCGAGCGCCTGTCGGGTGACGTCGTCGCCGAGGTCGTCGACCGTGGTCTCGTAGAAGAGCGGCTCCGACCAGCCCGCTTCGGCGGACAGCCGGGTGAGGGCCTCGCGCAGCGCGTCGCCGTCGGCCTTGATCGGGTTGTAGACGAGCGCGGCCTTGGGGTTGGGTCTCTCCTCGCCGCCGCCCATCGACTCGGTCTCGCCCTCGGTGCCGACGCGGCGCGCCTCGCCGGACTCGCCGTCCGCGGTGTCGGGCGCGACATCGCCGGGCTCGCGGATCACGTCGTCGGGGGCGGCCGCCTCCTCCGGATCGGGCTGGTTGGAGCCTCCCGACGCGTCCGGCGACCCGTCGTCGGACGCCTCCTCGACAGCAGGAGACTCCGGTCGCTCGGCCGCGTCCGCCTGCTCCGCGAGCTTCGCGTCGGCGACGCGCAGCTCGGCCGTGTCGGGCCCGTCGGCGTAGATGGCGTCGGCGGGGTGGGCCGGGTCGGAGGCGTCCCCCTTCGCCGGGCCCGTCTCGCGGTCATCGTCGGATGGGGTCGCCATGTGTACAGAGTATGGCCAGATGAGGCGCCGGATGCCGCCACCCACCCGGCGACTAAGGTTGTAGGGTGATCGATCCCGTCCTTCTTCGCGACAATCCCGTGCTGGTCAAGCGGTCGCAGGAGGCCCGCGGGGAGTCTCCCGACACGGTCGACGCCGCACTCGACGCGGATCGCGAGCGCCGCGCCGCCATCACCGCCTTCGAAGAGCTCCGCGCCGCGCAGAACGCGCACGGCAAGCGCGTCGCGCAGGCGCCGAAAGAGGAGAAGGCCGCACTCGTCGCCGAGGCGAAAGAGCTGAGCGAACGGGTCAAGCACGCTCAGCACGCGGTCACGGCGGCGGAAGAGGCATCCGCTCTCGCTCTCGCCAAGATCGAGAACATCGTCATCGACGGGGTGCCCGCCGGCGGCGAGGAGGATTTCGTCACGCTCCGCACGCACGGCGAGGTCCCGGCGTTCGACTTCGAGCCGCGCGATCATCTCGAGCTCGGCGAGCTGCTCGACGCGATCGACATGGAGCGCGGCACCAAGGTCTCGGGCAGCCGCTTCTACTTCCTCAAGGGCATCGGGGCCCGGCTCGAGCTGGCGCTCATGAACCTCGCGCTGGACCGCGCGCTGCAGGCCGGGTTCGTGCCGCTCATCCCGCCGACGCTGGTGCGCCCCGAGGTGATGCGGGGTACCGGCTTCCTAGGTCAGCACGCCGCCGAGGTGTACCACCTCGAAGAAGACGACATGTACCTCGTCGGCACGAGCGAGGTGCCGCTCGCCGGCTACCACATGGACGAGATCCTCGACCTCGGCAAGGGCGCCAAGCGCTACGCCGGCTGGTCGACCTGCTATCGCCGCGAGGCCGGCTCGTACGGCAAGGACACCCGGGGCATCATCCGGGTGCACCAGTTCAACAAGCTCGAGATGTTCGTCTACACGACGGCGCACGATGCCGAGGCCGAGCACCTGCGCCTCGTCGAGCTGCAGGAGCGGATGCTGCAGGACCTCGGTCTCAGCTATCGCGTCATCGACGTCGCCGCCGGCGACCTCGGGTCGAGCGCGGCCCGCAAGTACGACGTCGAGGCCTGGGTGCCGACGCAGGGCGCGTACCGCGAGCTCACGTCGACCTCGAACTGCACCACGTATCAGGCGCGACGCCTCGACATCCGTCACCGCCTCCCCGCCGAGCCCGGGAAGGGCAGCGGCAAGACCGAGCACGTCGCGACGCTCAACGGCACGCTGGCGACGACCCGCTGGATCGTCGCCCTGCTCGAGACGCATCAGCGGGAGGACGGTTCCGTCCTCGTCCCCGAGGTGCTCCGCCCGTACCTCGGCGGCCTCGAGGTCATGGAGCCCGTCGCGTGAGGCGCGGCGCGCGCACCGAACGCCGACGCCCCGCGGGGGCGATCCGATGACCGAGGCGCACCTGCCCCGGACGGGTTCCATCAAGATCGTCCCGCCGAAGAAGGCGGCGAAGCTCGTCGAGCGCGTGGCGCGCGACACCGAGGACGAGTCCGTCGCCACCGAGCGGCTCCTCATCGCACTCGACATCGACGGCACGCTGATCCTCGAGGACGAGTCGCTGAGCCCCGGGGTCGTCGAGGCCGTCGAGCACGCCCACCGGGCGGGTCACGAGGTCATGATCGCGACCGGCCGCAGCTGGGAGGGCACGCGCGGCATCATGCGCGTCCTCGGGCTCGAGCCCGAGTTCGTGGTGTGCTCCAACGGCGCGGTGGTGATGCGACGCGTCGACGGCGACGAAGTGCGGTACGAGCGCGACCATGTCGAGACGTTCGATCCCGCCGAGGTGCTGACGCTGCTGCGCGAGCACCTCCCCGAAGCGCGCTACCTGGTGGAGCTGCCCGACGGCCAGCGCCTCTACACCGAGTACCTCGAGGACTGGAACCTCGTCCACGCCAAGCGGGTCGCGTTCGACGAACTCAAGGCGCAGGTCGTGTGCCGCATCGTCGTCGTGGCGCCCGAGCAGGGTGAGCAGGACTTCGTCGAGCTCGTCGGCCGCATCGGCCTCAGCCAGGTCTCGTACGCGGTCGGCTGGACGGCCTGGCTCGACATCGCGCCGGAGGGCGTCGACAAGAGCACCGGCCTCGAGCTGGTGCGCACCGAGCTGGGCATCGATCCCGCGCACGTGCTCGTCATCGGCGACGGCCGCAACGACGTTGGCATGTTCCGCTGGGCGCTCGAGAACGGCGGTCGTGCTGTCGCGATGGAGCAGGGTCCGCAAGAGGTGAAGGATGCCGCGGGCGAGACCACGACCTCCGTTGAGGCCGGCGGCGTGGCCGAGGTGCTGCGACAGCTCTGACGGGCATCCGGTGTGCCTTTCAGAGCTTCCCCAGGCGTCGCTGGAAGAATGGGCCGACAGTGCTGTCGGCTAGACTCGACGCCTGTTCGACGGATGCCCCGGCTGGGGGATCGGTCGGGAGGGTTGTCCGAGCGGCCGATGGACCTGGTCTTGAAAACCAGTGGGCAGCAATGTCCCGTGGGTTCGAATCCCACACCCTCCGCACAGCTGGGGGCGTTCGAGTGAGAGTCAGCATCCCGAGAGGAATCGAGTGGCCCAGACGACCAAGCCCGCCAAGCGTGGCCGTCGCACCGTCGCACGGCACGGTGAGCTGACCTCGCCCCATCCCTTCTCGCTGATCATGAAGGTCGTCGGCGTGATCGTCGCCGTCGTGCTCGTCTCGGGCGCCGGGATCGCGGCCTACGCCCTCACCGACCTGACGGGCAGCGTCGCCGAGAACGCCGTCGCGCTCGAGGGTCAGGCCCCCGTCCCGCCCGACATCGGGGCGATCGAGGGCGGCGTCAACCTCCTCCTCGTCGGCACCGACGAGTGCGAGCCCGAGTACGCGCGATACTTCGGCGACCGCTGCACGGGCGCCGACGCGGAGGGTCAGCTCAACGACGTCAACATGCTCGTGCACATCTCTGACGAGCCGCGGCGCGTGACGGTCGTCTCGTTCCCGCGCGACCTCATGATCCCTCTGCCCGCGTGCACCGACGACGACGGCTCGCAGAACGGCGAGACGTCCAGGTCCCAGATCAACGAGGCGTGGGCGCACGGCGGCCTGTCGTGTGTCAACAAGACGATCTCCGAGCTGAGCGGACAGAGCATCCCGTTCGCGGCCAAGGTGAGCTTCGGCAACGTCATCAACATCACCGACGCCATCGGCGGGGTCGACGTCTGCATCGGCAACGGCGGCATCCGCGACATCTACACGGGCATCGACTGGCCCGCGGGCGAGCGGAACATCCAGGGCATGGAGGCTCTGCAGTTCCTGCGCACGCGTCACGGGCTCGAAAACGGCAGTGATCTCGCCCGCATCAGCAACCAGCAGCAGTACATGTCGAGCCTGGCCCGACGTCTCGTCAGCGAAGAGGTGCTGTCCGACCCTGCCACGCTGTACAGGCTCGCGACCACCGCGGTCGACAACATCACACCGAGCGAATCGCTTGCGAATCCGATGACGCTCGTGCAGATCGCCCTCGCGGTCAAGAACGTGCCGTTCGAGGAGATCGTGTTCGTGCAGTACCCCGTCGCGGAAGATCCGTCCGATCCGAATCGAGTGGTGCCGAACCACGAGGCGGCGGACGCATTGTGGGCAGCACTCGCCGCGAACCAGCCGATCGCCGTCACGAACGATCCGAACAGCGGCGGCGGTGTCGTCACGGTCGAGCCCGACCCGGGGGCCACGCCGGCACCCGATGCCACGCCGACTCCCGGTGCGACGCCGGCCCCGACCGAGACCGCCGTCGACCTGCCCGACTCGATCCCCGGCACGTCCGCGGCCGACCGCACCTGCTCCGCCGGCAACGTCAGGGCCAACGGCTGATGGCACCGCGCATCACGGCCTCCGCAGGAGGCCGGCTTCCCCTCGCGCGCCACGCGGAGCGGCGGGAGCGGCATCCGATCCTGGCGTTCTTCGCGATGGTCACGGTCGCCGTCGCCGTCGTCGGCGTGAGCGCGGTCGGGCTGACGGCCTTCAACGTGTGGGACGCGGCGAACTCGCTCAACGCCAACGCCGTCGTGCTCGGCGAGGACGAGGTCATCCCGCCGTCGCTCGGTGCCATCGAGGGCGGCGTCAACCTGCTGATGGTCGGGACGGACTCGTGCGAAGGCGAGAATGCGGCTCTCTCGGCGGCCTGTCAGAACGGCGACACCGAGGGCGAGCGCAACGACGTCACCCTGCTCGTCCACATCTCGGATGAACCTCGCCGGGTCACCGTCGTCTCGTTCCCGCGCGACATGATCGTCCCGATCCCTTCCTGCCCCAACGCGGACGGCACCGGCAGCTACTCGGCCATGAGCGCGCAGATGCTCAACGCGTCGTACATGTACGGCGGGTTGGCGTGCACCGTGCTGACGATCGAGGAGCTGATCGGCGACCAGATCGACTTCGCCGCGGCCGTCCGGTGGGCCGGCGTGATCAACATGTCCGACGCCATCGGCGGCGTCGACGTGTGCGTCACGGGTGATGTCCACGACCCCTTCACCGGCCTCACTCTCGCAGCCGGGACCCACACGCTCGAGGGTGCGCAGGCGCTGCAGTTCCTGCGCATGCGCCACGGCATCGGCGACGGATCCGACCTCGGGCGCATCTCGAACCAGCAGCAGTTCATGTCGTCGATGGTGCGCAAGCTGCAGTCCGACTCGGTGCTCGCGAACCCCGGCGTGCTCTTCACCCTCGCCACCACCGCCATCAGCCAGGTGCAGCAGAAGCAGCTGGTGCTGAGCCAGTCGCTCACGAACCCGACGCTGATGGTTCAGATCGCGATGGCGGTGAAGGACGTCCCCTACGAGGACATCGTCTTCGTGCAGTACCCCACCGTCTACGGCTCGGGCGACGGCGCGAGCCGAGTGCTGCCGGTCACGGACGCGGCCGAGGTGCTGTTCGCGGCACTGCGCGACAACAAGCCGATCACCCTGACGGGCGAGGCCAGCCAGGGGATGGCGATCGAGGTCACCGGAGAGGCTGGCCAGCCGGCGCCCACTCCGTCGGCCACGGCGGACGCCGACGGCGGGGCGACCCAGACGCCCGCGCCCGATGCCGCTCCTGCCGAGGAGCGCGTCGCCCTGCCGTCCGACATCGCTGGACAGACCGCCGCGCAGACCACCTGCACGAAGCCTCAGGACTAGCTGCCGGCGACCCGCGCGGCAGGCTCACCGCCTGCGGTGCGCAAGGCTGCGGCATCCGCTCGTTCGAAAACTTCGAAAAGGGTTGCGGTCCGCATCCTGTTATCGGTAACGTCCACCTCACGTGTGACATCGCTCGCGGACGAGCGGTGCATGAGAGGACAGGCGACGTGGACTGGACCAATACCCGAAAGAGAACGCGGGCGACCGTGGCGGCAGTGGGCGCCGCAGCGGTCATCGGCAGTTCGCTGCTCGTGACGGCACCGGCGTACGCCGACAACGCCGACATCGGCTACCCCACCTTCACCGGCAGCCCGACGCCGGTGCCGAGCACCGGGGTCGCCTACACCCCCGGCAACCAGCTGCAGCGCATCCTCGACGCCGACGTCGCCGCCGGAGCCGGTGTGAGCCCCGCGAAGGACTTCTGGATCGACGGGATGCTCGCGCGCACGGGCACCGCCGGCAGCTTCGACGACAACAACCAGTGGCTGTTCTCGCGGGGCCGCGCCGCATTCATGAAGACGCACACCCCCGGGACCCTCGGGTTCCAGGGGCAGCTCGCGTACTGGGAGTCGATCGACAACCGCGGCGGCTACACGATCGCCGCGCAGGTCGGTGGCGCGAACGTCGCCCTCACTGAGGACACCGCGCAGCGCAAGCAGACCCCCAGCTACTGGCGGAGCGTGCACCGCAACGCGGCCAGCGGCCTCGAGATCGTGCAGACGAAGTTCATCACCGACGCCAACGTGCTCGTGACCAACCTCGAGGTCAAGGCGACGTCCGGGGCGCAGAACGTCACGCTGCGTGCCACGTCGCCCTACGCGACCACGGTCGCCGGCACCGAGCTCACCGGCACGGTGGCCGCGCTCAACAACCTCACGACGCTCTTCCCGCGCTTCTCCGGCGACGGCTTCGTCCCCGACGCGGGCTCGCTCGCCCGCACCGTCAGCGTGCCCGCAGGCGGCAGCGCGAGCGTCAAGCTGCAGCTCGGCCTCGTCGCCCCCGAGATCCCGGCCTCGCGCACCGACTACGACGCGTACCGCGCGGCCACGCCCGCCCAGGCGTACGCGACCCACGTCGGCGCGTACAACCAGTGGTGGGCCGACAACATCCCGTACCTCGACACCCCCGAGGACAACATCGACAAGACGCTGTTCTACCGCTGGTGGCTCATGCGCTTCAACTACCTCGACGCCGACATCCCGGGCAACGACTACCAGTTCCCGACCTCGATGGAGGGCGTGCTCGGGTACAACAACGCCATCGTGCTCACGACGGGCATGTTCATCGACGACCTGAAGTACTTCCGCGACCCGATCTACTCGTACGGTCCCTGGGTGTCGGCCGGTGAGACGTCGAAGAGCTACAAGTTCGTCGACAATCCCGGCGACCCGGCCAACTGGTCCAACAGCTACACGCAGTACATCTCCGAGGCCGCGTGGCGCTCGTACCAGCTGCACGGCGGACCGACGGCGATCGCCGAGAACCTCGCCGAGTACGCCGAGTACGACGTCGAGGGCCTGATCGACGCGTACGACTTCAACGACAACGGCCTCATCGAGTACAGCTGGGGCGCCATGACGGGCAACGACGCCGACGCGGTGTCGTTCGACTGGCGCGCGGGCAACATGGACCGCGCCGAGAACGCCTACCTCTACTCGAACGCCAAGGCGGCGGCCGAGGCGTACCGCCTCGCCGGCAACGAGGCGAAGGCCGATGAGATGGACGCCTTCGCGCAGAACGTCAAGGAGCAGATCCTCGACGTGCTGTGGAACCCGGACCGCAACCTCCTCGAGCACGCGATGGCCGACAACGGCGAGCACGTGCCGTGGAAGGAGATCAACAACTACTACCCGTTCACGGTCGGCCTCATGCCCAAGCCGGGCGACGCGGACTACGCCGACGACTACGTCGACGCGCTGCGCCTGTGGGCGGACGACAAGGAGTACCCGATCTTCCCCTTCTACACCGCGAACCAGGCCGACAAGGCCGAGGCGGCGGCCGAGGGCGACCCGGGCAGCAACAACTTCTCGATCATCAACTCGACCGTGACGTTCCGCATGCTCAGCTCGGTGCTGCGCGACTACCCGACCGACGCGATCGACGAGGAGTGGTACAAGAAGCTCCTCTACTGGAACGCGTGGGCGCACTACCAGAACGGCGGCGACAACCGCCTGCCCGACCAGAACGAGTTCTGGTCGGACGGCTCGGCCGACCCGCAGCGCATCGGCTACCGCTCCTGGATCCACCACACGATCCTCGGCGCGACCAACTTCACGATGATCGAGGATGCGATGGGCCTGCGTCCGCGAACGGACGCGAAGATCGAGCTCGACCCGATCGACATCAACTGGGATCACTTCACCGCGAACAACATCCGCTATCGCGACAAGGACCTGACGGTCACGTGGGACGAGCCGGGCGGGGAGCGCCACTACGGCGACGCCGTGCCCGAGGGCTACTCGGTGCTCCTCGACGGCGAGCTCGCGTTCACGGTCGACGGTCTCGGCAAGGTCGTCTACGACCCCGCGACCGGTCAGGTCGAGGCGGAGGACGGGCTGACGGTCACCACCGCGAACACGTCGTCGGTCCAGGCTCCCGAGGACGTGCGGTTCGGCAACGAGGCGCGCGTCGTGGACCTGTTCGCAAAGGCGGGAGCGGATGTCGCGGACCAGAGCACCGGCAGCGCCAACCTCGCGGTGGGCAAGGCCGTGACGGCCACGCACTCCGCGACCGGCCGCGCTCCGGCGGCGGCGGTCAACGGGACGACGATCAACGAGCCCTTCTGGGGCACGGCCGGATCGCCGAACGCGAAGGACTCGCTGACCATCGACCTCGGCGGAGTGAAGACCTTCGACGACGCCCGCGTGTACTTCTACAAGACGTCGTCGTCGGCGACCGTCGGCGGTTACGCCGAGCCGTCGATGTACGCCCTCGAGTACCGCTCCGGCGGGCAGTGGCATCCGATCCCCGCGCAGGCGCGGACGCCCGTCTACCCCCGCGGCAACCTGAACCACATCCAGTTCCCCGAGGTGACCGGTGACGCGCTGCGCGTCACCGTGACCCACGCCGCCGGCGTCAAGACCGGCGTCAAGGAGGTCCAGGTCTTCCGCACCGGCGTCGAGGCGCCGCCGAGCTCCAACCAGGCGCCGCAGGTAGACGCGTGGCTCAAGCCCGGCGTCGCGATCCCGGGTCAGGCCGACCTCGTCGGCACGGCGAAGGACGACGGTCTCCCCGCGGGCGCGCTGACCTCGGAGTGGAGCGTCGTGTCGGCGCCCGCCGGGGGCCTGGCGCTGTTCGACGCGCCGACCTCGCCGTCGACGATCGCGCGGTTCACCGCCGCCGGTCAGTACGTGCTGCGGCTGACCTCGACGGACGGCGAGCTGACCACGGCGAAGGACGTCACGGTCACCGGCTCGGTGGCCACGCAGGGAACCAACGTTGCCCCCGGCGCGACGCCGACCGCCGAGTACACGGCCGGCTGGAACAACGTCAACGCCGTCAACGACGGTCGCGTCCTGCACTCGGGCGGTCAGCAGACCGACCTGTGGGGCACCTGGTCGGGCTCGCGGCCGGCGACGCGGTGGATCCAGTACCAGTGGCCGACGCCGGTGCGCGTCGACAGCACCGAAGTGGCGTTCTGGGCTGACCAGACGAACGTCACCTCGGGTGCCGGGGTCAACATCCCGAAGGCGTGGAAGGCGCAGTACTGGACCGGTTCGGCATGGGCCGACGTCACCGGTGCCGACCAGTACGGCGTCGCGCGCACTGCGACGAACACGACGTCATTCGACCCGGTGACGACGACGCGCCTGCGCCTCGTGCTCAGCGCGGCGGGCCCGGGCACGGGCGCCGAGCCGTACGCGGGCGTCGCCGTGAGCGAGTGGCGCGTCTTCGCCGAGGCGCCGAGCGGCATCGAGCCCATCGACGTCCGCACGGCCGTCGGTGAGATCCCCGAGCTGCCTGAGCGCGTCGACGCGATCTTCGCGGACGGCAGCCGCTCGTCGGAGCTCGTCGCGTGGGGTCCGATCACCGAGGACCAGGTCGCGGGCGAGGGCACGTTCGACGTCGTCGGCATCGTCGCGGGCTCGCCCGTGCCGGCCAAGGCGTCGATCTGGGTGCGGGCCACGGCCCCCGGCCAGATCAACTCGGTGGATGCGGTCGAGGTCAAGACGCCCACGGGCGTCGCTCCTCAGCTCCCCGAGTCGGTCGGGGTGCTCTACAACGACGGGTCGCGTGAGGACCTCCCGGTCGAGTGGGAGGCCGTCGCTCCGGCGGACTACGCCACCGACGGCGAGTTCACCGTCGACGGCACCGTGCAGAGCGCCATCGCCGGCACGAAGGCCGCGACCGCCACCGTCACGGTCGGCGACGGCGGCGGCGAGGGTCCCGACACGACGGTCCCGGTCGCGAGCATCTCGTTCGCCCCGGCGGCACCGGCGAGCGGCTGGCACACCGGCGCGGTGAACGTCACGGCCACGGCCACGGACAACCGCGACACGACTCCGGCGATCGAGGTCTCGGTCGACGGGGGAGCGTGGACGGCCTACTCCGCCGCGGTGTCCATCACCGCCGACGGCGCCCACACCGTGCGGGCCCGGGCGACCGATGACGCGGGCAACGTGTCGGCGATCGTCGACACGACGTTCCGCATCGACGCGACGGCGCCCAGCCTGACGCCCGTGGCCGACCCGGTCGCCCGCACGGTCAAGGCGACGGCGACCGACGCCGGCTCCGGGGTCGAGGGGATCGAGTACCGCATCGACGACGACGAGGAGTGGACCGCCTACAGCGGCACCATCCTGGTCGGTCTCGAAGCGACCACCGTGCAGCTGCGGGCGACCGACGAGGCAGGCAACGTCTCGGAGATCGAGGACGTCGAGGTGCCGGCATCCGATGGAGAGCACCGTCGCAACGTGGCGCTCCTCGCGACGCCGACCGCGTCGGTCACCGCCGGCTGGAACTCGGTGAACGGCCTCAACGACGATGTCGAGCCGACGTCGTCGGGTGACGTCAACCCGAACGACAACGCCTACGTGTGGGGCGCCTGGCCGCAGATCACCGACCAGTGGGTCCAGTACGACTGGACGGAGCCGGTCACGGTCGACGAGCTCGGCGCGTACTTCATCTCCAACCTCGATGCCGGCGGTGCCGGGATCGCGGTTCCGGAGGAGTGGAAGGCGCAGTACCGCGACGAGGCCGGCGAGTGGATCGACGTCGAGGCGTCCGGCGAGTACGGGGTCGAGGTCGACGAGTTCAACGTCGTGACCTTCGAGCCCGTCACCACGACCGGCCTGCGCCTGCAGCTCAAGGCGCAGGGCACGGTCGAGGGCCAGGGCAGCCTCGGCATCAAGGAGTGGCAGGTCTTCGAGGTCGCGGGCACGCCGGATCCGTTCGACGTCGAGGTCACGGTCGCGAACCGCTGCGTGGTCGGCAAGTCCACGCTGGTCGCGAGCGTCGCGAACAACGGCGACGAGCCGGTCAAGGTCGTGCTGACCTCGGCCTACGGCTCGAAGACCTTCGTCACGATCCAGCCGGGCACCAAGGTGTCGCAGGCGTTCTCCACGCGCCTCAAGAACGTGCCCGCGGGCTCGTTCGAGGTCGCGGTGAGCGGCGCCGTCGACGGCAAGACGGTGACCGAGGAGTGGGCCGTCGCCCACGACGCCTTCACCTGCTGACGAGTGAGGGAGCATTCGCCCGGCGCGGGTGCTCCCTCCCCTCATCCCGCTGATCCACGAAAGGGCATCCCATGGCTTTCCCCCGCACCCTCCCCCGCCGCGGCGGCGCGCTGCTCGCGCTGGCGATCGTGCTCGGCGGTGTGACGGTCCCGGTCGCGGCGCACGCGGAGGTCGCGGCATCCGTCACGGTCGGAAGAGCAGCGGATGCCTCGCCCGCCCCCGCACTGCACGTCGGCGTGCGTCAGGCCGCGGTCGGCGAGCAGATCCCCGTCACGATCGTCGGCGCCGAGGCGGGCACGACCTGGGAGATCGCCCTTGCATCGGGCGACACCGTCGTCGGGTCGGTGACCGTCGGCGACGACGGCACCGGCACTACGCTGGTCGCGCTGCCGACCGACACCGACCCGGGCTCGCTCGAACTCACCGCCACGGCCGGCGACGAGGAGATCTCGACCGCGCTGAGCAGCGCGGGCGACACGACCGCGGCGGCTGCCGAGGAAGCCGCCGCGCCTCCGGCCACGCAGGCCGACCCTGCGGCATCCGCTTCGCCGCTCATCATCGGCGGGGTGGCCGCCGCCGCCCTCGCCATCGCCGCCGTGGCCGTCCGCCGGCGCCGCACCACCTGACATCGCACGCACCAGACAACCGAGGAAGAAGGACAACGTGGTCTTGAGATCGAAGAGGACGGCAGCGGCGCTCGCCGCCATAGCCGTCGGGGCGCTCGTCGTCACACTGTCGCCGCTGTCGCCGGCGACCGCGGCGACGGAGAACCCGATCATCGGCGACGGGTCGGTGTACTCCGCCGACCCGAGCCTGCTCGCCGACGGCGACACGCTCTACATCCACGCCGGCCGCGACCAGGCCGGCACGACGACCAACGACTTCATCATGAACGAGTGGCAGTCGTTCTCGACGACCGACGTCGACGGCGGCGAGTGGGATCACCACCCGGCGATCATGCGTCCCGAGACGGTCTTCGACTGGGCCACGCCCGGCCGAGCGTACGCGGGTCAGGTCGTCAAGGGCACCGACGGGCGGTACTACTGGTACGTCCCGGTGAACGAGGCGGCCAGCACGGCGCCCGACAAGTTCGGCATCGGCGTCGCCGTGTCGGACACGCCGCTCGGCCCGTGGACCGACCACGCCGGCGGGCCGATCGTGTCGCAGACGGTCCTCGGCAACGACGCGCACAACATCGACCCCACCGTGCTCGTCGACAACGGCCGCGTCTGGATGTACTGGGGCAGCTTCAGCCGGCTCATGGCCATCGAGCTGCAGGCCGACATGAAGACGCGCATCGGCACGCCGACGAACATCACGAGCGGTGTGACCGGGTTCTTCGAGGCCGCGTGGCTCTTCAAGCGCAACGAGACCTACTACCTGGCGTACGCCGCGAACAACGCGGGGCCGACGAGCACGTGCACGCCCGCGAACTACCACGCGTGCATCGCGTACTCGACGGCGTCGAGCCCGCTCGGCCCGTGGACGTACCGCGGCCGCATCCTGGCGCCGGTGTCGTCGACGACCAGCCACCCGGCCATCGCCGAGTTCCAGGGCGAGTGGTACATGGCGTACCACACGGCCGACGCCGTGGGCGGCAACCACTTCCGCCGCTCGGTCGCGATCGACCACCTCGAGTGGGACGACACGCAGACCCCCGCGCGCATCGTGCCGGTCACCACGACCCCGGTCAAGGGTCCGAACCTGACGCCCCGGTCGAACGTGGCGCCGTGGGCGACGTCGTCCGCCTCGAACGAGCCGATCCCGACTCAGTACTGGATCAAGTCGCTCAACGACGAGCTCATCCGCCCCAACCCGCTTCCGCCGGACATGTGGGGCAGCTGGACGGGCACGCGCCCCGCGCAGCAGTGGATCCAGTACGACTGGGACACCCCGGTCCGCGTCGATCGCGCGCGCATCAAGTTCTGGCGCGACGCCGCCCCCGGCACCGGCAACGGCGTCTCGGACCCGTCGTCGTGGGTGCTGCAGTACTGGGACGCCGGGCAGTGGAAAGACGTGCCGAACCCGAGCGGGTACCCGACGACCACCACCGCCGTGCACCAGGTGACGTTCGGCGCGGTGACGACCTCCCGTCTGCGGGCCGTGCTCAACGCGTCGCCGAACTCCGCGAACCCGCCCCAGTACTCGGCGCTCGCCGTCGAGGAGTGGGAGGTGCACGCAGCGCAGCCGACATCGGTCGACGCCGTGGCGGTCGAGACCGTCGCCGGCACCGCGCCGGAGCTGCCCGAGACGGTGGCGCTGAACTACGGCTCCGACGCGCTCGCCGCGCCGGTGCGGTGGGATGCCGTCGACCCGGCCGACTACGCCGCGGCCGGTGAGTTCACCGTGAGCGGCTTCGTCGAGGGCTACGCCGCGGGGCGCGTGACCGCCACGGTCACGGTGCTCGGCGAGGACCCGTGGCGCACGAACCTCGCGCTGACGGGCACGCCCGCCGCCGAGGCCACGGCCCCGGGCTCGTCGACCGCTGCGCTCAACGACGAGGCGATCGCCTACTCGGGTGCGGCGCACCCGGTGTGGTCGGCCGCGGGCGGCGATGCCGCGACACGCTGGGCGGGCTACACGTGGGACGAGCCGGTGAGCATCGACGGCGTGACCGCGCACTTCTGGAGCGACGCGGCGGCCGGCGTGGCCGTGCCCGCGTCGTGGAAGGTGCAGGCGCTCGTCGACGACGAGTGGGTCGATGTGACCGGCGCCGACGCGTACCCGACCGTGGGTGACGCGCCCAACGCCGTGAGCTTCGACGCCGTCACCACGACGGGCATCCGTGCCGTGATGACGGCTGCCGCCGCCGACGCGGCGCACGCCGGCGTCGGCCTCGGCGAGCTCGAGGTGTTCGGCGAGACCGTCGACGCCGAGGCGCCCGAGGTCACCCTCGCCGCGAGCGGCGTCGACGGTGCGAACGGCTGGTTCCTGTCGACCGTCACCGCGCGGGCGACCGCCACCGACGACCGCGACGTGCGCACGCGCATCGAGGTGTCCGTCGACGGCGGGGCCTGGGTCGCGAGCGACAACGTGCGCTTCGCCGAGGCGACGGTGTCGGGCGACGGCCAGCACACCGTGAAGGCACGGGCGACGGATGCCGCGGGCAACACGTCGGCCGAGGCATCCCTCGCCGTCAAGATCGACGCCACGAAGCCGACCGTCGCGGGAACGCTCGACATCGCCGCCCGCACGGTCAGCGCGACCGCCGCGGACGCGGGCTCGGGCATCGCGGCGATCGAGTACGCGATCGACGCACCGACGGGCTGGCAGTCCTACGGCGCGGCGGTTCCGGTCGACGACGAACGGCACATCGTGTACCTGCGGTCGAAGGATGCCGCGGGCAACGTCTCGTCGCTGTCCTCGGTCACCGTGCCGCTGTCGCCGAACGCGCCGCTCGAGGGCAACATCGCGCCGATCGCGACGCCGACCGCGTCGTACACGTCGGGGTGGAACTCGGTGACGGCTGTCAACGACGGAGCGCTCACGGGCGCCTCGTGGGGCACGTGGCCGAACGTCGGTGAGCAGTGGGTGCAGCTGGAGTGGGATCGCGTCGTGACGGTCGACAAGGCCGGGGTGCTGTTCTTCCGCGACTCGACGGATGCCTCGAACGTGGGCATGATCCCGCCGCGCGAGTGGAAGCTGCAGTACGTCGACCTCGCCACCGGCGAGTGGAAGGACGTCGCGGCGACGGGCGCGTACGGACGATCCTCGACGGCGATCAACGAGGTCGGCTTCGCTCCGGTCACGACGACCAAGGTGCGCGCGCTCATGCAGGCGTGGGGCACCGCGAGCGCCGGCGGGTCGAGCGGCATGCTCGAGTTCGAGGTGTGGGCCGCCGAGGCCGTCGCCCCGACGCTGGATGTCGACGTGACGGTCGTCGGTCGCTGCGCGGCGGGCAAGGCGACGCTCGCGGTCTCCGCCGCGAACGGCGACGACGTGCCGGTCAAGGTCGCGATCGAGACCCTGTACGGCTCGAAGACGATCGCCGAGCTGGCTCCGGCCAAGCGCAGCACGCAGGCGTTCTCGACCCGGCTGGCGCAGCTGCCGGCCGGTGAGGTGAGCGCGGTCGTCACGGGAACCGTCGACGGCGAGCAGGTGACGGTCGAGAAGAGCGCGGAGTACGCGGCGCTCACCTGCTGATATGGCGTGACTCGACGGGCCCGGGGTGTGGACAGCACCCCGGGCCCGTTGTCGTCGGTCGGGTCTTGCGGTCGACGCATCCGCTTCGCGCACCCGCCGGGGTGTTCATGACAGGGGCGCCGTCCGCTCAGGGCGTAGCGGGCGGTTCTCACAGCGTCGGTGGTTCGTCGTAACCTGAGACCGCTCTCATCGGATGCCGGCCGCCGGCTCCCCCTCGTCGAGCATTCCCTCACCATCGGAGACGTCCCTTGCTCGGAAAACTCCTCGTCCGCTACTTGAAGGAGTACCGCTGGCTGCTGCTCGGCGTGCTCGTCTTCCAGTTCGCCTCGGCGATGGCATCCCTCTATCTGCCCCGCCTCAACGCCGACATCATCGACAACGGCGTCTCGACCGGCGACACCGCGTACATCTGGTCGACCGGCATGGTCATGCTCACGATCTCGCTCGGGCAGATCACGGCGTCGATCATCGCGACCTACTTCGCCGCTCGCGCGGCGATGGCCGCGGGCCGCGACATCCGTCGCGACGTCTACGGAAAGGTCAGCGGTTTCTCCGAGCGGGAGGTCTCGAGGTTCGGCCCCGGCTCGCTCATCACCCGCAACACCAACGACGTGCAGCAGGTGCAGATGCTCGCGATGATGGGCGCGACGATGCTCGTCACCGCCCCGCTGCTCGCCGTCGGCGGCATCATCATGGCCCTTCAGCAGGACGTCGGTCTCAGCTGGCTCATCGCGGTGTCGGTGCCTCTGCTGCTGGTGATCGTCGCGATCATCATCAGCCGCATGGTGCCGCTGTTCCGCAGCTTCCAGACGAAGCTCGACGCGGTCAACCGCATCATGCGCGAGCAGCTCACCGGCGTCCGCGTGGTGCGGGCGTTCGTGCGCGAGGGCATCGAGGAGGAGCGCTTCCGCGGAGCGAACACCGACATCATGGTGGTCGGACGCAAGGTCGGCTCGCTGTTCGTCCTCATGTTCCCGCTCGCGATGCTCATCCTGAACGTGACCGTCGTGGGCGTGATCTGGTTCGGCGGCATCCAGGTCGATGCCGGCACCGTCGAGATCGGCACGCTCTTCGCGTTCATGCAGTACGTCGGTCAGATCCTGATGGGCGTGCTGATGGCGACGTTCATGACGATCATGATCCCCCGCGCGGCGGTCTCGGCCGAGCGCATCAGCGAGGTCCTCGCGAGCGAGTCGACGCTGACGCGTGCCGAGAACCCCGTCAGCGACTTCCCCGACTCCGGTTCGGTGCGCTTCGACGATGTCGAGTTCACGTATCCCGGTGCGGAAGCCCCGGTGCTGCAGGGCATCAGCTTCGAGGCATCCCGCGGCGAGACCGTGGCGATCGTCGGATCGACCGGAGCCGGCAAGTCCACACTCGTCTCGCTCATCCCGCGCCTCTTCGACGTCACCGGCGGCTCGGTGCAGGTCGGCGGCGTCGACGTGCGCGAGGCCGACCTCGACGGGCTGTGGAAGGGCATCGGCCTCGTGCCGCAGCGTCCGTTCCTCTTCACAGGCACCGTCGCCTCGAACCTCCGCTTCGGCCGAGAGGAGGCCACCGACGACGAGCTGTGGCAGGCGCTCGAGATCGCCCAGGGCCGTGACTTCGTCGAGGAGATGGACGGCGGGCTGAACGCGCGGATCGCGCAGGGCGGCACGAACGTCTCGGGTGGGCAGCGTCAGCGGCTCGCGATCGCGCGTGCGATCGTGCACCAGCCCGACATCCTGGTGTTCGACGACTCGTTCTCGGCGCTCGACCTGTCGACCGATGCGCGACTCCGGCAGGCGCTGTGGCGAGAGCTGCCGAGCGTGACCAAGATCGTCGTCGCGCAGCGCGTCTCGACCATCACCGACGCCGACCGGATCGTCGTGCTGGAAGACGGCCAGATGGTCGGTATCGGCACGCATGAGGAGCTCTTGAGCACAAGTCCGACGTATCGAGAGATCGTCGACTCGCAGCTGGGGGTGGAGGCATGAGCGCCCCCGACGTCCTGGCCGAGGAGGAGCGCCTCGAGCTCGAGCTGGCCGAACAGGCCCGCCTCAGCGCCGACGACTGGAGCAGCGTCGCACCCGGCAAGGCATCGAACTTCGGCAAGAGCTTCGGGCGGCTGATCGGACTGCTCAAGCCCCACGCCGTCGCCTTCATCCTGGTCTCGTTCCTCGGAGCGATCGGCGTGGTCCTCGCCGTCATCGCCCCGAAGGTGCTCGGCGAGGCGACCAACATCATCTTCGAGGGCGTCGTCTCGTCGGGACTCGCAGAGCAGTTCCCGGCCGGCACCTCGCAGGAAGTGGTCGTCGAGTCGCTCCGCGCCGCCGGCCAGACCGACCTTGCCAACATGGTCTCGGCCATGCGCGACTTCACCGTGGGCGCGGGCGTGGACTTCGACGCGCTGCGGATGGTGATCGTCGCGGTCATGGCGATCTACGTGGTGTCGGCTCTGCTCACGTGGGCCCAGGGCTATGTCATCAACGTCATCATGGTGCGCACGATGTGGCGACTGCGCGAGTCGGTCGAGGCGAAGATCAATCGCCTCCCGCTGTCGTACTTCGACAAGGTGCAGCGCGGCGAGCTGATCTCTCGCGTGACCAACGACATCGACAACATCACTCAGACGATGCAGCAGTCACTGTCGACCGTGGTCACCTCGGTCCTCACGGTCATCGGCGTGCTCTTCATGATGTTCTCGATCTCGTGGCAGCTGGCGCTGGTCGCCCTCGTATCCCTTCCGCTGATGGCCGTGATCTTCGGCGTGATCGGGCCGCGCTCGCAGAAGGCGTTCGGCATCCAGTGGCGCAAGGTCGGCCGACTCAACGCACGGGTCGAGGAGTCCTTCTCGGGCCACGCGCTGGTCAAGGTGTTCGGCCGCGAGGCCGACTCGGCGGCGAAGTTCGCGGTCGAGAACGAGGAGCTCTACGAGGCCGCGTTCAAGGCGCAGTTCCTGTCGGGCATCATCATGCCGGGCATGATGTTCGTCGGGAACCTGACGTACGTGGGCATCGCGGTGCTCGGCGGGATCATGGTCGCGAACGGGCAGCTGCGGCTCGGTGACGTGCAGGCGTTCATCCAGTACTCGCAGCAGTTCACCCAGCCGCTGTCCGAGCTCGGCGGCATGGCGGCGGTCGTGCAATCCGGCACCGCGTCGGCCGAGCGTGTGTTCGAGCTTCTCGACGCCGACGAGCAGGACCCCGATGCCGACGATGCGCCCGAGCTCGCCGACGGTGCCGGCGTGATCGAGTTCCGCGGGGTGAAGTTCTCCTACACGCCCGAGCGCCCGCTCATCACCGATCTGTCGTTCCGGGTCGAGCCCGGGCAGACCGTGGCCATCGTCGGGCCGACAGGCGCGGGCAAGACCACGCTGGTGAATCTCATCATGAGGTTCTACGAGCTGAACGGCGGGCAGATCCTGCTCGACGGTCAGGACATCGCCGAGCTGAGCCGCGACGACGTGCGCTCGCGCACCGGCATGGTGCTGCAGGACCCGTGGCTCTTCGCCGGCACGATCCGCGACAACATCCGCTACGGCCGCGAGTCGGCGACCAACGGCGAGATCGTCGAGGCGGCCAAGGCGACGCGCGTCGACCGTTTCGTCCACTCGCTGCCGGACGGCTACGACACCGTCCTCGACGAGGACGCCTCGAACGTCTCCGCGGGCGAGAAGCAGCTCATCACGATCGCGCGCGCGTTCGTGGCACAGCCCTCGGTGCTCATCCTCGACGAGGCCACGTCGTCCGTCGACACGCGCACGGAGCTGCTGCTCCAGCACGCGATGGCGGCGCTGCGCGAAGGCCGCACCTCGTTCGTGATCGCGCACCGCCTGTCGACGATCCGTGACGCCGACCTGATCCTGGTCATGGAGCACGGCGACATCGTCGAGAAGGGCTCGCACGACGAGCTGATCGCCGCGCAGGGCGCGTACTGGCGGCTCTACCAGTCGCAGTTCGAGCAGGCCGCCACCGACCTCGATGCCGAAGCGGCCCTCCTCGAGCAGGGCGCCGAGGCTTCGGCTCCGGCTGTGGATGAAGACTCCGCCGAGGTGGGTGCCGCACCGCAGGCGTAGCGCGTTCGCGGGCCGGGGCCCGGGTGGCACCCTGAGGGGAGTCGCCTGGGCCGTCAAGGCCGCGCGGCGGGCAGCGATCCTGCTGCTTCAGGCCGCTGTTCGGTCCTGAGACGGCGTCCGTGACGGCCGGTCGCGCAATGTATGATTGCCGGGTGCATCCGCGCGTTCCGCGGGCGGATGCCTGGAGACGTCGCATAGTCAGGCCTAGTGCACCACCCTGCTAAGGTGGAGTCCCCTCACGGGGACCGAGGGTTCAAATCCCTCCGTCTCCGCCATGGATAGCCCCGATCAGGGGCTATTTCCGTTTCCGCGTCACAACATGTCGAGAACAATTCGTGTTCGGCTGGCCCATGAATCGTCTCGCCAGCGGGGTGATAGTCCGGTTTTCGAGCTGTGACTGAGGGTCGTGGAGCTCCTCCTGGGGAATGCTCAGGCTGAACGTCGTCACATGCCCGCCGGATCGGAGTCGAACCGACACCACCCACCGACCGCGGGGTCGACCGAGAGCTCCATGAAACCGCCGTGATCTTGGCGCACGTGGACGCGCCGGAGTACCCGATGGGGCCGCTCAGCCGACTGCGGGAGCTCGCGCCCGGAGAGGTGATCGAGGTGACCGATGCCTCGGGCGGGTCTCATCGCTACGAATTCCTCACCGTGACCTACTACCCGAAGTCGGATCTGCCCGTGGCCGATCTCTTCGCCCGCTCCGGCACGCGCGATCTGGTGCTGACCACGTGCGGAGG
>NZ_JSYE01000003.1:0-127371 GCF_054824025.1 Microbacterium sp. HJ5
CGAGGAGCCGGCCGCTCCCGCCGAGGAGCCCGCCGCTCCCGCCGAGGAGCCTGCGGCCGAAGAGCCAGCCGCTCCCGCCGAGGAGGAGCCCGCGGCGCCCGTCGAGGAAAGCGCGCCTGGCAAGACGGCGTCGCGGCAGGCGGCGCAGGCCGAAGAGGAGGTCTCACTCCTCGCCGCCCCTTGTATCGTGCAAGGCGGCTTCGAGATCGACGGCAACTACGCCGCGGGTGATTGCGCGGGTGCCGACTGGAGCAACGTCAACTTCTCGTCGACGACCCAGGGTGGCACGTACAACACCAGCAACAAGGACGACGACGAGGACACCACCGAGTGGGACAGCTCGGGCAACACCCCCCCGAAGGGTGACTTCCAGCGCGTCTACTCCTACAGCACCACGGTCGGCTCGGAGTACTTCCTCCAGTTCGGCTGGGAGCGCGGGCAGGAGGCCGGCACCGGCGGTTACCTGATCGAGGTCACCAACGCGGGTGCGCGTACGGCGTCCGACGGCACGCCGCAGCCGATCCGCGACAACGGCGGTGCGGTGTTCGTCATCACGACTCAGGGCGGCGCGGCGCCGGTCCTGCGGTTCGTATGCCTCTACACCGACGCCGAGGACTACCCCGGCACGTGCACCGCGTACGACGGTTCGGGCGGGTTCGTCAGCGCAGTGAGCGACACGAACCTCACGAACCCGTTCGGGGAGAACCTCCTCGCGGGCGCGTTCTTCGAGATCGGCCTCAACGTCACCGAGCTGACCGACGGCGTCGTCACGCCGGGCTGCCCGGCGGCTACGGATGCCACCGCCTACGTGCGCAGCTTCACCGGCAACATCGCCAGCGACTCGAAGAACCTCAAGGGCTACGTCGCCCCGCTGACGGTCGACCCTCCGTCGACCTGCGGTTCGCTGACGATCAAGAAGACCAACACGCAGGGTGCGGGCCTCGCGGGCGCCACCTTCACGGTGAGCCCGAACCCGACCACGGGAACGGGCAGCACGTCGGTCGTGACGGGAGCGGACGGCACGTTCGTCTTCTCGAACAACGTCAAGCCCGGCACCTACACGGTGACTGAGACGATCGCGCCTCCCGGCTACCTGCTTCCGGCCCAGACGTCGCAGCAGATCCAGATCTCGGCCAACGGGTCCGGGACGGTCACGTTCGTCGACCCGCTCGGCGGTGTCTCGTGGGTGAAGCACGACCGCTCGAGCACGCTGCTCGGCGGTGCGACATTCCAGATCACCGCGACCGGTGGCGCTGCCGCTGCGGCTCCGTGGGACCTCGACTCGGCTCCGATCACCGTCGTCGACAACACCGGTCAGCCGGGCTACAGCGGTCGCGACACGGATGCCACGCCCGGTGAGTTCACTGTGGCGGGCCTGCCCACCGGCACCTACTCGGTGGTCGAGACGGTCGCTCCGGCCGGTTACGTGCTCGACCCGTCGTCGAAGTCGTTCACGGTGTCGCAGCAGACGCCGAACCCGACGATCTCGACCGCGTTCGTGAACACGCCCTACACGAAGGTCACGCTCACCAAGGTGTGGGTGAACTCGTTCGCGGGCGACACGGCGCAGTTGAGCATCGGCGGCGCGGCCACGGCCAACGGCACATCGACGGCACCGACGACCGGTCCGTCCATCGAGGTCTCGGTCGCCCCGGGATCGTCCCTGACCCTCGCCGAGGCGCTGGGCGGGTCGAACAAGGGCGTGTACTCGTCGACGCTCTCCTGCGTCGGCGCGACGGTCTCGAACAACACCGGCACCGCGGGTTCGATCACCGCGCCGACGTGGCCGGCCTCGGCCAACGGCGTGCAGTGCACGTTCACCAACACGGCCGTCACCAAGACGGTCACGCTGCAGAAGTACTGGGTCGACGCGATCCAGGGCGACAAGGCGAACCTGACGGCGGGCACCGCGACGGCGACGTCGACCGCCACGGGAGCGGCCACGCAGCTCGACACGACCAACACGGCCGTTGCCGAGGTCCGGGTCGGTGACACGATCACCCTGGGTGAGACTCTCGAAGGCGAAGGCGTCTACGGATCGTCGTGGTCCTGCACGACGGGAACCTCGGGAACCGGCTTGTCGTTCCAGCTCACGGTCCCGAACGGCGCGGTGGTCTGCACGATCGAGAACGAGGCGCAGCGCGCGACGGTCGAGCTGAAGAAGCAGTGGGTGAACGCGTTCGCCGGAGACGCTGCCGACCTCGACATCACCGGCGCGGAGTCCGACTCCGCGACATCGGTGGCTACCGAGGGCAACAGCACCGACAACGTCAACAAGGCGTCCGTCACGGTCAGGGTCGGCGACGAGGTCACGCTGTCGGAGGAGCTCGGCGACGAGAACACCGGCTCGTACACCTCGACGTGGGCCTGTGACGACGGCACGTCCGGCCAGGGCGGCAGCATCCCGGAGTTCGAGGTGACCGAGTCGGTGGTCTGCACCATCACCAACACCGCGAAGACCACCGACATCGTCGTGAACAAGGTCTGGGTCGATGCCTTCCAGGGCGACGACGCGGTGCTCTCGATCGAGGACGAGACCGGCACGTCGACGGCGAACGGCTCGGCGAACCAGACGGACGACGCCGTCGTGGAGCTCACCGTCCGCGTGGGCGAGACGATCACGGTGGCCGAGGTGCTCGGCGGCGACAACCGCGGCCAGTACACGAGCACGTACGCGTGCACGGGTGCCGGCGGCGAGGGCACCGGTCGGAGCACGACGTTCACCGCGCCGGATGCCGACGTGGAGTGCACCTTCACCAACACCGCGAACAAGGTGGGCGTCCTGCTGCAGAAGCGCTGGCTGGGCGGCATCGCCCTCGACCAGGCTCGGCTGTCGATCATCCGCGAGGGTGCGGCGGAGCTGTTCAACGTCTCGATCGCCGACGGCACCTTCGACCGACTGGACAACATCAAGACGGTGTTCGCCCAGGTGCGCATCGGAGAGATCCTGACGCTCGCCGAGACGGTGAGCGGACAGGGCCAGTACGAGTCCAAGTACGTGTGCTCGGCGGGTCTGCTTTCGGGGACCGGCGAGGGCCGCACGTTCAACCTCACGGTCACTCAGACCGCGATCTGCGTGTTCGCGAACCGCGCGCTCACGCAGAGCGTCTCGGTCGTGAAGACGTGGGTCAACGGCCAGGAAGGCGACACGGCCGACCTGAGCATCGCGGGCGGTGCGACCGGCTCCGGCCAGTCCACGGCCGACGGCAGCGTCGGAGAGTTCACGGACGTGGTCAGCACCGTGACGGCGGATGCGCTCATCGGTGAGGAGATCATGGTCAGCGAGCTGATCGGAGTGCAGGAGGGCGACGAGTCCGACTACACCTCGTCGCTGGTCTGCGTGGGTGCCGACGACACCGTGTACTTCGACGACTCGGGCCGCGAGGGCAGCTTCACGATGCCGAACCAGCCCGTCGACTGCGAGTTCGTGAACGAGGCGGAACTGCCGACCATCGCGCTGGAGAAGACGGTCGTCGGTGCGGATGTCTCCGACACCAACTGGCAGCTGTGGGCGACGCCTGACGAGGGCGATCCGGTCACCGACGCGGACGGCGGCGACGTCGCTCCGACCGAGGTGCCGACCGGCGTCGACTTCGATCTCTCCGAGGAGCTCGTCGGCGACTTCGCCGGATCGGACGAGTTCGAGGCCGGTGAGTGGTCATGCATGTCCGACATCTCGGGCGAGATCGAGCTCTCCGACAGCGAGCCGGGAACGGCGACGTTGGGCGGCCTGGACAAGGGCGAGAACGTGGTCTGCATGATCGTGAACTCGCACGTCGACCAGGGGTACGAGTTCGACAAGTCGCTCGTGAGCTCGGAGCAGAACCCGGACGGCACCTGGACGGTGACGTACGAGATCACCGTGCACAACAACAGCGAGCTCGTGTCTCGCGAGTACGACCTCACCGACACGATCGACGCCACCGACGGCGTGGTGCTGAGCGCCTCGTGGACCGGACCGACCGAGGGCGACTTCCCTGAGGGAGAGCTCGAGGCCGAGTTGGCCGACGACCAGACGCTTGCTCCGTCCAACGGTGCGAACGACGACGTCTACACCGTCACCGTCCTGGCCGAGATCACGTCGATCCCCGGAGAGGCCGAGCCCTGCGAAGGCGAGGAGAGCGGGATCGGCATCGTCAACACGGCGGTCCTGACCGTCGAGGACGACGAGCCGATCGACGACGACGCCTGCGGCACCATCCACCTGGACGACGTCGGCCTCGAGAAGACGTCGAGCTCGACGTCGGTCGAGCCCGGGGTGCCCTTCGACTACGTGCTGACGGTCACCAACCACGGCACGCGGGATGCCATCGCCGCGCACGTCCGCGACGACGACCTGCACCCCCGCCTGGACATCGTCGACCTGACGCTGTCGGATGGATTCGGGATGCTGTCGGAGCCGGGTTGGACGGAGAACGGCGGCGGCCAAGCGAACGACATCGTCGACCTCGTGCTGGACGCACCGCTGGCTCCGGGGGAGTCGATGACGGTCACGATCTCGGTCGTGCTGTCCGCGCAGCCCGCGGTGTCGGTCCTCGACCCGGGTGACCCCGTGCCGACCCCGCCGGCTCCGCTGGAGTCGCTGGTCAACAACGCCTGCGTCGACACGGAGATCGACACGGTCGGAGGTCCGTTCGACGGCGAGCCGTTCGCTCCCAACTGCGACGACCTGACCATCGAGGTCCGCGAGATGACCGGCGTGGTCTACACGGCGTGCGTCAGCGACACGGCGGTGCTGCGGTACATCATCCGCACCTCGCCTGCTCTCTCGCAGCTGCCCGTTTCGGGCAGCTGGGTGACCGACGAGGAGCCCAACGCCGCGGGTCACTCCCTGACGATCGGCGAGTTCTTCGCGAACCCGCAGGGCGTCTCGGGTGAGATCCAGTGGCCGGGAAGCATGTTCGTGGGCAACCCGCCCGTCGCGATCGACTACCCCGGCTGGCGGCTGCTCGAGGCGGCGGACTACGGTCCCGACGGCGGGTACATCAACCCGGCTGACGGGCTGGAGTACGCGCCGGAGGACGCAGGGTTCTTCGTCTTCAACGGCCTGATCCTCGACCCGAGCGAGCTCGACTTCGCATGGCGCGGTCAGAGCACGGTCACCTTCGAGGTCAACCCGACACTCACGTTCGACGTCGAGTACCCGAGTGAGACGACCGCCTGCTTCCAGGCGCGCCACACCGAGGTGCAGATCGAGAAGACGGCCAGCGTCGACGTGACGGAGGTGGGCGGAACGTTCTCCTACGACCTCGCGGTCGAGAACGTCAGCGCCGACTCCGCCGCCGAGGGTGTGATCGTGACCGATGAGATCCCCGCGGACCTCATGATCACGGACATCACCTGGCCCGGACAGGATGACGACAGCGTCTTCCCGAACTGGGAGTCGTGCGACGTGACCGGTCAGGACAGCGCCGGGTTCGGAGGAACGCTCGAGTGCGTGCTCTTCGGGCCGCTGCAGCCGCAGGGCGTCGATGAGGGCGCCACGTCGGCACCGACGATCACCCTGACGGCCATGGTGAGCCAGGCGACCACGGCCACCGAGATCACCAATGTGGCAGTCGTCGACTACCACACGTTCGGCGACCCCGGCGACCCGGGCCGCGATTCCGACGACGCCACGGTCACCGTGCCGCGGGGCGTCCTCCCGGAGCCGCCGCCGCTGCCCGCCACCGGTGGTGACGTGCCCTGGGGTCTGGCGCTGTTCGGGGTGCTCGCGCTCCTGGCCGGTGTGACGGCGCTCACCGTCGTCCGCCGCCGCCGGGGCGGGGAGACGCCGACGCTCTGACCGTGAGAGAGGGCGGGTTGCCCCCAAGGCCCGCCCTCTCCCACCTCGTCGCGGCCAGGCGACGCTGAGGCCCTTCGCCCCTCCCAGAGCGAAGGGCCTCTTTGCCGTTCCCGCGACACGATGAGACGAGGCATCCCGAAGATTTCGTTTTTCGGCCATCCGTGCGTTAGCCTGCACCTGGGGACGGTTCGCCGTCACGCTCGCGCACCCGAATGCGCGGGCGAAATCAACTGGGGATGACACGCGCTCAGCGAGTGTTGTCGGTGCCGATTCATCGGCACGTTATTCGGCGCGCCTGCGCGCCACTGGGGAAGGATGACTGTGCCTGTTTCGCGCACGAAAACACTGTGGAAGTCGCTTGCGGGGGCCGTTGTGGCCGTCTCGCTCGTCGTCGCTCCGCTGGTCAGCACCGGGGCGGCCGCGGCCGACCTGATCGGAACGCCTGGAACGCCCGAGGTGGCGACCTCCGAGGCCAACAAGGAGTCGTACTGGGAGGCGCGGTACGCCGCGCACAAGGCCGACTGCTACAAGCTCGACGGCCCCTGGTCGTCGAGCCATGGGTCGGTCAGCGCCGACGGCAAGACCGTCACGCTCAAGCCGTTCGATCAGTCGTGGCCCGGTGACCACTGGGAGGTGCTGGTCATCAAGGCCGGCAACACCAACTTCGTCACCGAGCACCCGCAGGCCGGTGTCGCGTACGCGTCGCCGACCAACAACGGCGGCCAGCAGGCGACCGTCTCGCACTGGATCGTCTGCAAGGGCACGACCCCGCAGACGCCGCCGACCGTCGTGACGCCCACGCTCGCGTGGACCCTGCCCTCGTGCGACGCCGCGGGCGTGCTCACGAAGAGCCCGAACGTCGAGTGGCTGTCGAAGCTCAACGCCGACGGCACCACCACCTGGACCGCCAAGCCGCTCGCCGGCACGGTCTTCGCCGACGGCGCCAAGACCGAGTGGACGGTTCCGAACCTCGACAGGCTCACGACCGAGATCGAGGCATGCCGCCCGCCGCAGCCCGACGCCGAGGTCGTCACCGAGGAGACGTCGGACTACGACTGCGCGAGCGTCACGGTCACCGTCCTGACGGTCACGACCACCACGCCCTACGTGTGGAACGGCACCGCGTGGGTGAAGGGCGAGCCGGTCGAGCAGAAGGCGAGCTCGCTGCGTCCGATGACGGCCGACGAGAAGAAGGACTGCCCGCTCCCCGACACCAACGTCGAGTACGGCTCGTGGGTCGACGGCGAGTGGGACTGCGGCGACACGCAGGTCACCCAGACCCGTGAGATCACGACGACGGTCTTCGAGTACGACGCCGAGGGCAACGCCACGGCGAAGTCGACCGTCGCCCTCGAGACCAAGAGCCGCGACCTCACGCAGGCCGAGATCGGCACCTGCCCCCTCCTGCCCGGTGAGATCTTCTCGTCGTGCGTGGGCGACGTTCCGTACCTCTCTTACGGCGTGACCCTTCCCGAGGGCTACGAGCCCGACAGCGAGACGCCCGTCACGGTGACCTTCGTCAACCCCGAGGGAGACGACTACGTCGTGCCGAACCAGGCCCTCAGCGGCAAGCTGCTGTGGCCCGGCGCCTCGGCGACCGAGCCCAAGATGTGGCCCGGCTGGGAGATCGTGAACGGCACGTACGTCAAGACCGAGGGCAACTTCGACTGGTCGCGCGAGGGCATCACGGTGCGCTTCGCGGTGAACCCGGACTACGAGACGGTCCTGGAGTACCCGGAGGCGACGGCGCTGTGCGCCAACCCGCCCGAGCAGGCCATCAGCCCCGAGTCGCCGACCGACCCGGAGACGCCGGCCACCGGCGGTCCGGAGAGCGGCCCCCTCGCGGCGACCGGTGGCGGCGTGAGCCCCATCGTGCCGATCGCCGGTGGCGCGCTGCTCGTGATGGGTCTGGCCGCTGTCGCGCTCGTGGCGTACCAGCGTCGTCGCGAGGCACACGCCTCCCGCTAGGGATGCATACCTCTTAATAGGGAGGGCCCCCCACCTCTCTGTTGAGAGCGGACGTCGCAGCTCGCTCGAGCAGGCGTTTCGCACAGAAGGGCGGTCGCGCGCACGCGCGGCCGCCCTTCTTCAGCGCGTGCGGCATCCGGCTCCTGAGAAGCAGCCGAGGATACCCGCCGCGCGACACGCCCGAGTTTGCGACACGCCCGGGCGGCACGTAGACTAGTGAGGTTCCACATTCCGGCGCGTCTTTCGGCGCGCGCAGGATCACTGCCAGGGCAGTGCATAGGCGGCGCGGAAGCGCAGGGTCCTAGGCCGCGGGCAGCAGAACCACCACATCTCAAACCCCTCCATCACGAGAGTGACTCTCGCGTGCGAGCGGGTGGCGGATGCCGGGAGCGGCGCTTCGGCGCGGCATCCGGATTGACATCAGAACAGCGGTGCGCAACGCACTGCAAGAGCAGTGCAGAAGTGCCCTGGCGCGTGAGCGCCACCGTGCGTCCAATGCCTCCGGGGAGCCCGGAACGGTAAGACGCGAGAAAGAGAGTGAGCAGACAATGGCGGGACAGAAGATCCGCATTCGCCTGAAGTCGTACGACCACGCCGGCCTCGACAGCTCGGCGCGCAAGATCGTCGACACCGTGACCCGTGCGGGCGCGACCGTCGTGGGCCCCGTGCCCCTTCCGACCGAGAAGAACGTCGTGTGCGTCATCCGGTCGCCCCACAAGTACAAGGACAGCCGCGAGCACTTCGAGATGCGCACCCACAAGCGTCTGATCGACATCATCGACCCGACGCCCAAGGCCGTCGACTCGCTGATGCGTCTCGACCTGCCGGCCGATGTCAACATCGAGATCAAGCTCTGAGGTTCGACATGGCTGACATCAACAACAAGATTTCGAAGGGCCTGCTCGGCACCAAGCTCGGCATGACCCAGGTCTGGGACGAGAACGGCAAGCTCGTTCCCGTCACCGTCATCGAGGTGGCGCCGAACGTCGTCACCCAGGTTCGCACCCCCGAGAAGGACGGCTACAAGGCCGTTCAGATCGCCTACGGGCAGATCGACCCCCGCAAGGTGAACAAGCCCCTCACGGCCCACTTCGAGGCCGCCGGCGTCACCCCGCGTCGCCACCTCACGGAGATCCGCACCGCGGACGCCGCTGACTACTCACTCGGTCAGGAGCTCACGGTGGACGGCGTCTTCGAGGCCGGCCAGCTGATCGACGTCGTCGGCACCAGCAAGGGCAAGGGCACCGCGGGTGTCATGAAGCGCCACAACTTCAAGGGCGTCTCCGCTTCGCACGGTGCGCACCGCAACCACCGCAAGCCCGGTTCGATCGGCGCCTCGTCGACGCCGAGCCGCGTCTTCAAGGGCATGCGCATGGCCGGCCGTATGGGTGGCGAGCGCGTGACCGTCCTCAACCTCAAGGTGCACGCCATCGACGCCGAGAAGGGTCTGCTGCTCGTCAAGGGCGCCGTCCCCGGTGCCCGTGGCCGCATCGTCTACGTCCGCAACGCAGTGAAGGGTGCCTGAACACATGGCTGACTCGACTCTCGCGCTCGACGTCCACAAGGCCGACGGCAAGAAGGCCGGCTCTGTCGAGCTGCCCGCCGCGCTCTTCGACGTCAAGACGAACATCCCGCTGATCCACCAGGTCGTCGTCGCGCAGCGCGCGGCGGCTCGCCAGGGCACCCACTCGACCAAGCGTCGCGGTGAGGTCTCGGGCGCCGGCCGCAAGCCCTTCAAGCAGAAGGGCACCGGTAACGCCCGTCAGGGCTCGATCCGCGCGCCGCACATGACCGGCGGTGGCATCGTCCACGGCCCGAAGCCGCGCGACTACTCGCAGCGCACCCCCAAGAAGATGATCGCTGCGGCCCTCCTGGGCTCGCTCAGCGACCGTGCTCGCGGCGGCCGTCTGCACATCGTCGACTCGTTCGGCATCGAGGGCGCTCCGTCGACGAAGGCCGCTGCCGCGGTCCTCGCCGCGCTCGCCCCGACCAAGAACGTGATGGTCGTCATCACCCGTGACGACGAGCTCAGCATCCTGAGCGTGCGCAACCTCGCGTACGTCCACGTGCTGTACTTCGACCAGCTCAACGCCTACGACGTGCTCGTCTCCGACGACATCGTCTTCACCAAGGCCGCCTACGACGCGTTCGTCGCCTCGAAGGCCGGCGCCACCGAGGAGGTCTCGGCATGACCGCCGTGAACAAGGACCCGCGCGACATCATCCTGAAGCCGGTCGTCTCCGAGAAGAGCTACGGGCTCATCGACGAGGGCAAGTACACGTTCCTCGTGGACCCGCGCGCCTCGAAGACCGAGATCAAGCTCGCGATCGAGAAGATCTTCGGCGTCAAGGTGGCTGCGGTCAACACGATCAACCGCGTCGGCAAGGCCCGCCGCACCCGCTTCGGCACCGGCAAGCGCAAGGACACCAAGCGCGCCATCGTGAGCCTGAAGTCGGGCACCATCGACATCTTCACGGCAGTCGGCTGACGGTCGGGATAGAGGACTAGAGATATGGCTATTCGCAAGTACAAGCCCACGACCCCGGGTCGCCGCGGCTCGTCGGTGGCCGACTTCGCCGAGATCACCCGATCGACGCCGGAGAAGTCGCTCCTCCGCCCGCTCGCCAAGACCGGTGGCCGCAACAACCAGGGCCGCATCACCACCCGCCACATCGGCGGTGGCCACAAGCGCCAGTACCGCGTCATCGACTTCCGTCGCAACGACAAGGACGGCATCAACGCGAAGGTCGCTCACATCGAGTACGACCCCAACCGCACGGCGCGCATCGCCCTCCTGCACTACGCGGACGGCGAGAAGCGCTACATCATCGCGCCCAACAAGCTGTCGCAGGGTGACATCGTCGAGTCGGGTCCCGGCGCCGACATCAAGCCCGGCAACAACCTGCCGCTGCGCAACATCCCCACCGGTACCGTGATCCACGCGATCGAGCTCCGTCCCGGCGGCGGCGCGAAGATGGCCCGCTCCGCGGGTGCGTCGGTGCGCCTCGTCGCGAAGGACGGCCCGTACGCCCAGCTGCGTCTGCCCTCGGGCGAGATCCGCAACGTGGACGCCCGCTGCCGCGCGACGATCGGCGAGGTCGGCAACGCCGAGCAGTCGAACATCAACTGGGGCAAGGCCGGCCGCAACCGCTGGAAGGGCATCCGCCCGACCGTCCGCGGTGTCGCGATGAACCCCGTCGACCACCCCCACGGTGGTGGCGAGGGCAAGACCTCCGGTGGTCGTCACCCTGTTTCGCCGTGGGGCCAGGCCGAAGGCCGCACCCGCCACGCGAACAAGGAAAGCGACAAGTACATCGTTCGCCGTCGCAACGCCGGCAAGAAGCGCAAGTAGGAGTAGAGGAAGATGCCACGCAGTCTCAAGAAGGGCCCCTTCGTCGACGAGCACCTGCTTCGCAAGGTCGTCGTCCAGAACGAAGCCGGTACCAAGAACGTCATCAAGACCTGGTCCCGTCGCTCGATGATCGTGCCGGCCATGCTCGGCCACACGATCGCCGTGCACGACGGTCGCAAGCACATCCCCGTGTTCGTGACCGAGACCATGGTCGGCCACAAGCTGGGCGAGTTCGCGCCCACCCGCACCTTCCGCGGCCACGTGAAGGACGACAAGAAGGGCCGTCGCCGCTAAGGCGGCGACGAAGAGGAGAGAGAAATGGTGGAGTCCATCGCACGTGTGCGACACATCCGCGTGACCCCTCAGAAGGCTCGTCGTGTCGTCGCCCTCATCAAGGGCAAGCAGGCTGAGGAGGCCCTGGCCATCCTCAAGTTCGCGCCGCAGGGTGCGAGCGAGCCGATCTACAAGCTCGTCGCCTCGGCGATCGCGAACGCTCGCGTGAAGGCCGACAAGGACGGCGAGTACCTGGACGAGCAGGACCTGTACGTGGCCAACGCGTACGTCGACGAGGGCACGACGCTCAAGCGTTTCCAGCCCCGCGCCCAGGGTCGCGCGTTCCAGATCAAGAAGCGCACGAGCCACATCACGGTCGTGCTCTCGACGCCCGAGGTCGCTGAGGCGGCCCCGGCTGCCAAGACGAAGAAGGCGAGCAAGTAATGGGCCAGAAGGTCAACCCGTACGGCTTCCGCCTCGGCATCACCACGGACCACGTGTCGCGTTGGTTCTCGGACTCGACGAAGCCCGGACAGCGCTACGCCGACTACGTGGCCGAGGACATCAAGATCCGTCGTCTGCTCACGACGTCGCTCGACCGTGCCGGCGTCAGCAACATCGAGATCGAGCGCACGCGTGACCGCGTCCGCGTCGACATCCACACCGCCCGCCCGGGCATCGTGATCGGCCGCCGCGGCGCCGAGGCCGAGCGCATCCGCGCCGACCTCGAGAAGCTCACCGGCAAGCAGATCCAGCTGAACATCCTCGAGGTCAAGAACCCCGAGGCCGATGCTCAGCTCGTCGCACAGGGCATCGCCGAGCAGCTCAGCGCCCGCGTGGCCTTCCGCCGCGCGATGCGCAAGGGTCTGCAGGGTGCTCAGCGCGCCGGCGCCAAGGGTGTCCGCATCCAGGTCTCCGGCCGCCTCGGCGGCGCCGAGATGAGCCGCTCGGAGTTCTACCGCGAGGGTCGTGTGCCGCTGCACACGCTGCGCGCGAACATCGACTACGGCTTCTACGAGGCCAAGACCACCTTCGGCCGCATCGGCGTGAAGGTCTGGATCTACAAGGGCGACCTGACCAACAAGGAGCTCGCACGCGAGCAGGCCAACGCGCCGAAGTCCGACCGTCGTCGTGACGACCGTCCGCGTCGTGGCCCCCGCAACGAGGCCCCCGTCGCAGAAGGAGCATCGGCGTAATGCTTATCCCCCGCAAGGTCAAGTACCGCAAGCAGCACCACCCCAAGCGCGATGGCCAGGCCACCGGCGGCACGAAGGTCTCCTTCGGCGAGTTCGGCATCCAGGCCCTCACGCCCGCTTACGTGACGAACCGTCAGATCGAGTCCGCTCGTATCGCGATGACCCGTCACATCAAGCGCGGCGGCAAGGTGTGGATCAACATCTACCCCGACCGTCCGCTCACCAAGAAGCCGGCCGAGACCCGCATGGGTTCCGGTAAGGGTTCGCCCGAGTGGTGGGTCGCAAACGTCAAGCCGGGTCGCGTCCTCTTCGAGGTCGCCGGCGTCAACGAGGAACTCGCTCGTGAGGCCCTGACCCGTGCCATCCACAAGCTGCCTCTCAAGGCACGCATCATCAAGCGCGAGGAGGGCGACGCGTAATGGCGATCGGCACCAAGACGCTCGCCCCGAGCGAGCTCGACACGTTCGAAGACCAGCGCCTCGTCGAGGAGCTGCGCAAGGCCAAGGAAGAGCTGTTCAACCTGCGCTTCCAGTCGGCCACCGGCCAGCTCGAGAGCCACGGCCGCATCCGTGCGGTCAAGCGCGACATCGCGCGGCTCTACACCGTGATCCGTGAGCGCGAGCTCGGCATCCGTGCCACGCCCGCGCCGCTGGAGACCGCGACGAAGGCGAAGAAGACGAAGGCCAAGAAGGCGGATGCCGCTGACGAGGCCGTGAAGGAAGAGGCCGAGTGATGGCTGAGACCACCGAGAAGAAGGCCCCCGCGAAGAAGGCCACGGCTGCCAAGGCCGAGGTCGTCGAGCAGGTCGCAGGCCACGAGTCCGCCGAGCACGACGTGCGCGACGCCGACGCCCGTGGTTACCGCAAGTCGCGCCGCGGCTACGTCGTGAGCGACAAGATGGACAAGACGATCGTCGTCGAGGTCGAGGACCGCGTGAAGCACCCTCTCTACGGCAAGGTCATCCGTCGGACCTCGAAGGTCAAGGCGCACGACGAGGGCAACACCGCCGGCATCGGCGACCTCGTCCTCATCAACGAGACCCGTCCGCTCAGCGCCACCAAGCGCTGGCGCCTGGTCGAGATCCTCGAGAAGGCCAAGTAAGCCCTCGGCTTGCTTGGAACCCAAGGAGTAACAAGTGATTCAGCAGGAATCCCGCCTGAAGGTCGCCGACAACACCGGCGCCAAGGAGCTGCTCACGATCCGCGTGCTCGGTGGCTCGCACCGCCGGTACGCCGGTCTGGGCGACATCATCGTGGCCACGGTCAAGGATGCGATCCCCGGCGGCAACGTGAAGAAGGGCGACGTGGTCAAGGCCGTCGTCGTCCGCACCAAGAAGGAGACCCGTCGTCCCGACGGCTCGTACATCAAGTTCGACGAGAACGCCGCCGTGATCCTGAAGAACGACGGGGAGCCCCGCGGCACCCGCATCTTCGGACCGGTCGGCCGTGAGCTTCGCGACAAGAAGTTCATGAAGATCGTCTCGCTCGCCCCGGAGGTCATCTGATCATGGCGAAGATCAAGAAGGGCGACCTGGTTCAGGTCATCTCGGGCGCCAAGCCCGAGCGCGGCGGCGACCGCGGCAAGCAGGGCAAGGTCCTCGAGGTCCTCGTCGAGCAGAACCGCGTCATCGTCGAGGGCGTGAACTACGTCACGAAGCACACCCGCGTGGGCCAGACCCAGCGCGGCACCAAGACGGGCGGCATCGAGACGTTCGAGGCCCCCATCCACATCTCCAACGTCGCGCTCGTCGACCCCTCGACCAAGAAGCCGACCCGCGTCGGCCACCGTGTCGAGGAGCAGACCAAGGACGGCGTGAAGCGCACCGTCCGCGTGCGCTACGCCAAGAAGTCAGGCAAGGACCTCTGAACATGAGCACCGCCACTGCCGCGGAGGCTGGCAAGATCCAGCCCCGCCTGAAGCAGAAGTACAACACCGAGATCAAGACCCAGCTGCAGGACGAGTTCGGCTACGCCAACGTCATGCAGATCCCCGGTCTGGTCAAGGTCGTCGTGAACACCGGTGTCGGCGAGGCAGCTCGCGACAGCAAGGTGATCGATGGCGCGGTCGAGGACCTCACCAAGATCACCGGCCAGAAGCCGGTCGTCACCAAGGCCCGCAAGTCCATCGCGCAGTTCAAGCTGCGCGAGGGCCAGGCCATCGGCGCGCACGTCACCCTCCGCGGTGACCGCGCGTGGGAGTTCGTGGACCGCCTGGTCAACCTCGCTCTGCCCCGCATCCGCGACTTCCGCGGTCTGTCGGCCAAGCAGTTCGACGGCCACGGCAACTACACGTTCGGTCTCCAGGAGCAGTCCGTGTTCCACGAGATCGACCAGGACAAGATCGACCGCGTCCGCGGGTTCGACATCACGGTCGTGACGTCGGCGAAGACGGATGCCGAGGGCCGTGCGCTCCTGCGTCACCTCGGCTTCCCGTTCCGTGGCGAGGACGCTCAGGCCTGAGCCGATGAAGTCCCCGGGAGCCGCCGGCTCCCGGGGCACTCATAGAAGGTCGTCTGTCGTGTAACGGCAGCCGAAACCTCATGAACAAAGGAAACAAGAAATGACAATGACAGACCCGGTCGCAGACATGCTGACCCGTCTGCGCAACGCGAACTCGGCGCACCACGACACCGTGTCGCTGCCGAGCTCGAAGCTCAAGACGCACATCGCCGACATCCTCAAGCAGGAGGGCTACATCTCGAGCTGGGAGGTCTCCGATGCACGCGTCGGCCAGACCCTCACGCTGACGCTGAAGTACGGCCCGAACCGCGAGCGGTCGATCGCCGGCATCAAGCGCGTCTCCAAGCCCGGTCTCCGCGTGTACGCGAAGTCGACCGAGATCCCCACGGTCCTCGGTGGGCTCGGCGTCGCCATCCTGTCCACCTCCTCCGGTCTCCTCACGGACCGTCAGGCCGAGCAGAAGGGCGTGGGTGGGGAAGTCCTCGCCTACGTGTGGTGATCTGACATGTCGCGAATCGGACGTCTTCCCATCGACATCCCCGCCGGAGTGACCATCACGGTCGACGGCCAGGACGTCGCAGTCAAGGGCCCCAAGGGCGAGCTGACGCTCACCGTGGCGCGCCCCATCGAGGTCAAGGTCGAAGAGGGCCAGGTCGTCGTGACCCGTCCCGACGACGAGCGCGCATCGCGCTCGCTCCACGGCCTGACCCGCACGCTCATCAACAACAACATCATCGGCGTCACCCAGGGCTACACCAAGGGCCTCGAGGTCGTCGGTACCGGTTACCGCGTCGCGCAGAAGGGCGGGTCGATCGAGTTCGCCCTCGGCTTCTCGCACCCCGTCCTGGTGGACCCGCCCGCGGGCATCAGCTTCACGGTCGAGGCCAACAACAAGGTCACCGTGAGCGGTATCGACAAGCAGGCTGTCGGCGAGGCCGCCGCGAACATCCGCAAGATCCGCAAGCCCGAGCCGTACAAGGGCAAGGGTGTGCGGTACGCCGGCGAGGTCGTTCGTCGCAAGGCCGGAAAGAGTGGTAAGTAACCATGGCTGTCAAGACAAAGACTCAGGCGCGCACGCGTCGTCACGCACGCCTTCGCAAGAAGGTCGTCGGCACCGAGCAGCGTCCGCGCCTCGTCGTCACCCGTTCGGCCCGCCACGTCTTCGTGCAGGTCGTGGACGACAGCAAGGGCCGCACCGTGGCCTCGGCCTCGACTCTCGAGACCGATCTGCGTGCGTTAGACGGTGACAAGACCGCCAAGGCCCGCAAGGTCGGCGAGCTCGTCGCCGAGCGCGCGAAGGCCGCCGGCGTCTCGGACGTCGTGTTCGACCGCGGTGGCAACCGCTACGCGGGCCGTGTCGCGGCGATCGCCGACGGCGCTCGCGAAGGAGGTCTGAACCTGTGAGCGAAACAACCAACAACAACGTGGAGACCGAAGTGACCGAGCAGGCTGCTGCCGCCACGACCACCGAGGCGCCCGCCGAGCGTGAGCGCGAGCCGCGCCGCGGTGGCCGCGAGCGCAACCAGAACCAGCGTGACCGCGGTTCGCGCGATGCCGACAAGAGCCAGTTCCTGGAGCGCGTCGTCACGATCAACCGCGTGTCGAAGGTCGTCAAGGGCGGTCGTCGCTTCAGCTTCACCGCGCTCGTGGTCGTCGGTGACGGCAACGGCGTCGTGGGCGTCGGCTACGGCAAGGCCCGCGAGGTGCCCCTGGCGATCTCGAAGGGTGTCGAAGAGGCCAAGCGCAACTTCTTCCGCGTGCCCCGCGTCGGCTCGACCATCCCGCACCCCGTCCAGGGTGAGGCCGCCGCCGGTGTGGTGCTCCTGCGCCCCGCCGCCGCCGGTACCGGTGTCATCGCCGGTGGTCCGGTCCGTGCCGTCCTCGAGTGCGCGGGCATCCACGATGTCCTCTCGAAGTCGCTCGGCTCGTCGAACACGATCAACATCGTCCACGCGACGGTGGAGGCCCTGAAGCAGCTCGAGGAGCCCCGTGCGGTCGCCGCGCGCCGCGGCCTCGAGTTCGACCAGGTCGCCCCCGCCCGTCTCGTCCGTGCCGAGGCCGAGGCCGCGGCTGCTGCGAAGGCAGGTGTCTGATGGCCGCGCGCCTGAAGGTGACCCAGGTCAAGTCCAAGGTGAGTGAGAAGCAGAACCAGCGCGACACGCTGCGTTCGCTCGGTCTCAAGCGGATCGGCGACTCGGTCGTCCGTCCCGACGACGCGCAGACGCGCGGCTACGTCAAGACCGTCGCGCACCTCGTGAAGGTTGAGGAGATCGACTAATGGCTGAGAAGGCCGAGAAGAACGACGCCGTCGAGGAGAAGGCTTCGAAGAAGCCCGCCGCCGCGAAGGCTCCCGCCAAGAAGGCTGCCGCCGACAAGCCGGCAGCTGCGAAGAAGGCGCCCGCGAAGGCCGCTGCCGCCAAGGCCGACAAGGCCGAGGCTGCGGACAAGGCCGAGAAGGCTCCCGCCGCGAAGAAGGCCCCTGCGAAGAAGGCTGCTCCGAAGGCGGACGCTCCGGCGTCGCGTCCCGGCGTGCTGAAGGTCCACCACCTGCGTCCGGTCCCCGGCGCCAACACCGCGAAGACCCGTGTCGGTCGCGGTGAGGGCTCGAAGGGCAAGACCGCCGGCCGTGGCACCAAGGGTCAGAAGGCCCGCTACCAGGTCAAGGTCGGCTTCGAGGGCGGCCAGATGCCGCTGCACATGCGCACCCCGAAGCTGCGCGGGTTCAAGAACCCGTTCCGCGTCGAGTACCAGGTGGTGAACCTGGAGAAGCTCGCCGAGCTGTACCCGTCCGGTGGCGATGTCACCGTCGGCGACCTGGTCGCCAAGGGCGCGGTTCGCAAGAACGAGAAGGTCAAGGTGCTCGGCACCGGCGACATCTCGGTGAAGCTCAACGTGTCGGTCGACAAGGTCTCGGGTTCCGCCGAGCAGAAGATCGTCGCCGCGGGCGGCACCGTCAAGTAGTACTCGCAGTGGGGGTCGGAGCTTGCTCCGGCCCCCACTGGGTTACCCTGGACGTCGGCACGTCGCTGTGCGGGCCGGCATCCCCTCTGGAGGCATCCTCTTGTTCAGCGCCATCGCGCGGGTCTTCCGCACTCCCGACCTTCGGCGGAAGATCGCATTCACCCTGGCGATCATCGCCCTGTACCGCCTCGGTGCCCACATTCCGGCCCCGTTCGTGGACTTCCCCAACGTCCAGTCGTGCCTTTCGGCCTCGGCCGGCACGCAGGGCCTGCTCTCGCTCGTCAACCTGTTCTCAGGCGGCGCGCTGCTGCAGCTGTCGATCTTCGCGCTCGGCGTCATGCCGTACATCACCGCGACGATCATCGTCCAGCTGCTCCGCGTCGTGATCCCGCACTTCGAGACCCTCTACAAGGAGGGCCAGGCGGGCCAGGCGAAGCTCACCCAGTACACGCGCTACCTCACGATCGCACTTGCACTGCTGCAGTCGACGACCCTCGTGACGGTGGCCCGCAGCGGCCAGCTCTTCGGCACCACCGGCGTGCCTGAGTGCGAACAGCTCCTCACCAACGACGCGTGGTGGGCGCAGCTCCTCATGATCATCACGATGACGGCCGGCACCGGCCTCATCATGTGGTTCGCCGAGCTCGTCACCGAGCGCGGCATCGGCAACGGCATGTCGCTGCTCATCTTCACCTCGATCGCGGCGGCCTTCCCCGCATCGATGTGGGCCATCTGGCAGTCGCGCGGCTTCGAGGTCTTCCTCCTCGTGCTCGCCGTCGGCATCGTGGTCGTCGCACTGGTCGTGTTCGTCGAGCAGTCGCAGCGGCGCATCCCGGTGCAGTACGCCAAGCGCATGGTCGGGCGCCGCACCTACGGCGGCACCAACACGTACATCCCGATCAAGGTGAACATGGCCGGCGTCGTGCCCGTCATCTTCGCGTCGTCGCTGCTGTACATCCCGGCGCTCATCGCGCAGTTCAACATGCAGCCGAACGCCGACAACGAGATCCCGGGCTGGGTGTCCTGGATCCAGCAGTACTTCACCAACGGGGATCACCCGATCTACATGCTGGTGTACTTCCTGCTCATCGTCGGGTTCACCTACTTCTACGTCGCGATCACGTTCAACCCCGTCGAGGTCGCCGACAACATGAAGAAGTACGGCGGTTTCATCCCCGGCATCCGTGCCGGCCGTCCGACCGCCGAGTACCTCGACTACGTGCTGACGCGCATCACGCTGCCCGGCTCGCTGTACCTCGGCTGCATCGCCCTCCTGCCCCTCATCGCACTGGCCACGGTCGGCGCCAACCAGAACTTCCCGTTCGGCGGCGCCTCGATCCTGATCATCGTCGGTGTCGGTCTCGAGACCGTGAAGCAGATCGACGCGCAGCTCCAGCAGCGCCACTACGAGGGGCTGCTCCGATGACGCGCCTCCTCATCGTGGGTCCGCAGGGTTCGGGCAAGGGGACGCAGGGTGTCCGCATCGCCGAGGCCTTCGGCATCCCCGCCGTCTCGACGGGCGACGTCTTCCGCGCCGCGGTCGCCGAGGGCTCCGACCTCGGCCAGCAGGTGAAGACTGTGATCGAGGCCGGCGACCTGGTGTCGGACGAGCTGACGAGCGCGGTCGTGCGCGACCGTCTCTCGCAGCCCGATGCCCAGGGCGGTTTCCTCCTCGACGGCTATCCGCGCAACGTCAGCCAGGTCATGCACCTCGACGAGTTCCTCGAGGGCCGCGAAGAGGGTCTCGACGCGGTCATCGAGCTCAGCGTCCCGCGCGACGAGAGCATCTCGCGCCTGACGCTGCGCGCGCAGGAGCAGGGCCGCACCGACGACACCGAAGAGGTCATCGCGAACCGCCTCGGCATCTACGAGCGCGAGACGGCTCCGATCCTCGGCGTCTACGGCACGCGCGGCATCGTCGTCCAGATCGACGGCGTCGGCTCGCTCGACGAGATCACCGCGCGCATCGTGGCGGCGCTCGAGGCCCGCGGCATCGCCCGCGACGCCGCGGCCTGATCCCGTGTCGCTCCGCCGCTCGATCTACAAGACGCCCGCCCAGCTCCGGGCGATGGTGGAGCCCGGGCTCATCACCGCGGCAGCTCTCGAGGCGGCGCGGGGCTTGATCGCTCCGGGCGTGACGACGGGGGAGCTGGATGCCGCGGCATCCGCTCTCATCACCGGCCGTGGCGCGAAGTCGAACTTCCAGATGGTCCGGGGCTACCGGCACACCATCTGCGCCTCGGTCAACGAGCAGGTCGTGCACGGCATCCCCGGCGACCGAGCGCTCGAGCCCGGCGACATCGTCTCTATCGACGCCGGCGCCGAGTACAAGGGGTGGAACGGCGACTCCGCCTTCACCGTCGTGCTCGACGACCCGACCCGGCCCGAGATCGTCGCCGAGCGGCAGCGCCTGTCGGACGTCACCGAGGGCTCGCTGTGGGCGGGCATCGCCGCGCTCGCGACGGCGAAGCACCTGGGTGAGATCGGCGCCGCCGTCCAGGGGCACATCGAGGCGAACGAGCCGGGCTACGGCATCCTGCGCGAATACGTCGGGCACGGCATCGGCCGCAAGATGCACGAATCGCCGTCGGTGTTCAATTACCGCGTGTCCGATCCCGGGCCCGAGGTGCGTCCCGGTCTCGTGCTCGCCATCGAGCCGATGGTCGTGACCGGAGACCAGGCGACGTTCGTCGAGGACGACGGCTGGACCGTCTCGACGCTCGACGGCACGCCCGGCTCACACTGGGAACATAGCGTCGCCGTGCACGATGGAGGCATCTGGGTGCTGACTGCGCCCGACGGCGGCGCGGCGGGGCTCGCGCCCTTCGGCGTCACGCCGGCACCGATCGCATAGGAGACGTCATGGCCGAGGGTCCGCGCAAGGTCAACTGGTTCGCCATCTGGGTGAGCGCCGGGGTGGTCATCGCCCTCGTCCTCGCCGGCGTCCTGGTGGTGACGCTGAACAACCGCTCCGACGCCCCCGTCGCCGGGGAGACCCCGTCGGCTTCGAACATCGACGCCGACACCGGTGCGATCTTCGTGGGCGACGGCGAGAACAGTCTCGGCACCTACATCGACTTCATGTGCCCGGTCTGCAACCAGTTCGAGCAGGTGTTCGGCGAGGAGATCGAGGGGCTCGTCGACGACGGCACGATCACGCTCGCGATCCACCCGATCTCGATCCTCGATGCCCAGTCGCGGGGCACCGAGTACTCGACGCGGGCCGCCAACGCGATGTACTGCGTGGCGGTCGCGGATGCCGACGCCTCGCTGCCCTTCATGAACGCCATGTTCGCGAACCAGCCCCAGGAGGGCTCGAGCGGGCTCACCGACGACGAGATCATCGCGATCGCCGAGGGGGTCGGTGTCACGGGCATCGATGCGTGCGTGAACGACGGGCTCTACTCCGACTACGTGACGGCGATCACGGAGGAGACCCCGGTGCAGCCGGGCGCGGGCGGCATCGGCACCCCGACCGTCACGGTCAACGGCGAGGTCATCGCGAACTCGTCGCTGCCCGAGCCTGGGCAGCTCGCGACGCTGTTCGAGTGACCCCGCGGTCCGCCTCGATGCGGGCCCGCCTCGCGCAGTAAGCTTCCGATCAGGCGATCGGGGGATCCATGCGCTCACGAACCTGGGAGAAGACGCGCGGCACCGCACTGCTCGCCGCGTTCGGACTCGTGCTGGGCGCGGGCGTCGTCACGGCGGCACCCGCTCCCGAGCCTGCGGCGGCCGCGATCGGGGAGTGCCCCGAGGGCACGATCCCGGGGCCGGGCAACACCAACCCGATCTGGACCGACCAGAACGTCGCGATCTACGCGGGCGCCGACTTCCAGGTGCGTCAGGCCGCCGCCGAGGCGGAAGGCGTCGTGGTCGTCGCCGGAGACATGTCGGTCGACAAGACGCCGGGCGGGCGCTTCAATGTCGGCTGGGTGGGCGTGGGCTCGGCCGTGGTGCCTCTTCCGGGGACCACGATGCTCGCCGTCGGCGGCGACCTGAGCGTCGGCGCGCAGACCGTGCTCGACGTCGGTGCGAACGCGATCTCGGACGGCCAGCTGCTGGGCGGCGACGTGAGCGTCGGCGGTCAGTCCTTCCCCGACTACGAGGTCACCGGGCTGCGGTACGAGCTCAACAACGGCATGCTCACGCAGGGGATGGGTGCGGCGGCGATCGCGCCGTGGTCGACGTGGGGATCGCTGATCTCCGACGAGTCCGCCGGGTTCGCGGCGGAAGCGACGACGGGCACGACGACGGTGGGGGCGCTGCTCACCTTCACGGGCGACGGCACGTCCGACCCGCAGGTCTTCACGGTCGACGCGAGCGTGCTGGCCGCCAATCCCGGCATCGGATTCGCAGGCATCCCCGACGGAGCCGCGGTCATCGTCAACGTGACCGGCGGCCCGGTGACCTGGGCGCCGAACTACTTCGCGGAGGACGGCGTGCGCGCCGACGACCCGGCATCGCCGCTGTTCGGCGTCGTCGCCGCCCGCACCCTCTGGAACTTCGTCGACGCGACGTCGGTCCACATCGCAGGCTCGTCGCAGGTGCTCGGCTCCATCCTCGTGCCGGGCGCGAATGCCGACCCGTCCGCGCCGACGCTGCGCGTGACCGCGAGCACGAACGGCCGGCTCTACACGAACGGCACGATCCTGATGGACGGCGTGGGGAACGAGCACCACAACTATCCGTGGCTCGTCGCGCCGTTCGACTGCGTCCCCGAGATCACCCCGGCCGAGATCGGATCGATCACGGTCGAGAAGATCCTCTCGCCCGAGGACGCCGCACTGATCCCGCCTGGCACGACGTTCCACGGTCTGGTGACCTGCCCGGCCCCGGCAGGGGGCGAGCTCATCGTCGAGTGGGAGGCCGCGCCCGGCGAGACCACGACGGTCGAGGGGCTGCCGGTGGGGGCGGAGTGTGTGATCACCGAGACCGTGGGGGTGGTGTTCCGCGAGCGGCAGTCCGTCGGCGGCGGCTTCGACGCGACCCGGCTCTCCGCCTGGGACGCTCCGAGCTGGACGCTCAACGGCGATCCGGTGCCGGCGCCGGTCGAGTTCGTCGTGCCGTCGCCGGCCGACGAAGTGCAGCTGGCGTTCGCCGTGACGAACACGCTGGCGACGGGATCCTTCACGATCGAGAAGATCGTCGCCAACCCGGACGACGTCGCCTACACCGGAGGGTTCACGGGTGGATGGACCTGCTCGGCGGACCAGGACGGGGCGGCCGAACTGACGTCGGGCACGTGGGAGCTGATGGCGGGCGAGGTCACCGATCCGGTCGAGGTGGTCGTCGGGGCCTGGTGCCGCGTGACGGAGGTGCAGCCCGCCGACCCCGCCGCCGGGGAGTGGTCTGCGCCCGTCGTCACGCCCGGTGCGACGCAGATCACCGCCGGGTCGGCGGAGGAGCCGCTGTCCTTCACCGTCACGAACACGCTGACCGCGACGGTCGGGGCCTTCGTGATCGAGAAGGCCGTCGTCAATGACGACGATCTGACCTACGACGATTCCTTCACCGGGGCGTGGAGGTGCACGACAGGGCAGAACGGCGGCGACGAGCTGGCCGCCGGCACGTGGTCGCTCAGCGCCGGCACCACGTCCGACGCGTTCGAGGCACCGGTCGGCGCGTGGTGCTCGGTGACCGAAGCGACGCCCGCCGAGCCGGCGGCAGGCTTCTGGTCGGCGCCGGTGATCACGCCCGGCGCGACGCAGATCACCGCGGGGTCCTTCGACGAGCCGCTCGTGTTCACGGTGGTCAACACGCTTCTCCCCGACACCGACACCGGAGGTGAGGGCGGCGGAGACGGCGACGGCGACGGCGAGCTGTCCGCCACCGGCGGGGGTGTGCCGACGTGGCTCGTCTGGGCCGGGGCGGGGCTGCTCGTCGCGGGCGCAGCCGTGCTCGTGGTGCAGGTCGTGCGCCGGCGCCGCTCCTGAGCGCGGCCGGGGCTATCCGGCCCGCGGTTTGCCGAGGCATCCGATATCACGTATGCTTGATCTTTGGTGCGTTGCGCCTTCATCGGCGTGTCCGAGCACCACAAATCCCATCCACCGCAGACCGACCGGTCCGCAAAAGTGATAGCGAGCGTATGGCGAAGAAAGACGGTGTCATCGAGATCGAGGGCGTCGTGTCCGAAGCACTCCCCAACGCGATGTTCCGCGTTGAGCTGAGCAACGGACACAAGGTGCTCGCCACGATCTCCGGAAAGATGCGGCAGAACTACATCCGCATCATCCCCGAGGACCGTGTGGTCGTGGAGCTCAGCCCCTACGACCTCACCCGCGGGCGCATCGTCTACCGCTACCGCTAGACCGGTCGAGAAGTAACGCCCCGTGCTCCGGCGCGCCGGCGAAGACAGCGAAACAGGAAATCATGAAGGTCAACCCCTCCGTCAAGCCCATCTGCGACCACTGCAAGGTCATCCGCCGCCACGGTCGCGTCATGGTCATCTGCAAGTCGAACCCGCGTCACAAGCAGCGCCAGGGCTGATCGGATGCTGCGCCCCGGCGCAGCCCGAAGCCGACAACTGAACACATCAAAGGCAGGACCAGAACCCGTTCGCGGGGGACACCTCGGGCGGAGGCCCGGGCACCGGTCCTGCTCCACACCTCCACTCACTCCATAGGAGAAACCGCATGGCACGTCTTGCCGGCGTTGACATCCCGCGCGACAAGCGCGTGGTGATCGCCCTCACCTACATCTACGGCGTCGGCCGTACCCGCTCGAACGAGATCCTCAAGGCGACGGACATCGACGAGAACATCCGCGTCAAGGACCTCAGCGATGACCAGCTCATCGCGCTCCGCGACTACATCGAGGTCAACTACAAGGTGGAGGGTGACCTTCGCCGCGAGGTGGCCGCCGACATCCGCCGCAAGGTCGAGATCGGCTCGTACGAAGGCCTGCGCCACCGCCGCGGCCTCCCGGTGCGCGGTCAGCGCACGAAGACGAACGCGCGTACCCGCAAGGGCCCGAAGCGCACCGTCGCCGGCAAGAAGAAGGCGCGCTAAGGCGCGGCCCCCAGGGTTTAGGAGAGCAAGCACATGGCACAGGCCAAGACCGCTGCGCGCAAGCCGCGCCGCAAGGAGAAGAAGAACATCGCGCTGGGCCAGGCCCACATCAAGTCGACGTTCAACAACACGATCGTCTCGATCACCGACCCGTCGGGCGCCGTCATCAGCTGGGCGTCGTCGGGTGGCGTGGGCTTCAAGGGCTCGCGCAAGTCGACCCCCTACGCCGCAGGCATGGCCGCCGAGTCGGCCGCCCGCCAGGCGCAGGAGCACGGCGTCAAGAAGGTCGACGTCTTCGTCAAGGGTCCGGGCTCGGGCCGCGAGACCGCGATCCGCTCGCTGCAGGCCGCCGGCCTCGAGGTGGGCTCGATCCAGGACGTGACCCCGCAGGCCCACAACGGCTGCCGTCCCCCCAAGCGCCGCCGCGTCTGACATCCCGGAGCCGGGGCATCCTTCGGGATGCCCCGGCTACCGCACGCTTCGCGGATGCCTCGGCCCGAGGCATCCCTCGAGTAAAACTCAACACCTCACCCACCGCACGTGTCATATAGCGGGCACGTGATCGAAAGGAACACATAGTGCTCATCGCACAGCGTCCCACTCTGACCGAGGAGAAGGTCGGGGAGTTCCGCAGCCGCTTCGTCATCGAGCCGCTGGAGCCCGGCTTCGGCTACACGATCGGCAACGCGCTGCGTCGCAGCCTCCTGTCGTCCATCCCCGGCGCGGCCGTGACGTCGATCCGCATCGACGGCGTCCTCCACGAGTTCAGCACCATCCCGGGTGTGAAGGAGGATGTCACCGAGATCATCCTCAACATCAAGCAGCTGGTCGTCTCCAGCGAGCGTGACGAGCCCATCACGGCGTACCTGCGCAAGACCGGCTCCGGTGAGGTCACCGCCGCCGACATCTCGGCTCCGGCCGGTGTCGAGGTGCACAACCCCGAGCTCGTCATCGCGACCCTGAACGACACCGCGAAGTTCGAGCTGGAGCTCACGATCGAGCGCGGCCGCGGCTACGTGTCGGCGACCCAGAACCGCAACGAGTACGCCGAGGCGGGTCAGATCCCCGTCGACTCGATCTACTCGCCCGTGCTCAAGGTCAGCTACCGCGTCGAGGCGACTCGTGCCGGTGAGCGCACCGACTTCGACAAGCTCGTCCTGGACGTCGAGTCCAAGCCGTCGATCGCGCCCCGCGACGCCGTCGCGTCGGCCGGCCGCACCCTGACGGAGCTCTTCGGCCTGGCCCGCGAGCTCAACGTCGAGGCCGAGGGCATCGAGATCGGTCCGGCGCCGGTCGAGACCGTCCTCTCCAACGAGCTGTCGATGCCGATCGAGGACCTCGATCTGTCGGTCCGCTCGTACAACTGCCTCAAGCGCGAGGGCATCAACACCGTGTCCGAGCTCGTCGCCCTCTCGGAGACGCAGCTCATGAACATCCGCAACTTCGGTCAGAAGTCCGTCGACGAGGTGCGCGACAAGCTCGTCTCGCTCGGCCTGTCGCTGAAGGACTCGGTCCCCGGGTTCGACGGCGCGCACTTCTACGGCGGCTACGACGACGAGACCGTCTGAGTACCGGTACCCGACCGACTTTTCACACTGGAGTAACTGAGAATGCCTAAGCCCACGAAGGGTCCCCGCCTCGGAGGCGGTCCCGCACACGAGCGCCTGCTGCTTGCGAACCTCGCCGCCGCGCTGTTCACGCACAAGTCGATCAAGACGACCGAGACCAAGGCCAAGCGCCTGCGTCCGCTCGCCGAGCGCCTGATCACGTTCGCCAAGCGCGGCGACCTGCACGCGCGCCGTCGCGTGCTGTCGGTCATCGGTGACAAGGAAGTCGTGCACGTCCTGTTCACCGAGATCGCGCCGCTCGTCGCCGAGCGCGAGGGTGGCTACACCCGCATCACCAAGGTCGGCAACCGCAAGGGCGACAACGCGCCCATGGCCGTCATCGAGCTCGTCCTCGAGCCCGTGACGCCGAAGGCGAAGTCGGCCAAGAAGTCCGCCGCGAAGGCTGCTCCGGTCGCCGAGGAGGCCCCGGCCGAGGCTGAGGCCGAGGAGACGCCCGCCACCGACGAGGCCGCCGACGCCGGCGCCGAGTCGCCCGAGGAGGGCGCCGCCGCCGAGGCTGCCGCCGAGGAGGCCGTCGAGGCCCCCGCCGAGGAGAAGTCCGAGTAATCGGGCCGCCGGGCGCAGCCGCCCGGCACGTCTCGACCCCGTCGAGGCCACCCTTGCACCGCGAGACCCGCGTGCCCTTCGGGGCCGCGGGTCTCGCTGCGTCTCCGGGGCAGTGGGGGCCGCGAGACGTCATGCGCGCATGGGGTCGATGAGCCCACGTCCTGAGGCGAGGAGTTCGCGCGGATCGAGGATGCTGCGGCGCGATCGATCCTCGTTCCGCGAGACGTCCTCGTTCGGCGGGGTCCGACGACAAGCCCGCCGGGACTACTCGGCGAGCGGCTGCGGCCGCCGCGAGAGGTTCTCGTACAGCCGCAGCTCGCGCGCGTACTGCTCCTTTGCGCGTTCGCGCTCGATGCGTACGATCGAACGGGCGACGGTCTCGGCGAAGACCGCGCCGCCCTCGGCGCCGGGATGGATCGCGTCGCCCGCCAGCAGGTCCGTGCGCGGCGCGATGGCTGCTGCCCAATCGGCGACGACGACGCCGGGGTGCGCGTCGGCGAAGGCCGCCAGGTCGGCGTTGACGCCGGCGATCCAATCCCGCGGAGCGAAGGCGTTCACGAGGATGAGGTGCCGGTCGGGACCGGCGATCTCGGCCATGCGCTCGAGCGCACCGGGGTCGACCGGTCCGTTGGTGCCGAGGGCGACGACGACGTAGGGGCGCAGTTCTCCGGCGGCCGCGAGCTTCTCGAGGAGGGCCGGACCCGCCCACGACGAGCGCGAGACCTCCGCGTCGACCTGGATGCCCGGGAGCCGCTCGAACAGCGCCGGCACGGATGCGAGCATGACGGAGTCTCCGACGGCGCTGACCTCCGCACCGACGACTTCGGTGGGGCTCGGCATCGGCGACGGCTTCGCGCGGAGGTCACGGAGGCCGGACGCCGCCGGTCTCGGATCCGCTGCGGGCGCCGAGACGGCGGGCGTCGGGGGCGGCGTGGGTTCGGGTGAGCGGGTCGCACGGTCGAGGGCCGCCTGTCCGGCGGCGACCACGGTCTCGCCGGTCGACTCCGCGGGCGCCGCGGCGATCGCAGCCGATGTGCCTCCGAGCACGATCGCCCCGGCGGCGGCCACGCCGAGAAGTCGCAGGCGGCCGCGTGCGCCGGCGCGGCTGAGATCGCGCAGGCGCACCAGCGACGCCCGGAACCCGAGGCGGCGCACCGGCGTCTCGACGAAGCGGTACGAGAGCTCCGCGGCGACCAGCGTCACCGCGAGCACCCCGATCCCGGTGGCGACCGGCACCTCGGCGCCGAGCGCCGGCGCCGACGCCATGGCGAGCACGAGCAGGGGCCAGTGCCACAGGTAGAGGCCGTACGAGCGGTCCCCGATCCAGCGCAGCGGCCGGTCGAGCGCAGGTCCGAACCACGAGCCGGGCCACACCCCGGCGACGATCGCCGCGGCGGTGAGGACGCTCGCCACCAGGAGCGAGCCGGGGAACGCCGCGCCACCGTCCGCCGACGGCAGCGACGCGACCACGCCGATGCCGACGACGGCCGCGATGCCGAGGCATCCGCTCACCCGCCGTGCCACGGGCCCGCCGACGGGTCCGGGCCCGCCCGCCGGCCGAGAGAGCAGCGGCGCGAGCACGAAGGCCAGCGCGACCCCGAGGAGGATGCCGAACGAGTGCGTGTCGGTGCCGAAGTACCCGCGCGTCGGATCGGCGCAGCCCGCGATCACGCCGCCCATCCAGACGGCGGAGGCGGCGGCGAGGGCGAGCGCCGCCGCCGCGCGCGCCGCGCCCCGGGGGATCAGGAGGAACAGCGGCAGCACGAGCGGCCAGACGACGTAGAACTGCTCCTCGACCGACAGCGACCAGAAGTTGCGGTAGAGCTCGGGCGTCGTGCCCTCGAAGTAGCCGGTGCCGGCGCCGATCGCGATCCAGTTGTAGCTGAAGGTCAGGGCCCCGAGCACCTGCTGTCCGAGGCGGAGCAGGATGTCGCCACCGATGACCCAGGCGAGGGTCGAGCACACCGTCAGCACGAGAGCCATGGCGGGCGCGAGGCGACGGGCGCGGCGCTTCCAGAACTCGCCGAGGCGGATGCGGCCGCTCGCGTCGTGCTCGCGCAGCAGAAGACTCGTGATCAGGAAGCCGCTGATGACGAAGAACACGTCGACGCCCACGAAGCCGGCGGGCAGCACGGCGGGAGGAAAGAGGTGGTAGCCGATCACCAGGGTGACGGCGATCGCGCGGAGTCCATCGAGGCCCGCGTAGCGGGCTGGGGGAGCGGCAGGCACAGTCGACGTCATGAGTTCTGTATGGGGGAGAGGCCATTGTACTTCGGCGCCGGAGGGCGACCGGGAGTATCAGGGCGCGTCGCGGGCGGCTCTACCGGGCGGGCGAGCGCTGCCGCTAGTCTTGGCGCAACCTCGCGCAGGCGGGGCCATGGGGATTGCTTTCCTGCGCCGGACCGGTGCAGGGGGGAGACGAGTTGTCCGAGCAGACGACGCCGACAGCGGCACCCGCGGAGTGGGTGGGCACACCGCGCGCTCGCCGACGCGCCGGCCTGTCGATCTACTCCATCCTCCTGATCATGCTGCTGTCGGTCAGCGTGCTGTCGAGCATCGTCGTGGGCATCATCGGCTACGTCAACGGCACCGAGGCGCTGCGCACGATCGCGTACGACAAGCTCGTCGAGATCCGCGAGAACCGCTCGCGCGAAGTCGCGCAGCTGTTCGGCTCGATCGAGAACGCCGTGCGCCTCAGCGCGATGAACGAGACGAGCAGGCAGGCCGCACGCGAGTTCACCGCCGCCTTCCGCGAGCTCGAACAGCAGGAGACGGATGCCTCGTCCTCCGCGCAGGTGGACGCCTACTACCGCGACGTCTTCGCCGCCGACCTCGCCGAGGCGACGGGCGAGTCGGTCGACGGCTCGACGTTCGCGCCGAAGGACGCCGCCCAGCGGTATCTCCAGTACCACTACGTCATCCCGTACGACAACTGGGAGGACGCCATCGTCGCGAGCGACGCCGGCGACGGCAGCTCGTGGTCGCAGGCGCACGCCCGCTACCACCCGTACTACCGCGCGATGACCGAGCTGCAGGACTTCGAGGACGTCCTCATGCTCGACACCGAGGGCAACGTCGTCTACACGGCGTTCAAGGGCGTCGACCTCGGCACCAACCTCTTCGACGGCCCGTACCGGCTGTCCAACCTCGCCGTCGCATACCGCGCGGTGATGGACCGCAACATCGTCGACGACGTCGTGATCGCGGACTTCGCCCCGTACAGTCCGAGCCTCGGCAACCCGGCCGGCTGGGCGGTGACGCCGATCGCCGACGGCGGCGAGGTGATCGGCGCGCTCGCGATCGAGCTGCCCATCGATCGCATCAACGACGTCATGACCGTCGGCGGCGAGTGGGCGATGAACGGGCTCGGCGCGACCGGTGAGACGTACCTGGTGGGCCGCGACCTGCTGATGCGGTCGATCTCGCGGCAGCTCGTCGACGACCCGGAGGCCTACGAGTCGGCGGCCGTCGCGGCCGGCCTCGCGCCCGAGACGGCAGCGCTCAGCGTGCAGAACGGCAACACCCTGATGCAGCAGGCGATCTCGGGCGAGGCGGTCACGCGCGCGCTCTCCGGCGAGGACGGCGCGCTGCTCGAGCGCGATTATCTCGGGCGCGACAGCCTCATCGCGTTCGCACCCCTCAACGTCGACGGCTTGAACTGGGTGATCGTCGCGCAGGAGACCTCCGCCGAGGCTCTCGTCCCCGTCGAGGACTTCACGCGCAACCTCATCCTGTCGACGGCCGGCATGATCATCTTCGTCTGCCTCCTCTCGCTCGTGCTCGCCCAGGTGTTCGTCCGTCCGCTGCGTCGACTGAAGTTCGCCGCGCAGCGCATCGCGGCCGGAGACGAGGGCGTCCAGGTGGACGCCGGGTCGAGCGACGAGCTCGCCGACGTCGCCAACGCCTTCAACGACATGAGCCGGAGCCTGCAGGTCAAGTCGCACCTGATCGAGGAGCGGGAGAAGGCGAACGAGCAGCTGATCCTGTCGTTCATGCCCGAGGGCATGGCGAACCGGTACAAGCACGGCGACGACGCGATCACGCAGGACAGCGACGACGTCACGGTCGTCTTCGCCGACATCGTCGGGTTCGAGGAGCTCGCCCTCTCGATGTCGTCCGACGAGGCCATCGCCCGCCTGAACGACCTGATCCGCACGTTCGACGAAGCGGCAGAGCGGCACGGCGTGGAGCGGGTGCGCACCACGCGCCAGAGCTATCTCGCCAGCTGCGGCCTGGCGACGCCGCGCGTGGACAACGCACGCCGCGCGGTCGAGTTCGCCCTCGAGCTCGACGCGATCCTGGAACGGTACTCCACGCAGCAGGGGGTGAAGCTCGACCTGCGGGCGGGCCTGGACTCCGGCCGGGTGACCAGCGGACTCATCGGCCGCGCCCGCGTCGTGTACGACATGTGGGGGGATGCCGTGAACTTGGCCTTCCGCGTGCAGGGCGACTCCGATGAGCCGGGCATCTACGTGACCCAGCGGGTGGCGGACCGCCTGCCGGACTCGATCCCGATCCACCCTGCCGGCGATGTCGACACGCAGAGCGGCGTGCAGCGCGTCTGGAAGGTCGAGGCCCCCGCGATCGTCGTGGAGGGGTGAGGCATCCGATGGCCGACATCGTCTCGCAGCCGTGGTTCTGGCCCGCCGTCATCGTGTCGGTGGGGCTGCCCCTGGCGCTCATCGGCCTGACGGAGCTGCACAACGCGCTTGCGCGGCGTGGGAGCAGGGCCGCTCCCATCGTGCTGATGGTGCGCAACTATCTCGTGCCGGTTGCGGGGATCCTGGTGCTCATCAGCCAGCCGGGCGCGTGGCAGGGCGAGGGCACCTGGCCGAGGGTCGTCTGGACGGTCTTCGGCCTGCTCGTGATCGTCGTGACGATCAACGCGATCAACCACCTCGTGTTCCACCGCGCAGAGAAGGGGTCGTGGCGCGACCGCTTCCCGACGATCTTCAGCGATCTGATCCGGTTCGTGTTCATCATCCTCGGCGTCGCCGCGGTGTTCTGGTGGGTGTGGGGCGCCGACGTCGCCGGCGTCTTCGCCGCCCTCGGCGTCACGTCGATCGTGGTCGGCCTCGCCCTGCAGAACGCCGTCGGGTCAATCGTCTCGGGGCTGTTCCTCATCTTCGAGGCGCCGTTCGAGCTGGGCGACTGGATCGAGACGGGCGGCACGCGCGGTCAGATCGTCGAGGTCAACTGGCGTGCGGTGCACCTCGACACCGGCAACGGCATCGTGGTGATGCCGACCGCCGAGCTGGCCGATGGATCGTTCGTGAACCTTTCGCGCAACCCCGACCCCTACGCCGCGGTGTTCGAGCTCGAGTTCGGCAGCGACGATCCGCCCGGTCGCGTGCGCGAGCTCCTCGTGGCCGTGGCGCGCGACATCCCGCTCATCGCGCCCGACCGCGACGCGACGGCCGCCACGCTCACCGGCGGGAAGTACTCGGTCGCGATCCCGCTCCGCAATCCCGGAGACCGGCCCGCCGTGCTCGACACCTTCGCGACGCGCGTCTGGTACGCCGCCCGCCGGGCCGAGCTGCACCTGGACGGCGACCTCACCGACGACTGGCGCACCCCCGCCCGGCTGCAGGACGCGCTGCGCCAGATCTCGCCCACGCTGAGCCTCAAGCCGGGAGAGACGGACGCGCTCGCCGCGCATGCGCGCCTCGAGCGATACTGCGCCGGCGAGTCGATCCTGCGGCCCGGCACCGTGCCCACCGAGACCAGGTTCATCCTCAGGGGGAGCGTCATGCTGGGCATCCCCACCGAGGAGGACGGCTTCGTGCAGGTGACGCTGCTCGGTCCTGACGACGCCGTGGGGCTGACCGCGCTGTCGCGCTCGCAGACCATCTCGCGCGCGGTGGCGGTGAGCGAGGTCGACGTCGTCGTGCTCCCGGTCGGCGTGCTCGACGAGATCGTGCGCATGCACCCGGTGGTCGCCCGCGAGATCGTGCGCGAGAGCGAGAATCGCACGCGCCTCGCGCGGATGGCGCTGCAGGCCGCGGGTGAGTACCTGCCGCACGGCCGCAGCGTCCTGGGCTGACCCCCCCCGCGGACGCCAGGACGCCGGCGCGGCCCGGGCGTCGCCGTATGCTGGGGCGGTGCGGATCCGGCTCGACATCGCCTACGACGGCACGCACTTCCGGGGCTGGGCCCGTCAGCCCGGCCTGAGAACGGTGCAGGAGACCCTCGAGGGAGCGCTCGGCCGCGTGCTCGGAGGCGCTCCCCGACTCGTCGTCGCCGGGCGAACGGATGCCGGTGTGCACGCCACCGGGCAGGTCGCCCACGTCGACCTCGACGACCTGCAGCGGGAGCGGCTGCTCGCGCGCCGACCGCGAGCGGGCGCTGCGGAGCACGATCCGGTGGCTGCGCTCGCCGCGCGACTCACGGGCGTCGTGGGGGCCTACTCCGACGTGGTCGTCACCCGCACCGCACCGGCGGCCGCGGGCTTCGACGCGCGCTTCTCGGCGGTGTGGCGACGCTACGAGTACCGCATCGCCGACGCGGTGTCCGGCTATGATCCGCTCGAGCGGCACCGCACCACGACCGTGCGCACCGCTCTCGATGCAGGGGCGATGGATGCCGCGGCCCGCGCCCTCATCGGACTCCACGACTTCGCGGCCTACTGCAAGCCGCGCGAGGAGGCCACGACGATCCGCACGCTGCTCGAGTTCGACTGGCGCCGCGATCGCGACGGCGTGCTCCTGGCCAATGTCAAGGCCGACGCCTTCTGCCACAGCATGGTGCGAGCCCTGGTCGGCGGCTGCGTCGCCGTGGGCGAAGGGCGGCTCGACGCCGAGGACGTCGTCGACATCCGCGACGGACGCGAGCGCGTGCCCGAGGTGAAGGTGCTCGCCGCGCGTGGCCTCACGCTCACGGCCGTCGGCTATCCGTCCGACGAGCTGCTCGCCCAGCGCGCCGAGCAGACGCGCGCGCGCCGGGACCCGGAGTGACTGCGCGCTGCAGCTCCTCGCCCGCCGCGATCAGGACCGCTGCAGGGGATTGAGCAGGCGGTCGGTGACGGTCACGCCGACCCGCTCCCATCGATCCCCGCCGTTCTCGCTGGCGAGCGTCGCCGCCTCGCGTGCCATGTAGAGGAGAGCGTCCAGGTCGTACCCGACGACCGACACGGGCGCCCAGCCGGCGCTCGCGGACGGCCGGATCGCCAGCTTCATGTCGACCTCGAGGCCCGAGATGCGCTCGAGCGCCGTGCGGAGATGGTCGCGGACGACGGCGTCACTGCGCGGAACGAGCACGACCGCGGTGCCCGGCGTCGGCGATCCCACGTCGGCCTCGGCGGGGAAGACGGCGCGCACGGCGTCGAGGAACCGTCGTGACAGGGCGGCGAGCACCGCGGGTCCGCCCATCTGGCGGAGCTCCGTGGCGTTGTCCAGGCGCAGGTAGACGATCGACCACGGCTCGGCCGACGCGCGCGCCCGTGCGAGACGGTCGGTCGCTGTGAGCTCGAACCGCTGCCACTCGGCGGGCACGGCGGAGGGGCGGGCGAACGGGGTGTCGCGGGTCGAGATGCCGACGACGGCCACGAGCGCGCACGCCGTGTACGCCAGCATGCCGATCGAGGTCACCAGCCTGACGAGGGCGAGGTCGTCGCCGGTCGTGGGCGGGAACAGGAAGCCGGCGACGGCGTTGGCGGTGCCGACGGCGAAGAAGGCGAGCGACATGACGGCGAAGGGGAGCGTCACCCGGTCGCGGCGGGCGGGCACCCGCACCCAGTCCCAGAAGAAGAGCCCTGCGAACACCGACGCCGCGAAGAACACCGCTCGATAGGCGGGACTGAACCAGGTCGTGTCGCCCGACGCCACGAGCAGCGCCGCGGAGATCACGCCGAGCGCCGGCCCGATCCACGGGAGCGAGCGCAGGCCCCACAGCGCGCGGAAACCCGACCAGAGCAGGGCGGGCGCGCCCATCAGCAGGCCGAGGAAGATCCTCCGGATCGTCTCGGAGCCGGTCACCTCGCCGGCGACGACGCCGAACGTCGACACCATCGCGAGGGCGAAGGCGAACGACCAGAGGAGCGTCGCGCGCGACGGCTTCGAGAGGAAGGCGACACCGATCGTCAGCATCGTCGCGAGGGTCGCGATGGCGGCTTGCGCGATGGCCAGGCCTGCGCCGGCGGTGATGTCGACGATGTCGTTCACGGTGCTCCATTCCCGCCCGGGGCACTCTCGGGGGCGAAGCGCGGCAGCCGCACCGTGACCGTCGTGCCCGAGCCGAGTTCGCTCTCGATCGTGAGGGTGCCGCCGTGCGCGGTGACGATCTCACGCGTGATCCCGAGCCCGAGGCCGGTCCCCGTCGCGGTGTCCTTGGCGGTGTCGGTGCGGAAGTACGGCGTCATGATGTTCGGCAGGTCCTCTTCGGAGATGCCGATGCCGGTGTCGGACACCGTGAGCGCCACGCTGTCGCCGTCGAGCGACCCCGCGATGCGCACGTCGCCGTCGCGCGGCGTGTACTTGATCGCGTTGCTGACGAGGTTGTCGATGACCTGTCGCATGCGGAAGCCGTCCGCCGTCGCCGGCAGCGCCTCGTGCACCTCGAGGTCGATCGCGACGTCGTGGGCGCTGGCTGTGGGCCGGAACGAGTCCACGGAGTCCAGCACGATCTGGCGCACGTCGATGTCGTCGTACGACTCGCGCCCGGCGAACGCCGTGCGCGAGGTCTTGAGCATGCTGGAGGTCATCTCGAGCACCCGTTCGCTGGCGCGCAGGATCGTCTCGAGCCGCTCACGGGTGCGCGGCGTGATGTCGTCGTCCTCGAGGGCGAGGTCGGCGTTGCCGATCATCACCGTCAGCGGGTGCTTCAGCTCGTGCGAGGCGATCGCGGAGAGCCGTTCGCGCTCGCGCTGGGCGTGCGTGATCGCCGTGACGTCGTGCGCGAGGAGGAGCATGCTGGCGTCCTCGCGGGCGGATCCGCTCAGGCGCTTCGAGCTCACCGACAGCACGCGCCACTCGCCGTCGCCGGTGAAGACCCACACGCGTGCGTCGGTGAAGAGCTCGCCCCGCGCGGCCCGGGCCAGCGGTCGCTCGGACAGCGGCACCGGCATCCCGCGCAATCCCGTGTACTCGACCGACTTGGCCGGAAGGCTCACGTCGAGCGGATCGAGGCCGTAGAGCCGCGCGTACGCGTCGTTGATCGTGAGGACCGTGCCCCCGAGCGACACGCGGGCCACCCCGGCGTCGACGCCGTTGAGGATCTCGTTCGTGCGCCGCTCCTGCTCGGACCGGCGGTCGAGGGTCTCGGCGAGCCGGCGGGCCTGGCGCTGCAGGAGGCGGCGCAGCGCCCTCATCTGCCGCATGGCGAGGTGGGCGGTGATCCCGATGAACGTGAGCGAGAGCAGCACGATGAAGATGCGCAGGGCGGCCGTGCTGCTGGGCGCGGTGGTGGAGTCGAACAGCAGGATGACGCCGACGAGAGAGAGGACGCCCGCGAGCACCGTCGCCGGGAAGTACATGGCGGCCCACATGACGGGGAACACCCACAGGAAGCCCAGGCGCAGCTCGGTGCTGCTGGCGACGAGTCCGATGGCGAGCGTGTCGAGGAACACGATCACCAGCACCGCGTCCTTCGGCAGCCGCGACCACGGCAGAGCGAGCGTCGCGATGGTGAGTGCGACGAGGGCCAGGATGCCGGCGACGAAGTTCCACTGCCCGAAGAGCTCCGGCTGCAGCGCCACGACGAGGACCGCGATGATCACGACGCTCGCCGCGAGCACCAGCTGCGTGAGCCAGATCGAGCGCGTGCGGGAGTCAGGCGCGCCGAGCGCCTTCTCTTCCGCTAGCCCCCCGGTAGCCATGGGAGCGAGTCTAGTGAGCGGCCCCCCGCTGCACGCGGCGACGCGGCGGGAGCGGGTTGTGGTCCCCTTGCGGGAACCTTGCGCAAGAAGCGAGCGGATGCCGCGTCCGTCCGGTGAGCGCCTTGCGGTCGGCCTGGCAACGTGGAACCCGTCAGCACGAATCGACCCGGAAGACCACCATGAGCGCCATCGGCACCCGCACCACCACCGACCCGGTGGTCCCGGCGGTCCTCGACGGCGCGCCGGTGAGCCGGTCCACCATCGGCTGCATCGTCCCGGCCTGCGACGACGAGGGATCGATCGCTGCGGTGCTCGACTCGCTGCTCGCGCAGACCCTCGTGCCCGACGTGATCCACGTCGTCGTCAGCAACACGTCCGACGCGACCGTCCGCGCCGCCTCGGAGTTCGCGGGCCCGCACGAGGTCGTCACCGAACTCGGCGAAGAGTTCACGGAGGTGTTCGTCCACGACATCGGCAAGAACCGCGACAGGAGGGCCGGCGCGCTGAACTACGGCTACACCTTGGTGGAAGGCCACGACTACCTGCTCGCCGTGGACGGCGACGCCATCGCCGACACCACTGCCGTCGCTGGTCTCGTGTCCGAAGCGATGGCCGCTCCGCGCATCGCCGGCGTCGCGGCCGCCGGCGGCGGCATGCTCGCGATCTTCTCGACCCGCGCCCTTCGCAACGTGATGACGCGCCACGACCGGTCGACGCCCTGGGCCGCAGACAGCGCGGACTCCGAGCCGCTGCTCGCCCTGCAGGTGGAGCGCGCCGGCTACGTGACGAGGATCAGCTCGCTCGTCCGCGAGGTGCACATATCCATCCGTCAGCAGAGCGGATCGAAGACCTGACGCAGAGGGGGTCGCGTCGGTGCGGGCTCTGGGGGCCCGTCTGGGGAGAGCGGTGGGGGTGTCCTTCGGGGGAAGGGGCACCCCCACCGTCGTCCGTCCGATGTCTCAGGCCTCGTCCGCCGTGAGCCGGTAGCCGACGCCCCTGACGGTCTCGATGTAGCGGGGGCTGGTGGGGCTGTCCCCGAGCTTGCGTCGCAGGTTCGTCATGTGCGCCTCGACAGCGCGTTTGTCGGCATCCCCGACGAAGTAGCTGGTGACGTACGACTCGCCCCGCAGGACCAGCGCCAGGTCGGCCTTGCTGCGCACACGCCGCTTGGACTCGAGCAGCGTGGCGAGCAGATCGAACTCGGTGCGTGTGAGGTCGAGGTCGTCGCCGTCCAGGAGGACGATCCGATTCTCGGGGTGCAGACGCAGATCGCGGTGCAGCAGCCAGTCGCCGTCAGGCGCGGTGTCGAGGGCTCGGCCCCCTGCGGCGGCCTCCGACCCGGGAAGGGACGCCGCGGATGTCGTCGGCTGGGGGTCGGCGAGGTCGGCGGGCTGCCGGTCGCTCGGTGGTGGAACGGTCGGGGGCTGTGCGCCGGAGGCGCTCGGTGCGGCGGTCTCCGGCACGAGGCCGGCGCCGGCGAGGGCACCCGCCCGCGCCCGCCGCAGCAGCGCGTCGACGCGGGCGCGCAGCTCACGCGGACGGAAGGGCTTCAACAGGTAGTCGTCGGCGCCGGCGCCGAGGCCCGCGACGACGTCCGCCTCATCCTGGAGGCCGGTGAGCATGATGATGTAGGTGTCGGACTGGGCCCTGATCCTCCGCGCGGCTTCGAAGCCGTCGATACCGGGCATGGTGACGTCGAGCGTCGTCAGCAGCGGCTTGTGGGCGAGGACCGCCCGAACGCCGTCCATGCCGTTGTCGGCCGAGACGGTCGAGAATCCGGCGGACTCGAGCACCTCGGAGAGGATGTGGCGGATCTCGGCGTCATCCTCGATGATGACCGCGGTCTGCACATCGTCGACGGTACTGCTCATTTCGGCGTCAGGCCTCTCTCGGCAAGAAATGTCAAGCGCCCCAGCGGCCGCCCCAACGACCGTCCGCGCGCGCCGGCGCGGTGCTCCGATGCTACACACCTGTTCTGTCCGGCGGCCCGGGATCACCCGGCGCGGGGGATCCGGAAGCTGTCGTCGTCACCTCCTGTTGGGCCATGAGCTTTCTGTGCGTTCCCGCCGGGTCGCGACGCGGACCCGGATCCCTCGTATCGTGGTCTCCACATGAAGGTCATCTCGTACAACCTGCGCAAGCACCGCGCCGCCGGCGAGCTCGCCCACCTGGTTGAGCGCCACGGCGCGGACGTGCTGTGCCTCCAGGAGGCCGACACGTCGGACCTTCCGGAGGTGATCTCGGGGCTGCGTCTGGCCGACTCGACGCAGCGCAACCGCCTGGGCCTCGCCGTCTACTACCGCGAGAACACGTACCGCGCGGTCGATGTCCGCGCGCTCGCGCTGAAGAAGTCGCTTCACGACCGCGTCCTCAAGCCTGCGGAGGAGCGACTGCTGGGGGTGCGCCTCCACGACATCGACGAGGGGCGGGAACTCATCGTCGCCTCGTTCCACGCGGCACCGCTGACCGCGCTGAACTCGCTGCGGCGGCACCAGATCCGCACGGCGCTCACCGAGCTGCAGAGCCTCGGCGACGGCATCCCGGCTCTCATGGTCGGCGACTACAACTACCCGGTCTTCAAGGAGCACCTCGGACAGAAGGTGCGCGAGCAGGGGTACGAGCTGAACCTCAGCGACTCGCGCACGTATACCCGCTACCGCTTCTTCCGGGGGCATTACGACTTCGCGACGTCGGTGGGGTTCGAGATCGACCGGGTGCGCACGCTCCCTCAGGGCCTCAGCGACCACCTGCCGATCCTCGTCACCGCCCGACCGGCTGCAGGCATCCGCCGCACGGTCGACGCGCCGCAGGCGGAAGCGTCCTGACGGGAGTCCGCCGGCGCGCCGCTCGCGGCCGAGCGTGAGGCGGTCCCCTCGCGGCGCCCGAAGACGCCACGAGGGGACCTCACCCGGCGTCGTCCCGGAGTGGGGGCTCTACAGAACTCCCCCCTCGTTGGGGGCGAGCGGGGATGACGACGACGGGTGTCCGATGGCCGCGGTTCGAGGCGCGCGGCATGCGATGCGCTGCCGGGACCGGCACTCCCGATAAGTGTCGGTCCCGGCAGAACTCTGTGGCGGGCCGGCCGCGGCGGGGGAGGGGATGCCGCGGCCGGCCCGGGGACGGGTCAGGCGACCGCGTCCTTCTCGTGGTCGATCAACACAGATGTGTCGACCACTGCCGGGCGCCCCAGCGCCCGGTATTCCCAGCCGGCCTTGCGATAGGCGGTGGCGTCGAGGGCATGACGGCCGTCCACGATCCGCTTCTGGGCGACGAGCTCGCCGAGGAGGGTCGGGTCGGCACGGCGGAACTGGTCCCACTCGGTGAGCAGCACGGTGACCTCGGCGCCGCGGACGCACTTGCCCATGTTCTCGGCGTAGTCGAGGTCGGGGTACGCGCGGTGGGCGTTGGCGATCGCCTCCGGGTCGTACACCGTGACCTTGGCGCCCTCGAGGTAGAGCATGCGGGCGACATCGAGCGCCGGCGCGTCGCGGACGTCGTCGGAGTTCGGCTTGAAGGCCGCTCCGAGCGCCGCCACGCGGACGCCGCGCAGGTCTCCGCCGGCGAGCTCGCGCACGAGGTCGACCGTGCGGGCGCGGCGGCGGAGGTTGATCTGGTCGACCTCGCCGAGGAACTCCACGGCTGCTCCGACCCCGAGCTCGGCCGCGCGGTGACGGAAGGCGCGGATGTCCTTCGGGAGGCAGCCCCCGCCGAAGCCGAGGCCCGGCTTGAGGAACCGCCCGCCGATGCGGTCGTCGTAGCTCAGCGCCCGAGCGAGCAGGCTCACGTCGGCGCCGGTCGCCTCGCACACCTCGGCCATCGCGTTGATGTACGAGATCTTCGTGGCCAGGTACGAGTTGGCGGCGACCTTGACGAGCTCGGCCGTCGCGGTGTCTGCGACGACGACGGGGACGCCGTCGGCCAGCAGGGGGGCGAACGCGTCACGCAGCATCCGCTCCGCCCATTCGCTCTGCACGCCGAAGACGAGACGGTCGGGGTGGAGCGTGTCCTCGACGGCGAAGCCCTCGCGGAGGAACTCCGGGTTCCACGCCAGCTCGAGCTCGGCGCCGATCGGGGAGACGCTCTGGACAAGCTGCGTCAGGCGGGCCGCGGTTCCGATCGGCACGGTCGACTTGCCGACGAGGAGGGCCTTGCGGGTGATGCGCCGCGCCAGCTCGGTGAACGCAGAGTCCACGAAGCGCAGGTCCGCCGCCTCGGAACCCTGCTGCTGGGGCGTGCCGACGCAGATGAAGTGCACGTCGCCGAACGCGGCGGCCTCATCGAAGTCGGTGGTGAAGCGCAGGCGCCCCGTCTGCAGCACCTCGGCCAGCTTCTCGGGCAGTCCGGGCTCGTAGAACGGGACCTGGCCTGCGGCGAGGGCATCGATCTTCTTCTGATCGACGTCGACGCCGAGCACGTCGTAGCCGAGGACGGCCATGCAGATCGCGTGGGTCGCACCGAGGTAGCCGGTGCCGATGACGGTCATACGGGGACGGCGGTCGTCGACCCCGGGGCGGTTCGCTGTCATGCGAGTCTCCTTGCTGGAACGCGGGAATGGTGGACAGCGCCGATCGGGACGGCGGGTTTCTCAGCGGCAGTCGACATTGGAGTACCCTTCGCCTGCTTCAGAGACCTTGTTGTCGCACGCGACGACGTTGTCGCGTTCGGGAGTGAGTGAGAACCCGAAGCCGGGTCCGTTGACGTCGGCGGTGTTGCCGCGGAACACGTTGCCCGTTCCCCAGCCGCCGTTGCCGATCTCGTGGGTCTGGAAACCGTCGAGCGGCGAGTTGACGCCCCGGTTGTCCTCGATGACCCATCCGTTGCCCTTGACGTCGACCCACGAGTCGGCGCCGACGATCGCGGCACCGTCGAACGTGTTGCCGCGGACGATGCCCCCCGTCGTGCCCTCTTTGATGTCGATCGCCTCGGACGTCGTGCCGTGGATGTGGTTGTCCTGGATGACGTTGCGGTCCGAGTTGTCGGGCTCGCCGCCGGTGATCGTCTCCCAGTTGCTCTCGGCCGTGCCGATGTAGATGCCCTCGCCGAACTTCTCGCGCCGCAGGCCCGTGTCGCTCACGTCGTTGCCGACGATGAGGTTGTCGGTCGAGTGCTTGCGCAGATGGATCGCCTCGTCGCCGATGTGGAAGACCGTGAGACCCTCGATCGTCGAGCCGACGGTGCCGTCGGCCATCACGCCCTTCTGCCCGTTGGTGACCGAGAAGCCCTTGAGGTGCCAGTACCGAGCGCCGTCGAGGTGGAAGACGTAGTCGCCCTTCCAGTCGCCGCCGTCGAGCACGGCATCCGCAGGCCCGCACAGGGTGATCGGGTCGTCGTCCGTGCCCGAGACGGTGGCGACGAACTCGCCGACATAGGTTCCGGGCGCCATCTCGATGACGTCGCCCGGCTCGGCGTCCGCGAGCGCGGACGACAGCTCATCGGCGCTGCGCACCTCGACCGTGCTCGACGAGCAGTCGACCGGGGATGCCTGGCTGTCGGTGCCGGGCGTGGCCGGGATCGTGGCGGACGGCTGCTCCTCGTCGCTCGGCTCCGGCGTCTCGACCGGGGATTCCGTGCGTCCCGGCGATGAGGTCGGGTTCGCGCCGGCGTCGATCGGCCGGCTGCCCGCGGCGATGAGCGAGGCGATGCCCCACACGAGCAGGATCGTGACGGCGCCTGCGAGGAAAGAGAGGGCGGCGAGCAGCCAGGGACGCTCTGTCAGCTGGGTGATCATGCCGTCTGCCCCTCGCCGGTCGCGCGCGGAGCGCGCCCCAGCGCGGCGGGGTCGGCGACGCCCGCGGTGAGCTGGTCGAGCGAGCGGTGGGACTCGTACGGGTGACGGATCCCCTGGCGGTGCCGGCGGCTGCGCAGCCCCGTGAAGGCGGTGATCACGACGGCGAGGCCGAGCAGGATCCACATGACCGTGAGCGGCTGGAAGATGCTGCGCAGGATCACGTCCAGCGGCTTCGTGCCCTGCCATGCCTCGGTGTCGTTGTTCTCGACGACCGGCTCGATGCCGGCGCGGGCCACGTCGATCGCGCTCGGGCCGCGGCCCGACACGACGTTGTTGCTGATCGTGGACTCCTCGACGCCCCGGATGAGCGTGACGGCGTGGTTCCCGACGCCCGCGACGGTATTGCGGTCGATGAGTCCGGACGCGTCGCGCAGGAAGATGCCGACCGTCCCGCCCTCGACGCTGTTGCCCTGGATGGTCGCGCCCGTCACGCCGCCGCGGAGGGCGATGGCGTGCTCGTCGGAGTGCTCGACGATGTTGTCGGTGATGGTCACGCCGGTGACGGCATCCGCCACCACGATGCCCATCTGCTGGTCCGACACCGAGTTGCCGTCGATGACGAGGTTCTCGCCACCGACCACCTCGATGCCGTACCGTCCGTTGCCGCTGACGAGCGAGTTCGACACCGTGTTGTTGCCGTAGTCGCCGGTCGCGGTCCCGGTGGCGCTGGGACCGTCGGCGAGCGGGCCGCCCTCCAGACGGATGCCGTTGCGGCCGTTCTCACCGGCTGTGATGCGGTCCAGGATCACACCGGTGGCGGCGCGGGTCACGCTGACCCCGTCGACGCCGTTGTGCGACGCCGACGTGTTGTGCACGACGGTGTTGCTCACGCCGCGGTGGAGCACGAGACCGTCGACCAGGTTGTTGTCGAACGTGGAGTCGCGGATGTCGACGCCCTCCGCGCTCGTGATGAACATGCCGAACGCGTTGTCACGGCTGTGCACATCGTCGATCGCGGCCGAGACGTAGCTGTAGCCGCCGAGATCTGGCGCGAGGTTGAGCAGCTCCGCGCCGCCCGCCGGGTAGATGTCGGTCCCGTACACGGTCGGGCCCGCTTCGCTCTCGGTCTCCGTCTCGCGGTTCTGGTCCTCGTCGGCGGAGAGCGTCTCCGGCGCGGCGGTGCCGGTGAGCGAAACCCCGCCGGTGGACCCCGACCAGAAGCCCAGGTTGTGGAACTCGACGTGCGAGAAGGCGGCGTGACCGCCCGTGACCCGGAGGTACGCGCGTCCGTCCGCCGTGGTCGAGTCGACGACCTTGGCCACCGGGTCCCAGCTCGTCACCTCGACGCGCTTGTCGTCGGTGCCGCCGAACTTCAGGGCGCCGCCGATCGTGACGATCGAGACGAAGGCGTTGGGGGTCGACAGCATGTGCAGCACGAGCCCCTCCTCCGAGCTCAGCTGCAGGGTGGCGCCCTGTTCGACGACGATGTTCTCCGACAGCAGGTAGGAGCCGTCGGGCTGCCGCACGAACGTGCTCGGGGCGTACTCGAGAAGGTCGTCCAGCGTGTACGGCGCCTCGCGCCGGATCAGGACGAGCGTGTACGTGTTCCCCGTCACGAGGCGGTACGGCCGACCCTGGTTGACGTTCGTCCACCCTGCGGCGTTCGAGATCGCGCGAACGTCGATGAGACGGCGCTCCTCCGACGCGACCAGCTGTGCCTCGAGGGCCGCATCGCCCGGATACGGGTCGCCCTGGACGCCGCCGGTCTCCGGGACGGCCGCCCCGGCGGGCTCCGGCTCGACCGTCGGAGTCGGCGCCGGGGTCGTCGTCGCCGCGTGCGCGGCGAGCGGGACTGTCAGTGCAGCGGCGACGCCGAGCACGATGGCGGTGGCCGCGAGACGCGGCAGACGTGCGGCGCGCATCAGGCGGCCTCCGCCACGATCTCGCGACCCGCGGCGAACTGCGGCTCGGGCGTGAGCGTGCGCGCGGTCTGGCCGTCGCCGCCGATCTGGTCGGCGTGGCGGGTCAGCCAGCCCTGCTTGTTCATCGTGACGAACGCGTAGAGCTTGATGGGCAGCGCGATGAAGATGACGGTGAGCGTCACGACCGGCAGGAGGAAGATGTCCAGCGGGCGGCGCCGCAGGTGCGAGAACCCGCGGATGCCTCGGCCGATGAGCAGCCAGGCGACGGTCGCCCAGATGGCGATCGGCGTCGGCTCGAGCCGGCTGAAGATGATGTAGAAGACCGTCAGGCCCATCGTGACCGGCGTGAGCAGGATCTGCAGCACGGTGATCTTGGTCACGAACGGCGTCCGCCACAGCCAGCCCTTGAACATCGCGGTGAGATACGTGCGGTACGAGTTGCGGCTCCACCGGACGCGCTGCTTGACGAACGCGCGGAAGCTGGAGGGGAACATCGACAGCGCCTTCGCGGAGCGCTGGTGCACGGTCTTGTAGCCCGACGCGAGCACGAGCCACGTGAGCCGCCCGTCGTCGCCGGCGATGCACCGGCGCCCGAGGAAGAACTCGTTCTCGAGGTTGTCGACCACGGGGAGCACGGCCGCGCGACGGTAGACCGCGGTGCGACCCGAGATGATCGGCACGGCGCCGGCGGCTCCCATCGCGGGGACGTAGTTGTAGTAGCGCAGATCGACGAGCCAGTCGGCCACCCGGCGCCAGATGCTGGAGCCGCGCTGGTACACGTTCTGCTGCGTGCTCACGCCGCCGACCAGGGGGTCGATGAAGGGCTTCTGCACGTTGTCGAGCAGTCCGCGGGTCCACGACGTGTCGGAGTCGGTGAGCACCAGGATCTCGCTGGTCGCCTCGCGGATCCCGACGCCCAGCGCGGAGCGCTTGCCGGCGTGGTGGAAGAGGATCGGCTTGATCCGCGGGTCCTCGAGCGCGACGATCCGGTCGTACGCCTCGAGGTCGGCGACATCGAGCACGATGATGATCTCGGTCGGGTTCTGGCCACGCCAGGTGTCCAGGCAGCGCATCAGGATGTCGGGGTCCTCGTGGTACGAGGGGACGATCACCGAGGTGGTTGTCCGGTAATCGCTCTCGATCGGCTTGACCCGCGCCGAGAGGATGACGCGGTAGAGCCAGAGTCCCCACACGATCGTGCCTGCGACGGCGAGCGGGAAGTACGGAGCGACGGTGTTCCACAGGTCGCCCAGCGAGTACCAGCTGAAGCTCGGAGCGGTGGATGTCGAAGAAGCGCCGGAAACGGCGGAAAAAGCGGTCGAGAAAGTCGTGCCAGGAAGCATGTGAACCCCAAATTCGCGATGCTGGAACGCGACCGGAGCCGCGCAGGAAGAGGGTCGCCCACAGAGAGCGCGCGACCAGTCGAGCCGCTACGGCGAGGCCCCCAGATGACAGCACATGGACCATCCCAGTCAGCGCTCGCAGTATCGGGGCTGCGAGTGCCGTCGGTCCGGCTGTCCGGATAACCGTGGCATACCCTGACGCAAACGATCAACAGTTATTACGCGAACTCACGAATCGTTTACCTGCCCGACACATCCGAAACATGCCGGAAACAATCGGAGCGCGCTCCCGGGTCAGGCTGTGCGCGCTGAGGACGCGATCAGGGCCGACCCATTCCGAGGTACGTCCAGCCCGCGGCTCGCCAGGCCCGGGCGTCCCATCCGTTGCGTCCGTCCACCACCACGCGGCCGTCGGTGAGAGAGGCCGCGTGCGCGGGATCCAGCTCCCGCCGGTAATGGTCCCACTCGGTGACCAGCACGATGGCGTCGGCCCCGCGGAGGGCGTCGTCGCGATCGTCCACATACGTCAGCTGGGGATGCTCCCGTCGCGCGTTGTCGAGTGCGGCGGGGTCGGTCACCGTCACGTGCGCACCGAGTCCGCGGAGCCGGATGGCGACGTCGAGGGCCGGCGAGTCCCGGATGTCGTCACTGAAGGGCTTGAAGGCCGCGCCGAGGAGCGTCACGCGCTTCTCGAAGACCGATCCGCCGAGGCCGTCGACCACCAGGTCGACCGCTCGCTCGCGGCGGCGGAGGTTCACCGCGTCCACCTCGCGGAGGAAGCCCACCGCGTCTCCGCGTCCGAGCTCCTCGGCACGCGCCGCGAACGCGCGGATGTCCTTCGGGAGGCAGCCGCCCCCGAACCCGATCCCGGCGCCGAGGAAGCGCCGGCCGATGCGCGCATCGTGGCCGAGCGCGTCGGCGAGCTGGGTGACGTCCGCGCGGTGACCTCGGCGATCTCGGCCATGGCGTTGATGAAAGAGATCTTGGTCGCGAGGAAGGCGTTGGCGGCCACCTTCACGAGCTCGGCGGTGGCCCAGTCGGTGACGATGAAGGGTGTGCCGGCGTCGACCGCCGGACGATAGACCTCGCGCAGCGCGTCGACGGCGGCCGCGGCATCCGGTCCCGCACCGACCACCAGCCGGTCGGGCTCGATCGTGTCCTTGACGGCCCAGCCCTCCCGCAGGAACTCGGGGTTCCAGACGAGGGTCGCGCCCGTCCGCTCGATCCGGGGTGCGAGCCGCGCCGCGGTGCCGACGGGCACGGTCGACTTGCCCGCGACGATGTCTCCCGGACGCAGGTGCGGCGTGAGCGCGTCCACCGCCGCATCGACGTAGGTGAGGTCGGCGGCGTGCCCGCCCCGCTGCTGCGGCGTGCCCACCGCGAGGAAGTGCACCGCCGAGCCGGATGCCGCGGCCGGATCGGTGCTGAACCGGAGGCGACCTGAGCGCAGGCCGTCGCGGAGGAGCGGCTCGAGATGCGGCTCGAAGAACGGCGCGACCCCGCTCGAAAGTCGCGAGATCCTGCCGTCGTCGACGTCCACGCCGACGACGTCGTGACCGAGGGAGGCCATGGCGGAGGCGTGTACCGCTCCGAGGTAGCCGCAGCCGATCACCGAGAGGCGCAAGAAGCAGTTCTCCTGACCCGCGGCGATCTGCCGCTCGCTCCAGGGATACTCCGGCGCGGTGTCGTGCCGGGGGCGGGACGGCGACGCTCAGTCGGCGGGAGGGTGAACCGCCGCCATCAGCGTCGGGTCGTCCTCGCGCCACTTCTCGATTCCTTGCACGACCCAGAACGCGAAGAACAGGGCGAGGGCGGCGGCTTCGGCGAGCAGCACGATCGGCAGGCCGTGCGCGTCCGCCTGGGGGAGGAGCAGGACGTAGACCACGAGCACGCCGACGAGGGCGAGGGCGATCGCGACGTACAGCACGCGGTACACCGGCGCCGGCGGAGCGCCCCGGCGTGGGAAGGCGTTGATGATCGCGACCGCGGCGAAGAGCCCGAAGAATGCCGTCGTGGCGACGAAATGGCCCTGCGCGAGGAACGCCTCGCGAGCGAAGAGCCACGAGGCTCCGACGACGACGAGGACCGCCGTGGTGATCACGAGAGAGAAGCCGACCGCGGTCAGCGACACCTGCCGCAGCGCGACGAGCAGGAGGGCGACGAGGACGGTGAGCCCACCGACGATGAGGTACGTGATGACGCCGTTCGCGGCATCCGCTTCGAAGGCGGGGGGAAAGCAGCGGACGGTGCACGGCACGACCACATCGGGAACGGTCCCCGGCGCCAGCGTCGTCGGCACCAGGGCGATGAGCGGAGCGAACAGCGCGGCCGCGTCGAGGAGGGCGCGCTCCGTGCCCCGGCCGGACAGTGCGACGAGGGCGAGGGCGGCGGCGATGAGGGCGCCGACGAACGCGTTGCGCGCGGGGGTGTAGAAGTAGTCGCTCACCGAGGTCAGCCAGCCGACCGAGACCGACGCGACCGCGACGGAGGCGAAGATCGCGACGACCGTGCCGGCGATGGCGATCCGAAGATACCTGTAGGTGCGCTGGACCGAGGTCGACGGCGTGATCGCGGAACGGGCGGCCGGCGTCGGTGCGGACATGACGACGAGGATAGCGAGCAGGCGCGACGCCGCCGTCGATCCTTGGTTTGGCCAGGGCATTCGGATGCCGTAGACTCGACCTTTGGTGTGCGGCTCAGCTGACCCGGCACCACGAACGTGAGCCCTCCACTGGCGTGTTCGGCAAGGCCCTCGGCCTGGCGAACCACCCCGGAGTGGGATTCACGAACCTCTCCGTTCGATCAAGAAAGCAGCACTACTGTGACGCGCACTTACACCCCCAAGGCTGGCGAGACCCAGCGCGAGTGGCTGGTCATCGACGCAACCGACGTCGTCCTCGGCCGCCTCGCCTCGCACGCCGCCGCGCTCCTGCGCGGGAAGCACAAGCCGACCTTCGCGAACCACATCGACACCGGTGACTTCGTCATCATCGTCAACGCCGAGAAGGTGGCCCTCACCGGCCAGAAGCTCCAGAAGAAGATGGCGTACCGCCACTCGGGCTACCCGGGCGGCCTCACCGCCGTCTCGTACGAGGAGCTGCTCGAGAAGAACCCCGTCCGTGCTGTCGAGAAGGCCATCCGCGGCATGCTCCCCAAGAACAGCCTCGGACGTCAGCAGCTCTCGAAGCTGAAGGTCTACCGCGGCGCCGAGCACCCCCACTCGGCCCAGCAGCCCAAGACGTACACCCTCGACCAGGTCGCCCAGTAAGCACCGCAGAGAATAAGGACACACTCGTGGCGAACATCGAAGAACCCACCAGCTACTCGACCGAGACCCAGGTCGACGAGTCCGCTGCCGCTGCAGCCGAGCGCCCCGTGCTCTCGGTTCCCGGTTCGGCCGTCGGTCGCCGCAAGCAGGCCATCGCCCGCGTGCGCCTCATCCCCGGCTCGGGCGTCATCACCGTCAACGGCCGTGAGTTCGAGGACTACTTCCCGAACAAGCTGCACCAGCAGCTGATCACCGACCCGTTCACGGTGCTCAACCTCACCGGCGCCTACGACGTCATCGTGCGCATCTCCGGCGGCGGCCCCTCGGGCCAGGCCGGTGCCCTGCGCCTCGGCATCGCCCGCGCGCTGAACGAGATCGACGCCGAGAACAACCGCCCCGCCCTCAAGAAGGCCGGCTTCCTCTCGCGCGACGCCCGCGTCATCGAGCGCAAGAAGGCCGGTCTCAAGAAGGCCCGCAAGGCGCCTCAGTACTCGAAGCGCTGATCGGCTCTCGTTCCGTATGCCGATCTTTGGCACGGACGGGGTGAGGGGGCTGGCCAACGGCCCCCTCACCGCCGATCTCGCACTCTCCCTGGCTCAGGCGACCGCTGTCGTCCTGGGCCAGGGCCGTTCTGCCGACGCGCGCCGCGCGGCCGGCAAGCGCATCACGGCGGTGGTCGCACGCGACCCGCGCGTCTCCGGCGAGTTCCTGTCGGCCGCCGTCGAGGCGGGCCTCGCCTCGTCGGGCGTCGACGTCCTCGACGCGGGAGTGCTGCCCACCCCGGCGACGGCGTTCCTCATCGCCGACATGGACGCCGACTTCGGCGTCATGGTCTCGGCCTCGCACAACCCCGCGCCTGACAACGGCATCAAGATCTTCGCCCGCGGCGGCGTCAAGCTCCCTGACGTCGTCGAGGAGCGCATCGAGCACGCGATGGCCGGCCCGAAGCTTCAGCCCACGGGCGCGGAGGTCGGGCGGATCCGCCGCTTCGCCGACGCCGAGGACCGCTACGTCGTGCACCTCCTCGGGTCGCTGCCCCATCGCCTCGACGGCATCCACGTCGTGCTCGACTGCGCGCACGGTGCGGCGTCCGGCGTATCTCCCGAGACCTTCCGTGACGCTGGTGCGCGGGTCACCGTCATCGGCGCGGATCCGGACGGCCTGAACATCAACGACGGTGTCGGCTCGACCCACCTCGACAACCTGGCGCAGGCGGTGCTCGCTCACGGCGCCGACGTGGGGATCGCCCACGACGGCGATGCCGACCGCTGCCTCGCGGTCGACGCGGACGGCCGGATCGTCGACGGCGACCAGATCATGGCGATCCTCGCGGTGGCCATGAAGGACCGCGGCCGCCTTGCCGACGACACGCTCGTCGCCACGGTCATGAGCAACCTGGGCCTCCACCGCGCGATGGCCGACCACGGCATCCGCGTCGAGCAGACGGCGGTCGGCGACCGCTACGTGCTCGAGCGCATGAACGAGGGCGGCTTCGCCCTCGGCGGCGAGCAGTCCGGCCACGTCATCATGAGCGAGTTCGCCACTACCGGCGACGGCCTGCTGACCGGGCTGCATCTGCTGGCCGAGATGGCGCGTCAGAAGAAGACGCTCGCCGAGCTCGCCTCGATCATGACCGTGTACCCGCAGGTGCTGGTCAACGTGAAGGGCGTCGATCGATCGCGCGCGAACACCGACCAGGGTGTCTCGGAAGCGGTCGCGGCCGCCGCCGCCGAGCTCGGCGACTCCGGACGCGTGCTCCTGCGCCCATCGGGCACCGAGCCGCTCGTGCGCGTGATGGTCGAGGCCGCTTCCGCCGAGGACGCCCACGCGCACGCCGAGCGTCTGGCGGCCGTCGTCCGCGAGCGCCTCGCGCTCTGAGGCCCAGGTCGTCCGTCCGTTCCCCTGACCCCGGCGGTCAGGGGGACGGCGCGCTCCATGACAGCGACTCGATGTAGCGCAGCAGTACGCCCTCGCGCAGCGCCCAGGGCGAGACCTCGAGCTCGTCCACGTCGAGTGCCCGCATCGCCTCGTGCAGCACCACCGCGCCGGCGACGATCTGGAACGTGCGGTCGGGCGTGATGCCCGGCAGCTCCTGCCGCGCCGATGCGGGGATGCGCGCCAGGCGCGGGATCCACGAGCTGAGCGAGGCGCGGGGGAGCAGCATCCGCTCGATGCCGGACCAGCCGGGCACCGGGTAGCCCACCAGCTTCGCGAGGGAGCGGATGGCCTTGGATGAACCGACGACGTGGTCGGGGCGGGAGAGGCGGCCGAACGTCTCGGCGACGGGCTTGAGGGTCGTGCGCGCGTGGTCGCGCAGTCGCTCGACGGCGTCCTCGCCGGGCGGGTCCTCCGGCAGGAACTGCACCGTCATGCGACCGGCGCCGAGAGGGACGGATGCCGCGGCCTCGGGCAGCTCGTCGGCACCGGCGGCGATCTCGAGCGAGCCTCCGCCGATGTCGAAGAGCAGGATCTGCCCGGCCGCCCAGCCGAACCAGCGCCGCACCGCGAGGAACGTGTACCGCGCCTCGGTCTCACCGCCGAGCACCTGCAGCGGCTGACCCAGCGCCTCCTCGATGAGCGCGATGACCTCGGGGCCGTTCGCGGCCTCGCGGACCGCCGACGTGGCGGTGGCGAGGAGCTCGTCGACGTTCTCGGATGCCGCGACCCGGCGCGCCTCGGCGACGGCGGCGACCAGCGCGGCGACGCCGTCCGGGGTGATCTCACCGTCCGGGCCGAGGTAGCGCATCAGGCGCAGGACCGTCCGCCGGCTCGTCGTGGCGAGCGGCCGGCCGCCGGGGCGGACGTCGGCGACGAGCAGGTGGACGGTGTTCGATCCGATGTCGAGGACTCCCAGGCGCACGCCACGACAGTACCGGCCGACAGGAGCGTGCGTCGCTCGTGTGTCGCGACATGAGGGCCGGATGAGAACTCGCGCAGGCCCCTATCGCGTACGGCGAAGCCCGCTTAACCTCGGCGCCAGGTGCCTATCCGGCACCGTCCCCCGCTCGCGGGCCCCCAGGGGGCAGGTCCGCGCGCAACGGCGCTCGAAGAGGAGCGCCCTCGTGAAGGAGAGAACATGAATCGATCCCGCATCACAGCGAGAAGCGCTGTGGCGCTCGCGGCGGCCGGCGCCACCGCGCTCGCACTCGCGATCGCGCCGGCGTCCGCCGCGACAGCGGCGCCGGCGGCGAAGTGCGACAACCGCAACAACAACACCGTGTCGAAGCTGCTGCAGTGCGTCACGGCCGAGGGCGCGCTCGAGCACCTCGAGGCGTTCCAGGCGATCGCCGACGCCAACGGCGGCAACCGGGCAGCCGACACCTCCGGCTACGAGGACAGCGTCGCCTACGTCGTCGAGACGATGGAGGCCGCGGGCTGGGAGGTCTCGATCGACGAGTTCGACTACATCGTCCCCGTGCCCAAGATCCAGCAGCTGACCCCCGCCGCTGCCACGCACCCCGCCGGCTTCTTCTCGACGGGCTCGGGCGAGGGCACCGTCACGGGGCCGGTCATCCCCGTCGACCTCTCCCTCGCGAACCCGGCCGCGAGCACGAGCGGCTGCACCGCGTCCGACTTCTCCGGGCTCGACTTCACCGGCGGAATGGACATCGCGCTCATCCAGCGGGGCGGCTGCCAGTTCGGTGTGAAGGCCCGTAACGCCCAGAACGCCGGCGCCGAGGCGGTCATCATCATGAACATCGGCACGGCGGGCAACGAGGGCATCATCACGAACGTGACGCTGATCGGCGAGAACACCGAGAACCTCGCGATCCCGGTCGTCAACACCTCGTTCGCGGCCGGCACCGCCCTGGCTCAGCCCGGCTCGACCGCCACGGTGTCGATGTTCCTCGAGAACCGCCCGCAGAAGAACGTCATCGCCGAGCTTCCGGGCATCAACGACGACAACGTCGTGATGGCCGGCGCGCACCTCGACTCGGTGCCGGCAGGCCCCGGCATCAACGACAACGGCTCGGGCTCCGCGGCCCTCCTCGAACTCGGCCAGAACCTGTCCAAGCTCGAGCCGCAGAACACCATCCGTCTCGCGTGGTGGGGTGCCGAAGAGGTCGGCCTCGTCGGGTCGGCGGCGTACGTCGACGGTCTGAGCGACGCCGAGAAGGAGCGCATCGCGCTGTACCTGAACTTCGACATGGTCGCATCGCCGAACTTCATCTACATGATCTACGACGGTGACGAGTCGACGTTCGAGGCGCCGGTCGTCGTGCCGGAGGGCTCGATCCAGATCGAGGACCTGTTCGAGGCCTACTTCACCAGCGTCGGCCAGCCTTACGACGACGCCGAGTTCAGCGGCCGCAGCGACTACGAGGCGTTCATCCTCAACGGCATCCCGGCGGGCGGTCTGTTCACCGGCGCCGAGGATGAGAAGACGCCGGAGCAGGCCGAGATCTGGGGCGGTGTCGCGGGTGAGTGGCTCGACCCGTGCTACCACCAGGCGTGCGACGACATCGACAACATCAGCATGGAGGCGCTCGAGATCAACGCGGACGCCATCGCGCTGGCGGTGCTGGCGTACTCCTACTCGACCGAGTCGGTGAACGGCGTGGCCGGAGTCCCGGTTCCGGGCAAGCTCACGCTGCCGGTGTCCGCAGGCCCCGAGGGCACGTGGGCGGGCGGCGGCGGAGGCCTTCACCCCGACCACGGACACAACGAGGCCGACTGACCTCGGATCGTCCAGTGCTACGCGGGCCCGCTCCCTCCGGGGGGCGGGCCCGCTCGCGCAGGTTACGATGAGCGGGATGTCCGCCGACGACGCAGCCACGATCAGCCCCGCGCTCTCGCTCTACCGTGAGATCGACCGCGGTGAGTGGGCCCGTCTCGCAGCGGGCATGGCGCAGCCGCTCTCCGAGACCGAGATCGTGCAGATCCGAGGCCTCGGCGACCGGCTCGACATCGCCGAGGTGTCGCAGGTCTACCTGCCGCTCTCGAGGCTGCTCTCGCTGTACGCGAAGTCGACCAAGGAGCTCGGCGCCGAGACGAGTGCGTTCCTCCACGACTCCGAGGCGACGACGCCGTTCGTCGTCGCGGTGGCCGGCTCGGTCGCCGTCGGCAAGTCGACCATCGCGCGTCTCCTGCGCGAGCTCATGAGCCGCTGGCCCGACACGCCCCGCGTCGAGCTCGTCACGACCGACGGCTTCCTCTACCCCAACGCCGAGCTCGAGCGCCGCGGGATCATGGCGCGCAAGGGCTTCCCCGAGTCCTACGACCGCCGCGCGCTCGTCTCGTTCCTGACGGAGGTCAAGAGCGGCGCCCCCGAGGTGCGCGCGCCGTTCTACTCGCACATGCGGTACGACATCGTGCCCGATGCGCACACGACGGTGCGGCGGCCGGACGTCGTCATCGTCGAGGGGCTGAACGTGCTGCAGCCGCCGCCTGCGCCGCACGACGTCGCCGTGAGCGACCTGTTCGACTTCTCGATCTACGTCGACGCCGACCCTGCCCACATCTCGCAGTGGTACGTCGAGCGCTTCATGGCGCTCAAGTCCGGGGCGTTCGCGAACCCGAGCTCTTTCTTCAACGTCTTCTCGCACCTCACCGACGAGGAGGCGGTGCAGACGGCGCTCGGGTACTGGAACGACATCAACCTGCCCAACCTCATGGAGAACGTGCTGCCCACCCGGGGCCGGGCGAGCCTCGTTCTGCAGAAGGCGGCTGACCACACCGTCGAGCGGGTGCTGCTCCGCAAGCTCTGACCGCGGCATCCGATCTCCCGCTGATCAGGGCGTCTCTTTTCGTTCAGGCTCCTCGCATAACCGCCCGCCTACCATTGAGGGCATGTGTGGAATCGTCGGATACGTGGGCCCGCGCCAGAGCCAGGCCATCCTCCTCGCCGGACTCGCCCGGCTCGAGTACCGCGGCTACGACTCGGCCGGCATCGCGGTGATCGACGCCGACGGCGATCTGGGCATGCGCAAGCGCGCAGGCAAGCTGAAGGTCCTCCGCGACGACCTCGGCACCGCACCCCTCGCCGACGGCACGACGGGCATCGGCCACACCCGCTGGGCCACCCACGGCGGCCCCACCGACGACAACGCCCACCCGCATCTGGCCGATGACGACAAGCTCGCCGTCATCCACAACGGCATCATCGAGAACTTCTCCGAGCTGAAGGACGAGCTCCTCGCCGAGGGGTACACCTTCCGCAGCCAGACCGACACCGAGGTGGCGGCCGTGCTGCTCGGACGCGAGTACCGTGCCGCGGGCGACCTCGTGGTCGCCTTCCGCAACGTCGTGTCGCGCCTCGAGGGCGCCTTCACGCTCCTCGCGATGCACGAGGACCAGCCGGGCCTCGTCGTCGGCGCCCGCCGCAACTCGCCGCTCGTGATCGGCCTGGGCGAGGGCGAGAACTTCCTGGGCTCGGACGTCGCCGCGTTCGTCGAGCACACCCGCAACGCGCTCGCGATCGGACAGGACCAGATCGTCGCCATCACGCCCGAGGGCGTGCAGGTCACCGACTTCTCCGGGAACCCGGTCGAGGTCGAGCCGTTCGAGGTCACGTGGGATGCGTCGGCGGCCGACAAGGGCGGCTGGTCGTCGTTCATGGCCAAGGAGGTCTCCGAGGAACCCGAGGCCGTGGCCAACACGCTGCGCGGCCGCCTCCGCGACGGCGAGGTCGTCATCCCCGAGCTCGACGGACTCGACGAGCTCTTCGTCGGCATCTCGCGCATCATCGTCATCGCCTGCGGCACGGCGGCGTACGCCGGGCAGGTCGGCAAGTACGCCATCGAGCAGTGGACCCGTGTGCCCGTCGACGTGGAGCTCGCGCACGAGTTCCGCTACCGCGACCCGGTGATCGGTCCCGACACCCTCGTCGTGTCGATCAGCCAGTCCGGCGAGACCATGGACACGCTCATGGCCGTCAAGTACGCCCGCGAGCGCGGCGCAAAGACCCTGTCGATCTGCAACACGCAGGGTGCGACGATCCCGCGCGAGTCCGACGCGATCGTCTACACCCACGCCGGTCCGGAGGTCGCGGTCGCGTCGACCAAGGCGTTCGTCGCCCAGGTGACGGCGCTGTACCTCATGGGCCTGCACGTCGGTCGCGTCCGCGGCGTCGTCTCGGCGACGGATGCCGCCGCCCACGTCCGCGAGCTCGAGGCCATCCCGGCCAAGATCGCGCAGATCCTCGAGCGCGAGCAGCCGCGCATCGAGCAGTTCGCGCATTGGATGGCCGACACCCGCTCGGTGCTCTTCCTCGGCCGCCACGTCGGCTACCCGATCGCCCTCGAGGGCGCTCTCAAGCTCAAGGAGCTCGCGTACATCCACGCCGAGGGCTTCGCGGCGGGCGAGCTCAAGCACGGCCCCATCGCGCTGATCGAGCCCGGTCAGCCGGTCTTCGTGATCGTGCCCTCGCCGCGGCAGTCGGCCGAGATGCACAAGAAGGTCATCTCGAGCATCGAGGAGATCCGCGCGCGCGGCGCCCGGGTCATCGCGATCGCAGAAGAAGGCGACGCCGCGGTGCTTCCCAAGGCGGACGAGGTGCTGCGCATCCCGCTGGCCGGTCCGCTCTTCGAGCCGCTGCTCGCCGTCGTGCCGCTCCACATCTTCGCGATGGGCCTGGCCACGGCCAAGGGGCTCGACGTCGACCAGCCCCGCAACCTCGCGAAGTCCGTCACCGTCGAGTAGTCCCGACGGGCGGTCGGTCATTCGCGCCGCGATAGGGTGACGGATGCCGCGACCGCGGCGTGACAGGAGATTCTCGTGATCGTCGGGATCGGCGTCGACCTGGTCGACATCGCCCGCTTCGAGCGCACGCTCGAGCGGACTCCGCGGCTGGTGGAGCGGCTCTTCTCGGAGAAGGAGCGCGCACTCAATCCCCGCTCCCTGGCGGCTCGCTTCGCGGCCAAGGAGGCCCTCATCAAGGCGCTCGGCGGCTCGGACGGCGTGCACTGGACCGAGATCGAGATCACCCCCGAGGCATCCGGCCGCCCGTGGTTCACGCTCACCGGCACGACCCGCGAGGCCGTCGAGGCGCGCGGAATCACCACGCTCCACCTGTCGATGTCGCACGATGCGGGCTTCGCCACGGCCTACGTGATCGCCGAGGCGCTGCTCCTGCCGGAGGCTCAGCGATGACCCGGCTCCCTCCCGGGGCGATGCGCGAGGCGACGATCGACGTCGGCGCCATCGAAGACAACGTGCGCCATCTCCGGAGGCTCACCGACTCCGAGGTGATCGCGGTCGTGAAGGCCGACGGCTACGGTCATGGCGCCGTCCGCTCCGCCGTGGCCGCCCTCGCCGGGGGCGCCACGAGGCTGGGCGTCGCCGAGATCGCCGAGGCGGTCGCGCTGCGGCGTGCGGGCATCGACGCGCCGATCGTCGCATGGCTGCACGCGCCCGGCACGTCGTTCGCCGAGGCGGCCGCGCTCGGGGTCGAGCTCGGAATCTCGAGCTTCGAGCAACTGCTGGCCGCTGCGGCCGCGGCATCCGCCGACCGCCCCGTCGGGGTGCACCTGAAGCTCGAGACCGGGCTCTCGCGCAACGGCATCGCGCCCGCCGACCAGCGGATCGTCTTCGCCGAGGCCGCGCGTCTCGAGCGCATCGGCAAGCTGCGGGTGATCGCGCTCTTCAGCCACCTGTCCAACGCGTCGGCCGACGACGACCGCGCCGCCCTGCGCGCCTTCGAGGACGCGGTGTCGCTGGCGGCGACGCTGGGCCTCGCCCCTCCGCTGCGTCACCTCGCGGCGACGCACGCCGCGATCGAGCTGCCCGAGACGCGTCTGGGCTGCGTGCGGATCGGCATCGGCATGTACGGGCTGTCCCCGTTCGCGGACCGCAGCTCGGCCGAGCTGGGCCTCCGCCCGGCGATGACGCTGCGCGGTGCGGTCGCCGCCGTGCGCCGCGTGCCCGCCGGGCAGGGCGTCTCGTACGGCTACGACTTCCGTGCCCCTCGCGATACGACCCTCGCCCTCGTGCCCCTCGGCTACGCCGACGGCGTGCCCCGGCAGGCCTCCGGTGCGGGGCCGGTGTCGATCGGCGGGCGCCGCCATGCCGTCGCCGGACGCATCGCGATGGACCAGTTCGTCGTCGACGTCGGCGACACCCCGGTCGCCGTCGGCGACGAGGTCGTGCTCTTCGGCGACCCGACCCTCGGCGCCCCTGCCGCAGACGAGTGGGCGGCGGCCGCGGGCACGATCAACTACGAGGTCGTGACGCGCATCGGTCCGCGGGTGCCCCGGCGACAGGTGCAGGCATGACGGGGAAGTCCGGCGACCTCTCGGGCGTTGCACCGGGTGTGGAAGACACGCTGACAGGCCTCGACCCACTCGTCGGCACTCGCGAGATCGCGTCGCCGGGCGACATGGAAGCGCTGGGGGAGCAGATCGGACGGATGCTGCGCCCCGGCGACCTGGTCGTGCTCACCGGTCCGCTGGGGGCGGGCAAGACGACGCTCACGCGCGGGATCGGCGCCGGGCTCGGCGTGCGCGGCCCCGTGCAGAGCCCGACCTTCGTGCTCGCGCGGACCCACCCCTCGCTCGCCGGCGGGACGCCCCTCGTGCACGTCGACGCCTATCGGCTCGGGTCCGCCGCCGAACTCGACGACCTCGACATCGATTTCGACGCCTCTGCGGTCGTCGTGGAGTGGGGGCGCGGCATGGTCGACGGTCTGCGCGAGCACTGGTGGGAGGTCGAGCTCGATCGGGAGTGGCACGGACGCGGCGTCGATACCGCGTGCGGCACGTACTCGCGTGCCACCGAGCAGCTCGACGCCGACACTCCGCGCGTCGTGACGATCTCCCGCCGACCCTGAGGTCGGCAGATCGGCGCGCCGACTACCCTGGAGGGGTGATCCTCGGCATCGACACCTCCCTCGGCTCCGCGGTGGCGGTCGTCGAGCAGGACGGCGTGGTGCGCTCGCAGGTCGAGAGCGCCGATCCCCGCGGGCACGCCGAGGTGATCGGCGATCTCATCGAGCGCGCGCTGGCCGAGGCCTCGGCCACCGCCGCGGGCATCACGCATGTCGCCGCGGGCATGGGACCCGGTCCGTTCACCGGCCTGCGGGTCGGGATCGCGGCGGCGCGCGCGTTCGCGCTCGGGCGCGGCATCCCGGTCGTGCCCGTCGCGAGCCACGACGCGGTCGCGCTCGAACTGCTGCTCCACGATGCCCTCACGGGCGGGCTCGACGGCGACGCCGAGACCTTCGCCGTCGTGACGGATGCGCGCCGGCGCGAGTTCGCCTTCACGCTCTATCGCGGACTCGACGACGACGGGCTGCCGATCCGCCTGGCCGAGCCCGCGCTCTCGCCGCGCGACGACCTCGACTCGCTGCTCGGACGCGAAGGGGCGCGCCGCCGCGACGCGGACCGCATCCCGGCTTCGCTCGTGGCGCTGTGCGCGGCGCGGGCGCTCGCCGCGGGGCGCTCGGTCGGCCCGGTGGACGCGCTCTACCTCCGCTCGCCGGATGTGACCCTGCCCGGCGCGCCGAAGAGGGTCGGCTCGTGAGCCTCCGGACCGCCACCCCTGACGACCTCGCGGCGATCATGACGCTCGAGCGGGCGTCGTTCCCCACCGACGCCTGGTCCGACGCGATGATGCGCGAAGAGCTGGGCTCGCCCCACGGCTGGTACGTCGTCGACGAGGAGGCCGGGAATGTGCTCGGCTACGCGGGTCTCCGCGCGGTGCGCGGGGCGAAGGACGCCGATGTCCAGACCATCGCGATCGCCGAGACCTCCCGCGGCCGCGGGCGCGGGCGCGCCCTGCTGCGCGCTCTGCTCGGCGAGGCCGCAGGCCGCGGCGTCCAGGACGTGTTCCTCGAGGTGCGGGCCGACAACCCCGTCGCGCAGGCGCTGTACGCCTCGGAGGGCTTCCTCGAGGTCGGCAGGCGTCCGCGCTATTACCAGCCCGACGACGTGGACGCCGTCGTGATGAAGCTCGACCTGCGCGGGTGGACCGCCGCCGGCACCGTGTCGGCCGACGACGCCGGAGTGTGCACGTGAATCGGGAAGAGCCGCTGATCCTCGGCATCGAGACGAGCTGCGACGAGACCGGCATCGGCATCGTCCGCGGTCGCACGCTGCTGTCCAACACGATCGCCAGTTCGATGGATGAGCACGCCCGCTACGGCGGGGTCGTGCCCGAGGTCGCCGCGCGCGCCCACCTCGAGGCGCTCGAGCCCGCGATCCAGGCGGCGCTCGCCGAGTCCGGCGTCGCGCTGTCCGACATCGACGCCGTCGCTGTGACGTCCGGGCCGGGGCTCGCCGGGGCGCTCATGGTCGGCGTGGGAGCGGCGAAGGCGCTCGCCGTGTCGCTCGACCGGCCCCTCTACGCCGTGAACCACCTCGTCGGGCACATCGCCGCCGACATCCTCGACGCCGAGGCCCCGCCGCTTGAATATCCCACCGTCGCGCTCCTCGTCTCGGGCGGGCACACGTCGCTCCTCCTGGTGCGCGATCTCACGAGCGACGTCGTGCTGCTCGGAGAGACGATGGACGACGCCGCCGGCGAGGCGTTCGACAAGGTCGCCCGGCTGCTCGGGCTGCCGTATCCCGGGGGTCCGGAGATCGACCGTGCAGCAGCATCCGGCGATCCCAACGCCATCCGCTTCCCACGCGGACTGTCGCGCGCCAGCGACATGGCCGACCACCGCTACGACTTCTCGTTCTCGGGCCTCAAGACGGCGGTCGCGCGCTGGGTCGAGCAGCGTGAGGCGGAGGGCGAGCCCGTGCCCGTCGCCGATGTCGCGGCGAGCTTCCGCGAGGCGGTCGTCGACGTGCTGGTGACGAAGGCGCTCGCCGCCTGTCGCGACCACGGGGTCCCGCGGCTGCTGCTGGGCGGCGGCGTCATCGCGAACCGCCGGCTGCGCGACGTCGCCCTCGAACGCGCCGCCGCCGAGGGCGTCACCGTGCGCATCCCGCCGCTGTCGCTGTGCACCGACAACGGCGCGATGATCGCGGCGCTCGCCGCCGAGCTCGTGATGTCGGGAGGCGCGCCCTCCACCTTGCACTTCGGGGCCGACTCGACGCTGCCGGTGACCGAGATCCAGGTCGCGGAGCGGGTCGCGTGAGCGGCGACGAGCGGATGCCGCGTCCCGACGCGGGCGCTCGCGAACCGGCCGCCCCCGGAGCCGGCGCTCGCGAACCGGCCGCCCCCGGGGGCGTGCCCACCGTCCCCGCAGGTGCGCCCGCTCGACCCGCCGCACCGGCTGTCGAGCCGCCCTCGCCGGACGTGTCACTCGCCGATGAGGCGACGCCGCTCCCCGGCGTGCATCGCGGGGGGTTCCAGCGTCTCCCCACGGCCCCGGTGGCCGTGACCTCCCAGTCGGCCCCCGCCGAGCCGGGCACCAACGAGGAGCAGGCCGTGACGGCTCAGTGGGCGATGCCGGCGGAGCGGCCCAGCCGGGGACTCGCCGGGTGGGGGCTCGCGTCGTCGATCCTGGGGCTGATCGTGTCGCTCTTCGTCGGGTGGGGGTTCCCGATCGGCATCGTCGGCATCGTCACCGGCATCCTCGCGCTCCGGCGCCCGCTCGAGAGCCGCGCTGTCGCAGTGTGGGCGATCGTGGTCGGCGGGGTGTCCGTGCTCTACAGCGCGGGCTGGCTCGTCTACGCCGCGGCGCGCGCCTCGATCATCGGCTGACCCGGTCCGCGAGGATCGCCACCCGTTCGGCGCCGACCCGGGTGAGGATGAGGGTCGCCTCCGCGTCGCCGCGCAGCGTCAGCTTCTTGCGGAACTGCGCGGGATCGACGTCGATTCCGCGCTTCTTGATCTCGAGGCGCCCGATGCCCTGCGCGCGCAGAGCGGCGTTGATCGCCGGAACCTTGACGGGCATTGTCTCGCGCACGCGGAAGCTCGACACGAACGGGCTCGTGAGCGCGGCATCCGACGTCAGGTACGCGATGTGCTCGTCGAGCATGCCCGCGTCGAGCGACCGCGCCACCTCGCCGATGAGGCGTGCGCGGATGACCGCGCCGTCCGGCTCGTGCAGGAACGCCCCGATGGCGCGGACGCCCTCGTCGGGCGCGTCGCCCGCTGCGGTCAGCTCGTGCGCCTCGTCGCCGCGGACCACGAGCGCGGCCCGGCGCACGCCGGGCCGCGCGAGCGCGCGCGACCAGAGCACGAGCTCGATCGTCGACCCGTCGGCGCTCACCCACTGCGCCTCGACGTCGTCGGGCACGAGATCGCGCTCGAGTCCCGGGCCCAGCTTGATCCCGGCGGGCAGGCGCGCGGCGAGCGCGAGCACCCAGTCGAGCGACGGCGACCAGTCCTCCGGCCGGGTGCGCCTGGTCTCGGAGTGACCGGAGGTGCGGCGGGCGGGGTCGAGCCATACGGCGTCGACGTCGGCGAGGTCGGCGTCCTCCGCCGTGCCGTGGGCGACGGTGACCGCCTCGCCGAACGGGGCCAGGTTGTAGGCGGCGATGGCCGCGGTGACCTCGTCGGCGTCGACCGCGGTGACCTCCAGCCCGAGCCCGGCGAGCCCGAGCGCGTCACCGCCGATGCCGCATCCCAGGTCGGCGACCCGCGCGATCCCTGCGTCGCGGAAGCGCCCGGCGTGCCGCGCGGCGATGGGAAGCCGCGTGGCCTGCTCGAGGCCCGCGCGGGTGAACAGCATCCGCTGGGCGAACGGCCCGAACTTCGCGGTCGCCCGCGTGCGCAGCCGCGACTGCGTCACGACCGCCGAGACGAGGTCGGGGGAGTGCCCCTCTCTGCGGAGCCGCGTGACCGTGCGGGCCACGTCGTCGGCGGATTCGACGGCGGGCAGCGCGTCGAGGAGCCGAAGCCCGTCGGGGGTCAGCAGGGCGGTCAGTTCGGCCATCTCCACCCGGCAAGCCTACGGGCGCGCCACACGGCGTCACGGGGCTGGCACTCACGTTGCGTGAGTGCCAGCGCATCCCTAGACTTGCTGTCAGCACTCTCCACACCAGAGTGCTAACGAGTCTTCAGTCTCAAGGAAAGAAGAGGTAGACCGTGTCGGTTTCCATCAAGCCGCTCGAGGACCGCATCGTCATCAAGCAGGTCGAGGCCGAGCAGACCACCGCGAGTGGCCTCGTCATCCCCGACACTGCCAAGGAGAAGCCGCAGGAGGGCGAAGTCGTCGCCGTCGGCCCCGGCCGCATCGACGACAACGGCAACCGCGTGCCGCTCGACGTCGCCGTCGGCGACCGCGTGCTCTACAGCAAGTACGGCGGCACCGAGGTCAAGTTCGGCGCCGACGAGTTCCTCGTCCTGTCGGCTCGCGACGTCCTGGCGGTCGTCGTCCGCTGACATCGCGCACACCGCGTACCGAGAGGGTCGGATGCTTCGGCATCCGGCCCTCTCGGCGTTCGCGGCGGCCGGGATCGGGCGGGCGGGCTCGGGCCGGCGGACCGTCGACGGCGCCGCGCGGCGACCCGGCCGGACGGCGCCGGTCCTAGGCTGGAGCGGTGACCCGCGACGCAGCAGCCTCCCCCGCCGGCCGGGCCGACGACGTCGAACTGGGCGAGGTCGCCTGCAACACCGCGGGCATCGCCGTCGCGCCTGAGTCGGAGCGCTCCGCGCTGGCGCGCGAGCGCACCCTCGGCGGCGTGTACGCCTTCACCGCGTACCTGCTCTGGGGCTTCCTGCCGCTCTACTTCCTGTTGCTCATGCCGATCGGGCCGTTCGAGCTCGTCGCGTGGCGCATCCTGCTGTCGCTCGTGTTCTGCGTCCTCCTCATCGCCGTCACGCGCTCGTGGTCGCGCATCGGGGCGATCTTCCGTCAGCCGAGGCTGCTCGGACTGACGGCGCTCGCCGGCGGCCTCATCTACATCAACTGGCAGGTCTTCATCCTCGGCGCCCTCACCGGCCACGTGATCGAGACGAGCCTCGGCTACTTCATCAACCCGATCGCCACCGTGCTGCTCGCGGTGCTCGTGCTGCGCGAGCGCCTGCGGGTGACGCAGTGGATCGCGATCGGCATCGCCGCCCTCGCGGTGGTCGTCATCATCGTCGGCTACGGCGCGGTGCCGTGGATCGCCCTCACGCTCGCGGCCTCGTTCAGCCTCTACGGACTCGTGAAGAAGCGGGTCGGTCCGTCGGTCGACGCGGTGAGCGGTCTCACGCTGGAGTCGATGTGGCTCGTGCCCGTCGCGACCGTCATCCTCATCGTGGTGGGCTCGACGACGGGTTTCGTCTTCGGGTCCGAGGGTGCGCTCCACACGGTGCTGCTGAGTCTCGTGGGCGTCGTGACGGCCGTCCCGCTGCTCTTCTTCGCGGCCGGTGCGCGGCGCACGTCGCTGACCGTCATCGGGCTGCTGCAGTTCGTGGCCCCGATCCTGCAGTTCATCATCGGAGCCTGGCTCCTGCAGGAGCCGATGCCCCTCGAACGCTGGATCGGGTTCGGCCTGGTGTGGCTCGCGCTCATCGTCCTGACGGTGGACTCGGTCGTGCACGCCCGGCGCGTGCGCGCCGTCGCCTGAGGGGCCGAATCCGCATCCGGCGGAGGCGTCAGCGCACGAGCCGGGCGATCGCCTGTGTGGCCTCGGTGATCTTGGCGTCCGCCTCGGGGCCGCCGAGGCGCGCGGCATCCACCACGCAGTGCCTCAGGTGGTCGTCGAGCAGACCCACGGCGACGGCTTCGAGCGCGGACGTCAGGGCGCTGATCTGCGTGAGGATGTCGATGCAGTACTTCTCGTCCTCGACCATCTTGTGGATGCCGCGCGCCTGGCCCTCGATCCGCTTGAGGCGGTTCAGGTACCGATCCTTGTCGGTGATGTACCCGTGGTGACTGTGCTCGGCGACCGCCGCCGTCGACGACGCGAGAGCCGCGTCAGGAATGATGTCCACTGTGTACCTCCAGAGCGGGAGCGGATGCCGCGGCCCGGCCGGTCTCGGCTGAGACGGCGCCGGAGCGGCTGCGGAACGAACGGAGCCGCAGGCTGTTGCCGACCACGAAGACGCTCGACAGCGCCATCGCGGCGCCCGCGATCATCGGGTTGAGCAGGCCAAGCGCGGCGAGCGGGATGGCCGCCACGTTGTACGCGAAGGCCCAGAAGAGGTTGACCTTGATCGTGCCGAGCGTCGCCCGCGACAGCCGGATCGCATCGGCGGCGCTGCGCAGGTCGCCGCGGACGAGGGTGATGTCGGATGCCTCGATCGCGGCATCCGTCCCCGTCCCCATCGCGAGACCGAGGTCGGCTTGCGCGAGCGCCGCGGCATCGTTGACGCCGTCGCCGACCATCGCGACGACGCGGCCCTCGGACTGCAGCCGCGCGATGACCGCGACCTTGTCCTGGGGGAGCACCTCCGCGAACACCTGCTCGATCCCGACCTCGTCGGCCACCGCGCGCGCCGCGGCGGCGTTGTCGCCTGTCAGGAGCACGATCCGCAGACCCAGTGCTCTCAGCTGCGTGACCGCCTCGCGGCTCGCCGGCTTCACCCGATCCGAGACCACGAGGACTCCGCGCGCCTCGCCGTCCCACGCGACGAGCACCGCGGTGCGGCCGGCGGCCTCGGCCGCCCTCTTCGCGGCGGCGAGCTGCGGCGACAGGCGCAGCGCCCAGTCGGCGAGGAGCGATTCTCGGCCGACGAGCACGGCGTGGCCCTCGATGACGCCGGAGACGCCCTTGCCGGGCACGTTCTCGAACGACTCGGGCGCCGCGAGCGTGCCCACCTCGGCTGCCGCCGCCCGTGCGACGGCCTGGGCGATGGGGTGCTCGGACGCGTGCTCGAGGGACCCCGCGAGGCGAAGCAGCTGCGCGCGATCCGTGCCCGGTGCCGTCGTGACCTCGACGAGCGCCATGCGGCCCGTCGTGACGGTGCCGGTCTTGTCGAGCACGACCGTATCGACCGAGCGCGTCGACTCGAGCACCTCGGGGCCCTTGATGAGGATGCCCAGCTGCGCTCCGCGCCCGGTGCCGACGAGCAGCGCGGTCGGGGTGGCGAGACCCAGCGCGCAGGGACACGCGATGATGAGGACCGCCACGGCGGCCGTGAACGCCATCGCCGGGTCGTATCCGAGCGCCAGCCAGGCGATGAGCGTGCCCACCGCGATCAGGAGGACGATCGGCACGAAGATCCCCGAGATGCGGTCGGCCAGGCGCTGGATGTCGGCTTTGCCCGACTGCGCCTGCTCGACCAGACGTGCCATCTGGGCGAGCTGTGTGTCGTCGCCGACGCGCGTGGCGCGCACGACGAGCCTGCCGCCGGCATTGACCGTCGCGCCGATGACGGCATCGTCCGGTCCGACCTCGACCGGCACGGACTCGCCCGTGACCATGGAGGCGTCGACCGCCGAGGTGCCCGACACCACGACGCCGTCGGTCGCGATCTTCTCGCCGGGGCGCACGACGAACTCCTCGCCCGCCCGCAGCTCGGCGATCGGCACGCGGGTCTCGACATGACGCCCGTCCGCGCCGGGCCGGAGGATCGCGGCATCCTTCGCCCCGATCTCGAGCAGCGCGCGCAGCGCTGCGCCGGCGCGACGCTTGGAGCGGACCTCGAAGTACCGGCCCGCGAGCACGAACGTCGTCACGCCCGCGGCGACCTCGAGATAGATGTCGCCCGCGCCGTCGCCGGGCTGGGCTGTCCACTCGAAGGCGTGGGTCATGCCGGGCATGCCGGCGTGCCCGAAGAACAGGGCGTAGAGCGACCAGAGGAACGCGGCCGAGACACCGAGCGAGATCAGGGTGTCCATCGTCGCGGCGCCGTGGCGCAGGTTGATCCAGGCGGCGCGGTGGAAGGGCCACGCTCCCCACACCACGACGGGCGCGGCGAGGGCGAGGGACGCCCACTGCCAGTACGTGAACTGCAGGGCCGGGATCATGGCGAGCAGGATCACGGGCAGGGAGAGCGCGACGGACCCGATGAGCCGGTGGCGGAGGCCGACCAGCTCGGCGTCGGACAGATCGTGGTCGTGTTCGTGGCCGGCGGGCGCCGGCGGCGCCGGCAGCGTCGCCGTGTAGCCGGTCTTCTCGACCTCGGCGATGAGGACGTCGGCGTCGACCCCCGTCGGCGCGCTGACGGTCGCCTTCTCGGTCGCGTAGTTGACGGATGCCTCGACCCCGTCGATCCGGTTCAGACGCTTCTCGATCCGCACGGCGCACGACGCGCACGTCATGCCGCCGATCTCGAGCTCGAAGCGCTCGCCCGCGGGCGGCGCGGCATCCATCAGACGCGCACCGCCTCGTAGCCCGCCTCGTCGACGGCCGCGAGCACGTCGGCGTCGGACAGCGGGAGGGAGGAGCCGACGACGAGCGAACCGGTGGCGGCGTCGACCGCGACAGTCTCGACGCCGGCGATCTTGGACACCTCTCCGCGCACTGCGGCCTCGCAGTGCCCGCAGCTCATCCCCGTCACGGTGTACTCGACGGTCTTGGTCATGATCGTGCCTTTCGCTGGAGAACAGTGGATACCCCCGAGGGGTACATCTGCATCCAACTCTATACCGGGATGGGGTATTCCCGGCTCGGGGGACCGGCGGTGGAAACGACGGGGAGGGCGTCCACCGCCGGAGAACGGCTTCCCGACCCGTTACACATCGTTAACGAATGGCAACATTGCGGGGCGCTCCGGATGGTTAGGTTATTCACACTGGGTCGGCCCCCGAGCCGCGCCCGTCGTTCATCCACAGCAAGGAGCAACATGAGCGTCTTCACCCGCTCGCGCAAGTCCGCCCTCCTGGGCGTCGCTGCGCTCGCCGGCGCCAGCGCCCTCGTCCTCGCCGGCTGCGCCGGTGGCGGAACCGGAGGGGGCGAGACCAGCGCGCCTCCCGCCGAGGAGCGTGACCTCACCCTCAAGATCGGCACCATCCTGCCGCAGACCGGAAACCTGTCGTTCCTCGGACCGCCCGAGGAAGCCGGCGTCGGTCTCGCCGCAGCCGACATCAACGAGGCGTCCGGCGACACGGGCCTGACCATCGACGACATCGTCTGGGGAGACTCGGGCGACACCGACAACAAGGCGTACGCCACCACGATCCAGACGCTCATCTCCGAGGGCGTCACCGCCGCCATCGGCGCCGCCTCGTCCGGCGTGACGAAGCTGTTCCTCGACGACGCCGTCGCCTCGGGCATGATCGTCTTCTCGCCGGCCAACACGTCGCTCGACTTCACGTCGTGGGACGACGACGGCCTGTACTGGCGCACGGCTCCGTCCGACACGCTGCAGGGCGAGGTCCTCGGCAACGTCGTGGCCGAAGACGGTCACGAGAACGTCGCGGTCCTGTACCTCAACGACTCGTACGGCACCGGCCTGAACGAGGTCTTCCAGGAGACCTTCACCGGCGCGGGCGGCACGGTCGTCGAGGAGCAGTCGTACAACACCGGTGACACCTCGTTCGACGCGCAGATCAGCGCGCTGATGGCCTCCAACCCCGACGCCATCGTGCTGATCACGTTCGACGAGATCTTCACCATCGGCCCGGCGCTGCTCTCCGCGGGCTACCCCGCAGATCAGCTCTACCTGGTCGACGGAAACCTGAAGAACTTCGGTGCCGACGCCAAGTGGCCCGCCGACGTGAGCATGGCAGGCGCCAAGGGCACCACGCCCGCCGGTCCGATCGAAGCCGACACCGACTTCCAGGACCGCCTCAACGAGTGGTGGACGGGTGAGGGCAACTCCGACCTGACCGACTTCTCGTACGCCAACGAGTCGTACGACGCGGTCGTCCTGCTCGCGCTCGCCTCGCTCGCGGCGAACTCCACGGACCCGGCCGAGGTCGCCGGAAAGCTCCAGGAGGTCTCGGGCGGCTCTGGTGAGGGCGAAAAGTGTGACAACTACGCCGACTGCGCCGCGATCATCCTCGGTGGCGGCGTGGCCGACTACGACGGCTTCTCCGGTCCGATCACGTTCGACGAGAACGGCGACCCGACCGAAGCGACCGTCGGTGTGTTCGAGTACGGTGACGACAACAACTTCACCCGTATCGGCTGAGTCGAGCTGAACACGAGGAAGGGCCCCGGAGCGATCCGGGGCCCTTTCCCATGCCGTGCGGCGGCCGGCCGCGGCACGGGCGCCGCCGGGGCAGCCGATGCCCGGGCGGTAGGCACGGGCATAAGAGAAGAGCGGATGCCTCGAGGCATCCGCTCTTCTGTTGTGAAGGCTGTTCGCGGTGGGCTCAGTCGGTGCCGAGCGTTCCGAGGTAGAGGCCGATGACCTTCGGGTCGTTCAGGAGGTCGCGCCCCGTGCCCTCGTACGCGTCGCGGCCCTGGTCGAGCACGTAGCCGCGGTCGCAGATCTGCAGGCAGCGGCGGGCGTTCTGCTCGACCATGATGATCGTGACGCCCGCCTTGTTGATGTCGGAGACGCGGATGAAGGCGTCGTCCTGGCGGACCGGTGAGAGCCCGGCAGACGGCTCGTCGAGAAGCAGCACGGCCGGGTCCATCATCAGTGCGCGCGACATGGCGACCATCTGGCGCTCGCCGCCCGAGAGCGAGCCGGCGCGCTGCTTGAGGCGCTTGCCCAGCTCGGCGAAGATGCCCGTCACGAAGTCGAGACGCTCGGCGTACTGCTTCGGGGCCTGGTACAGCCCCATCTGCAGGTTCTCCTCGATCGTGAGCGACGGGAAGACGTTGTTCGTCTGCGGCACGAAGCCGACGCCCTGCGTCACGAGCTTGTCGGACTTCAATCCGATGACGCTCTTGCCGTTGACGTTCACCTCGCCCGAGCGCACCTTCACCATGCCGAAGATCGACTTCAGCAGCGTCGACTTGCCCGCGCCGTTCGGGCCGATGATCCCGATGAGCTCGCCCTTGCGCGCGACGAGGTTGGCGCCCTGGATGATGTTGATGCCGGGCAGGTAGCCGGCGTAGAGGTCGGTCACCTCGACGACGACGCGGTCGGTGCGCGCTGCCTCGACCGAACCCGCTCCGGTCGTCGACGGTGCACCCGCTGCGGAAGCGCTGCTCACTTGTTCTCCTCCTCAGCCTCGGCGATCGAGGCCTCCTCGGCCTCCTTGATCTCCTCGAGCAGTTCCTCGGCCGATGCGTCGAGCTCGCCGGCGATGCGGCCGGTGACGACTCCCAGGTCGACGTCCTGGTGGCTTCCGAGGTAGGCGTCGATGACCGCCGGGTCCTGCATCACCGTCTCGGGCGGCCCCTCGGCGACGACGCGGCCCTCAGCCATCACGACGACCCAGTCGGCGATGTGGCGCACCATGTGCATGTCGTGCTCGACGAAGAGCACGGTCATGCCGAGGTCCTTGAGATCGAGGATGTGGTCGAGCAGCGACTCGGTCAGCGCGGGGTTGACGCCGGCCATGGGCTCGTCGAGCATCACCAGGGTCGGGTCGCTCATGAGAGCGCGCGCCATCTCGAGGAGCTTGCGCTGACCGCCCGAGAGCGAGGCCGCGTAGTCCTCGGACTTCGCGTCGAGCTTGAAGCGCGCGAGCAGCTCCATCGCCTTGTCCTCGTTGGCGTCGTCCTGCTTGCGCCAGACCGCGGGGATGATGCTCGCCCACAGGCGCTCACCCTTCTGCGACGTGGCGCCCAGCTTCATGTTCTCGAGCACCGTCAGCAGCGAAAGCGCCTTGGTGAGCTGGAACGTGCGGACCTGGCCCATGCGCGCGACCTTGAACGACGGGATGCCCGACAGGTTCGTGCCGTCGAACGACCACGTTCCCGAGTTGGGCTTGTCGAAGCCGCACAGCAGGTTGAACAGCGTGGTCTTGCCCGCGCCGTTGGGGCCGATGAGCGCGGTGATCGCACCGCGGGGGATCTCGAGGTGATCGACGTCGACGGCGGTGAGGCCGCCGAACCGACGGGTCACGTTGTCGATGATCATGATCGGGTCGTTCTTGGCGACGCCGGGTGCGGCGTCGCCCTTCGCGAGCCCGGTCGTCTTGGGACGACGGATGCTGCCGGTCGCGGTCGTGACCGCTCCCGTGGCAGGCGCGGTGCCTGCCGCCGCGGCGGGCGCGGAGCCCGCTGCCGGTGGCGTCGTGCCCTCCGGAGTCACGGGCTCCGGAGGCGTGCTGTTACTTGACAAAGGTCAGCTCCCTCTTGTTGCCGAAGATGCCCTGCGGGCGGAAGATCACGATCAGCATGAGCGCGACACCCACGAGGATGAAGCGGAGCGTGCCGGCCTGGACCGAGGAGATGGGCAGGATGCCCGAGTTCGCCAGCGCGGGCAGGACGTTCCCGAGGAAGCCCATGATCACCCAGAAGATCACCGAGCCGACGACGGGACCGAACACGGTCGCCGCGCCGCCGAGCAGGAGGATCGTCCAGATGAAGAACGTGAGCGAGGTCGTGTAGGTGGCGGGGACGACGGCGGACGGGAGCGCGAAGACCACGCCGCCCAGTGCGCCGAAGACACCACCGATGATGAGCGCCTGCATCTTGTAGGCGAAGACGTTCTTGCCGAGCGATCGCACGGCGTCCTCGTCCTCGCGGATGCCCTTGAGCACGCGGCCCCACGGGCTGCGCATGAGAGCCCACACCAGGTAGACGGCGATCGCCAGCAGGATGGCGCCGAAGACGCGCACCCACAGCTGATCCGCGGTCCACGTCCACGGGCCGAAGCCGTACGTCCCCTCCGGGAACGGGTTGGCCGCGCGGAATCCGGCGTGGTAGCCGCCGAGGCCGTCGGCCGAGTTCGTCCACTCGTCGAAGAGCTGCGTGGTCAGCGCCAGTCGCACGATCTCGGCCGCGGCGATGGTCACGATGGCGAGATAGTCGGCGCGCAGGCGCAGCGTCGGGATACCGAGGATGATCGCGAACACGACCGCCGCGAGGCATCCGACGATGATGCCCACCCACCACGGCCAGCCGAAGGTGAGGATCGAGATGGCGTACCCGTAGGCGCCGAGCGCCATGAAGCCGGCCATACCGAAGTTGAGCAGGCCCGCGTAGCCGAAGTGCACCGCGAGACCGGTCGCCGCGAGCGCGTACGCGATCGTCTCGGGGCTGAACAGCCAGTAAGCCGTGTTGTTGAGAATCTGTCCCCAATCCATGGCTAGCCCAGCCTCTCTTTACGACCCAGGAGGCCTTGTGGCCTCACCAGGAGGATGATGATCAGCACTGCGAGCGCACCGACGTATTTCATGTCCGGCGGGATGCCGAGGAGGGTCGACAGTTCGACCAGGATGCCGACGATCAGCGAGCCGATGAGGGCGCCGAACGCGGTGCCGAGGCCGCCGAGGGTGACCGCGGCGAAGATCAGCAGCAGGACCTGCACGCCCATGTCCCACTTGACGCCGGGGCGGAAGTAGGCCCACAGGACACCGGCCACGGCGGCGAGCGCTGCGGAGAGCACCCAGACGATCCGGATCACCCGGTCGACGTTGATGCCGGATGCCGCGGCCAGGCCGGGGTTGTCGGAGATGGCGCGCGTCGCCTTGCCGATGCGGGTGCGCAGCAGCCAGTATGCGACCGCCAGCAGGAGGACGATCGAGATGCCCATCGAGACCAGGTCGATCCAGGACACCGCGATCGGGCCCAGGCGGATGTCGCGCGAAGCGCCGGCGCCGGGCAGCTGGTACGTGCCGCCGCCGATGAAGAACTGGTAGGTGTAGCGGATCGCGAGCGACAGGCCGATGCTGACGATCATGAGCTGCACGAGGCCCAGGCCCTTGCGCCTCAGCGGCTTCCACAGCCCGGCGTCGAGCACCCAGCCGAACGCGGCGCCGGCGAGGATGACGAGCGGGATCACGATCCACATCGGGATCTGGAAGCCCGCGAGGAGGAGGGCGATCACGGCGCCGAAGGTCAGCATCTCGGCGTGCGCGAAGTTGGTGAGGCCCGTCGTGCCGAAGATGAGCGAAACGCCCACCGCGGCGAGGGCGAGGAGCAGGCCGAAGTTGATGCCGTTGATGAGGCGCTCGGTGAACTGGTCCCAGAACGACACCGTGACGCGCTCACCCTCGCCGAGGAAGAGGTTGACGATCTTGGTTCCCGTCGCACCGAATCCGACGTCGAACGAGGCCGTCGTGCCCGACTTGGGCTGGATGCCCTCCGGCAGCTGGGCCGGGTCGACGATGACGCCGTCGGGCAGGGTGTCTTCGTCGACGACCAGGACGTACTCGTCCTTCTCCGGCACGTAGAGGCGCCACTTGCCGTCGGCGTCGGTGACGGTCTCGGCCTCGAAGCCGCCGCCGTCGACCGAGATGACCACGTCGGCGACGGGTTCTCCGTCGAACGTGATCACTCCACCGAAGTAGAACTCCGTCTGCTCCTGGTCACCGCCGGGGGTGTCCGGTGCTGATGCTGATGCGTGCGCGCCGGACGGCGAGGCGAGGAGCAGCATCGCTGCCGCCATCAGCACTCCGACGAGGACGACGACCCAACGGGGGAAACCCCTCGTGGCCACAGTCGTAGGACCCACAGAACCTCCAGTTCAGCACGATGCACACCGAGGCCCGGGTCGCATCGGCCGTGATGAACGACGGTACGACTTTAATGTGTCCGCGGTGTTTCCCCTAGTTATCCCCAGCCACACGTGACCGGATCGGAATGACGACGGCGGCCGCGCCTCGTGCGCGCGGGAACAAATGGGCTCCGCCGCCGCTTAGAATCGAGTACGGAGCGTCCCCGCGCACCGGCCGTCGTCGTCCACCCCGAGAAACGCGCCGCGAGCGCAGGAGAACCCATGGAGCACCACGACCCCTTCGGCTTCGTCGGACTGACGTACGACGACGTCCTGCTGCTGCCGGGGCACACCGACGTGATCCCCAGCGAAGCCGACACGTCGTCGCGGGTCACGCGCCGCATCACCGTGGCGACGCCGCTCCTCTCGGCCGCGATGGACACCGTCACCGAGGCGCGGCTCGCCATCGCGATCGCCCGCGAGGGCGGTCTGGGCATCATCCATCGCAACCTCTCCATCGAGGAGCAGGCGTCGATGGTCGACCGCGTGAAGCGCAGCGAGTCCGGCATGATCACCGACCCCATCACGACGACGCCCGACGCGACGATCGAAGAGGTCGACGCACTGTGCGCGACGTACCGCATCTCGGGCCTCCCCGTCGTCGACGCCGACGGGCGACTCGTGGGCATCGTCACCAACCGCGACATGCGCTTCGTCTCCGGGTTCGAGCGCCAGACGACGCTCGTGAAGGACGTCATGACGAGCGAGGGCCTCATCACCGGCCCGGTCGGCATCGGCGCCAACGAGGTCATCGCGACGTTCGCCAAGCACCGGGTCGAGAAGCTGCCCCTCATCGACGACGACGGGCGCCTGGCCGGGCTCATCACCATCAAGGACTTCGACAAGAGCGAGAAGTACCCCCTCGCCACGAAGGACGAGCAGGGCCGTCTCCGCGTCGGTGCCGCCATCGGCTTCTTCGGCGACGCGTGGGAGCGCGCCGAGGCGCTGCGCGACGCGGGCGTCGACGTCATCGTCGTCGACACCGCGAACGGCCAGTCCGCGGGCGTCATCGACATGGTCAAGCGCATCAAGGCCGAGGCATCCTTCGCCCACATCGACGTCATCGGCGGCAACGTGGCGACCCGCGAGGGCGCGCAGGCGCTCATCGATGCCGGTGTCGACGCCGTCAAGGTGGGCGTCGGCCCGGGTTCGATCTGCACCACGCGCGTCGTTGCGGGCGTCGGCGTGCCGCAGGTCACCGCGATCTACGAGGCATCCCTCGCCGCACGCGAGGCAGGCGTGCCGATCATCGCCGACGGCGGCCTGCAGTACTCGGGCGACATCGCCAAGGCCCTCGTCGCGGGCGCCGACACGGTCATGCTCGGGTCGCTCCTCGCCGGCACCGACGAGTCGCCGGGCGAGATCGTCTTCCAGGGCGGCAAGCAGTTCAAGCAGTACCGCGGCATGGGCTCGCTCGGTGCGCTGCAGACGCGCGGCAAGAAGACCTCCTACTCGAAGGACCGCTACTTCCAGGCCGACGTGCCGAGCGACGACAAGCTCATCCCCGAGGGGATCGAGGGCCAGGTCGCGTACCGCGGACCCGTCTCGGCCGTGGCTTACCAGCTCGTCGGCGGGCTCCGTCAGTCGATGTTCTACGTCGGCGCCCGCACCATCGACGAGCTCAAGGCCAAGGGCCGGTTCGTGCGCATCACCGCGGCGGGGCTCAAGGAGTCGCACCCGCACGACGTGCAGATCGTGGTCGAGGCGCCCAACTACAAGCGGTAGGCGCTCCGCCCGCGCGCACAGACTTCGCAGAATCGCGCGGCCGTCGCGCGATGCGGCCCATCCACCTGCTCGTGGGAGATCGCGCGAATGCCGCGACAATCTGCGAAGTCTGTAAGCCCGCGGCCCGCTGCGGCCACGTCAGCGCTCGAGCCGGAACGGCGCTGCGACGCGCGCGGAGTCGTCGGAGGCGAGCCGGGCGAGCACCAGGCCGACGGCCGGCGTGAACTTGAAGCCGTGGCCGGAGAACCCGGCGCCGACGACGATGCGGCCGCGCCGGTCGAGCACGAAGTCCTCGGTGTCGGTCGACGTGTACGTGCAGCTGATGGGCGCCGCCGAGGCGGGGTCGAGCCCGGGGAACCACTCGCGCACGTAGTCGTCGAGCGCGGCGGCCAGCTCCGGCAGGGGGCGGAAGGAGCGGGCATCCGGATCCACCATCGGACCGACGTGATGGAAGCCGACCTTGACGCCCTCGCCGGGAGTGGGCATGCCGTACACCTGCCCGGGCTGCGGTGCGTGACCGGCGGCATCCGCTCCCGCCCCGCCCAGGAAGTGGTTGAAGGACGGCCAGTGGTCGGCCCGGTCCCGCGGCGCGAAGTGGGCGGGGCTCTCCTCCGTCACCGTCAGCCGAGGCACGGCGAACCCCGCGGGCAGCACCGATCCCGTCCAGGCGCCGGCGGTCACGACGACCGTGTCGGCCAGGAGGTCGTACCTCTCTCCGCCGGCCTCGACGGAGATCATCACGCCATCGCCGGTCTCCTCGAGGCCCACCGCGGCGTGACCGTAGCGGACATCCGCCCCATGCGCACGGGCCGCGCCCTCGAGGGCGGCGAGCGCGGCATCCGCTCTCACGACCCCCGCGTCCTCCGTGAACAGGACGTCGCCGGCGAATCGCATGCCGCGCCAGCGATCGGCCGCCTCGGCGCCGGAGAGGATCGTCGCGCGCTCGCCGCGCGCCGTCAGCGCCGCATGGACCCGGGCGACCGTGCCGTCGTCGCCGTGGGTCACCAGGCCGTGAAGCCGCAGCAGCGGCTCGCCGGTCGTGCGCGACAGCGCGTCCCACTCCTCGCGCGCCGACGCGAGCAAGTCGAGGTAGTGCTCCTCGCCGTAGGCGTTGTTGAAGTTGCGCGTCGCGCCGTGCGAGGCGCCCCGGTGGTGGCCTCGCTCGAACCGTTCGAGAGCCACCACCCGGTGTCCCGCGCGCGAAAGCTGCCACGTGGCGGCGAGCCCCATCGCTCCCGCCCCGACGACGACGAACGGGATGCGGAGGACGGTCGAACGTGCCATCGACCCATCCTCGCAGGGGCACGCCGGGGACGCGCCGTCGTTACGATGTGCCCATGATCCGGCAGCGGCGGCACCCGGCGGCGACCCAGGCGACGACCCGCCTGGAGGCGTTCACCGATGGAGTCTTCGCGATCGCGGCGACCCTCCTCGTGCTCGATCTCACGTCGCACGCGCTCGGCGAGGTCGGCAGCGACGCCGAGATGTGGTCGGCGCTGGGCGACATGTCGTACCTGTTCGTGAACTTCGCCCTGAGCTTCGGGCTGCTGTGCCTGCTGTGGATGGTCCACGTGCAGCAGTTCGCGCACATCGCCCGCGTCGACGCGACGATGATGTGGCTGAACAACGCGCGCCTGCTGTTCGTCGTGCTCGTGCCGTTCGCGACGAACCTGACCACGGAGTACTCGGACTACCTGGCCGGCCGGCTGGCGATGCCCGTCGCCTTCTTCCTGGCGATCCTGTGCAGCTGGCTGCAGTGGCAGTGGGCCGTGCGCCGTCGTGAGGTCATGCTGCCGGATCTGGAGGCGACGGCCGCCGCCTATGGGCGCGCGTCGCTGAGCGCGCTCCTCATCGCGGCCGTCGTGGTGGTGCTGGCGCCGTTCATCGGGTCGGCCGCGTTCCTGCTGTTCCTGCTCGACGGCGTGTTCACCCGCGTCCTCCGCGCCAAGACCGACTGAGGGGCGGCGGCGCACGGCGGAGGGCGGCGGCCGCGATCGGATGCCGCGCCCGCCGCCCTCGTGGGGGGGGATCAGCCGACGGGTTCGAGCTCTGCCTGCTCCTCCGAGCCGCGCGGGGTCGCGGCATCCGCTTCCCTCTCCGACCGACCGGCGGGGAGCCACAGGGCTGCGACGGTCGCGGCGAGCAGCACCGCCGCGCCCGTGAAGACGGCGGGTCGTGCCGCGTCGACGTAGAGGTCGGGCGTCAGCGCGCCCCCGGCGCTGACGAAGATCGCGGTCATGACGGCGGTTCCGAGCGCGACGCCGAGCTCTCGGACGGTCGAGTTCACCCCCGAGGCCTTCGCGTGGTCGATCAGCCCCAGTGTCGCCAGCAGCGCCGTCGCGGACGGAGCGAAGACGAGCGCCATGCCGACGCCGGCCAGGATGAACGGCACGATGAGCGCGGGGTAGTCGAGGTCGGCCGACATGATGACGGCGATCCAGGTCAGGGCGATCGCCTGCAGGCCGAGGCCGACGACCATCAGCACCCGCGTGCCGATCCGCGGGGCGAGCAGGCCCGCGATGGGCGCGACGAACATCGGTGCGAGCGTCCACGGCGTTGTCTGCAGGGCGGCCTCGAACGGCGTGGACCCCTGGACGACCTGCAGGTACTGGATGAGGATGAACACCGCCCCGAACGTGCCGAAGCTGAACGCGAAGCCGATGATGTTGGTGACCGAGAACGACCGGTCGCGGAAGAGGCGCAGCGGCACGAGCGGCGCCCGCGTGCGGGTCTGCCACCACAGGAAGCCGACGAGCAGCAGCGCGCCGAGCGCCAGTTCGGCGATCACGCCGAGCGAGTCCCAGCCGTCGTCGTTGCCGCGCACGATCGCGTGCACCAGCGCCAGTACGCCGACGGCGGCCAGCACCGCACCGGGCACGTCGATCCGCTCGCGGAGGCCGAAGTCGTTGCGCAGCACGATCAAAGCCAGGGGGATCGCGACGATGGCGACCGGGACGTTGATCCAGAAGATGGCCTGCCAGTCCCAGCCCTCCATGATGGCGCCGCCGACGAGCGGGCCGACGGCGACGCCGAGGCCGGAGATCCCGCCCCAGATGCCGATCGCGAGCGGGCGCCGCTCGGGCGGGACCGCGCCGCTCAGCAGCGCGAGCGACAGTGGCATGACACCCGCACCGCCGAGCCCCTGGAACGCCCGCGCCGCGATGAGCTGGCCTGGGTCGGTGCTGAGGGCCGCGAGGACCGAGCCGATGCCGAACACGGCGATGCCGATCGCGAAGACCGTGCGCCGGCCGAAGCGGTCGCCGAGCGCCGACGCCACGAGGATCGCTCCGGCGAACGCCAGCGTGTAGGCGTTGACGAACCACTGGAGCTCTTCGACCGAGGCGCCCATCTGGGAGTGCAGCACGGGCAGGGCGTTGGTCATCACGAGGTTGTCGAGCGTCGCCATGAACATGGGGAGGGATGCCGCGGCCACGACAAGCGCGAACGGTCGGGCCCGGCGTCGAGGAGGTGTGTCGAGTGGTGCGGCGGGCACCGGCGCGGGGAGCTGGTCGAGGGTCATGAGGTCTCCGGTAGTAATTGGATGATTACTTACGGAGGTCAATGTAGTAATCGACTGATTACAAAGTCAAGTCATTCGCTGATAACCTTTCGCCATGAGCACTCCGCAGGCCGTCGCCGCCGACCCCGCGGCATCCGATCCCGCCAAGCGGCTGTCGTCCGACGAACGCCGGCGCCAGATCCTCGTCGCCGCGCTCGCGGTCTTCGGCGCCCGCGGGTACGACGGGGCGACGACCGACGAGGTCGCCCGCGCCGCCGGTGTGAGCCAGCCCTACGTCGTGCGGCTTTTCGGCTCGAAGGAGAACCTCTTCCTCGCCGCCCTCGAGGACGCCCTGGCCCGCATGCTCTCCGCGTTCCGCGCCGCGCTCGCCGATGCCGACCCGGCCGATCCGGAGCACGCGGCGGGCAAGCGCATCGGCCAGGCGTACGTCGATCTCCTCGAGGTCCGGGGCCTCCACCAGACACTGGCGAACGCGTACCTGATGGGAAGCCACCCGGTCATCGGGCCCGCCGCGCGCCGCGGCTTCGCGGCGGTGTGGCGGTTCTTCCGCGACGAGCTCGGCCTCGACGCCGACGATGCGCGGGCGTTCATGGCGGAGGGCATGCTCATCAGCACGATGATCGGCCTCCGCCTCGTCGACGACTACGGCTCGGACCCGCAGATCACCGAGCTGTTCCGTTCCTGCTTCCCGACCGAGCTGCCGCACATCCTCGATCTCGTGCCGCGCGGCTCCGAGCCCTGGTAGCGGGCAGGGCCGTTCCCTGAACCGGGCGCCCGGCGTATCGTCGGGGCCATGTGCCGCAACATCCACACGCTCCACAACTTCGAGCCCGCCGCGACCTCCGAAGAGGTGCATGCCGCCGCGCTGCAGTACGTCCGCAAGATCGCCGGCACCACCAAGCCGTCCAAGGCCAACCAGCAGGCGTTCGACCGCGCGGTGCACGAGATCTCGCATATCACCCAGCACCTCCTCGACGATCTCGTCGCGGTGACGCCGCCGAAGAACCGTGAGGAAGAGGCGGCGAAGGCGCGCGAGCGGGCGATCAAGTCCGGCCGGTACGCCGCGCCCGCGGCCTGAGTCGGAGCGACGATGCGGGTGTCGGGATGGGCGGGGTCGCGGCATCCGTCGCCCACGCCGCGCTGAGATAGTCTGGTCGGCTCCCCACCGGCGACGGATGCCGCGGAGCAGACAGGAACATCGTGGGGTACATCGACATCGCCGCCGTCTCGTACGCACTGCCCGACGGCCGGCCGCTGCTCGACGAGGTGTCGTTCCGCGTAGGCGAGGGGTCGACGACAGCGCTCATCGGCCAGAACGGCGCGGGTAAGACGACACTGCTGCGGATCGTGCGCGGCGAGACGCCCGCACTGTCCGGTGCCGTCTCGATCGACGGCGGACTGGGCGTCATGGACCAGTTCGTCGGACACGGCGAGCCCGGGCAGACGGTCCACGACCTGCTGATCCGGGTCGCCCCCGACCGCGTGCGCCGTGCCGCGCGCGAGCTCGAGGACTCCGAGGCCGCGATCATCGAGGACGACGACCTCGACAACCAGATGCGGTACGCCGGCGCGCTCGCCGACTACGCCGAGGCCGGCGGGTACGAGTACGAGACGGTGTGGGACACGTGCACGACCGCGGCGCTCGGCATCCCGTTCGCGCGGGCGCGGTTCCGCGAACTGACGACGCTGTCGGGCGGCGAGCAGAAGAGGCTCGCGCTCGAGGCGCTGCTGCGCGGCCCCGACCAGGTGCTGCTCCTCGACGAGCCCGACAACTACCTCGATGTGCCCGGCAAGCGGTGGCTCGAGGCCAAGCTGCGCGAGACGCCGAAGACCGTGCTCCTCGTCTCGCACGACCGCGAGCTGCTCGCCCGCGCGGCTGATCGCATCGTGACCCTCGAAGCGGGCGGTGCCGGGAGCACCGCCTGGGTCCACGGCGGCGGGTTCGGCACGTACCACCGCGCGCGCGACGACCGCATGGCGCGGCTCGACGAACTGCGGCGACGGTGGGACGAGCAGCACGCGAAGCTCAAAGCGCTCGTCGCGACGCTGAAGGTCAAGGCGACGGCCAACGACTCGTTCACCTCGCGGTATCGCGCGGCCCAGACGCGCCTGCGCAAATTCGAGGAGGCCGGCCCTCCGCAGGAGCGTCCGCCCGAGCAGGACCTCGTGCTGCGGCTGCGTGGCGCCCGCACCGGCCGCCGTGCGGTGGTCGCCGAACAGCTCGAGCTCACCGGTCTCATGAAGCCCTTCGACCTCGAGGTGTGGTTCGGCGACCGCGTCGCGGTGCTCGGGTCGAACGGATCCGGCAAGTCGCACTTCCTGCGGCTGCTCGCGCGGGGCGGCACCGATCCCGACGGGCGCCTCGGCCATGTGACGACGACCGGAGCCGGCCTCGAGCCGGTCGCGCACACCGGGCGGGCGGTGCTCGGGGCGAGGGTCGTGCCGGGCTGGTTCGCCCAGACGCACCGGCATCCGGAGTTCACCGGCCGCACCCTCCTCGACATCCTGCACCGCGGCGAGGACGCGCGCACCGGACTGCCGCGCGATGCGGCATCGAGCGCCCTCGACCGGTACGGGCTCGTCGGTCAGGCAGAGCAGACGTTCGACAGCCTGTCGGGCGGGCAGCAGGCCCGGTTCCAGATCCTGCTGCTCGAGCTCTCGGGTGCGACGCTCCTGCTGCTCGACGAGCCGACCGACAACCTCGACCTGGTGTCGGCCGAGGCGCTGCAGGACGCCCTCGGCCGCTTCGAGGGCACGGTGCTCGCCGTGACGCACGACCGCTGGCTCGCCAAGTCGTTCGACCGTTTCCTGGTGTTCGGCTCGGACGGCAGGGTGTTCGAGTCCGATGCGCCGGTGTGGGACGAGACCCGGGTGGTGCGTGAGCGCTGACACCCCCGCGGCTCCGGGGGATCGGGCCTCCGGAGGCCCGCCGGGTAGGCTGGGGACGTGAGCATGGACATCGAACTCGGCCGCGCCAAGCGCGCACGCCGCGCGTACACGTTCGACGACATCGCGGTCGTGCCCTCGCGGCGCACGCGCAACCCGGAGGACGTCTCGACCACGTGGACGATCGACGCCTTCAGCTTCGACATCCCCGTGCTCGGGGCCCCGATGGACTCCGTCGTCAGCCCCCAGACCGCGATCATGCTGGGTCAGCTGGGCGGCCTGGGCGTCCTCGACCTCGAGGGCCTCTGGACCCGCTACGACGACCCGACCCCGCTGCTCGCCGAGATCGCCGGGCTCGAGAAGGCCGCCGCGACCCGCCGCATGCAGGAGCTCTACGCGGAGCCGATCAAGCCCGAGCTCGTGCGTGACCGCCTCGCCGAGATCCGCGCCGCCGGGGTCACCGTCGCCGGCGCCCTCACCCCGCAGCGCACCCAGGAGCTCTACGAGACCGTCGTGGCGGCGGGCGTCGACCTCTTCGTGATCCGCGGCACCACGGTGTCGGCAGAGCACGTCTCCAGCGTCGACCAGCCGCTCAACCTCAAGAAGTTCATCTACGACCTCGACGTGCCCGTCATCGTCGGCGGCGCGGCCACGTACACCGCGGCCCTGCACCTGATGCGCACCGGCGCGGCAGGTGTGCTCGTGGGCTTCGGCGGCGGCGCGGCCTCCACCACGCGGGCAACGCTCGGTCTGCACGCCCCCATGGCGACCGCGGTCGCCGATGTGGCGGGCGCGCGCCGCGACTACCTCGACGAGTCGGGCGGTCGCTACGTGCACGTGATCGCCGACGGCGGCGTGGGGACGTCAGGCGACATCGTCAAGGCGCTCGCGATGGGAGCCGACGCGGTCATGCTCGGCGTGGCGCTGGCGCGGGCGACGGATGCCCCGGGCAGGGGCTTCCACTGGGGCCCCGAGGCCCATCACTCCAAGCTCCCGCGGGGCCGCCGTGTGAAGGTCGACCAGGTCGCCTCGCTCGAAGAGGTCCTGTACGGCCCGGCGCCCGTCGCCGACGGCACCGCGAACCTCATCGGCGCCTTGCGGAAGTCGATGGCCACGACCGGGTACTCCGACCTCAAGGAGTTCCAGCGCGTCGAGGTCGTCGTGGCGCCCTACAGCGCGGGATGACCGCCGCCGACGACGATCGCGGGTCGCCGGGCGAGGTCAGCGAGCCGGCACGACCCGAACCCGCGGCATCCGCTCCCGATGTCTTCCCGCCGACGCTGCGCGAGGTGATGCTGCGTCCGCAGTGGATCGGGCTGCTGCTGCTCTGCCTGCTCGTCGCCGGGGTCTTCGCATGGCTCGGCCAGTGGCAGCTGGGCCGCGCCGTCGACACCGACCCGCCGCCGGCCGGGGCGACCGAGGTCGTGCGTCCGCTGGCGGAGGTCGCCGGGCCGGGCGAGTACCTCCCCGAGCCGCTCGTCGGTCAGCGCGTGACGGCCGACGGATTCTGGATGCCCGGTGACTTCCTCGTCGTCGAGTCGCGCTTCAACGACGGCGTCGAGGGGTACTGGGTGACAGGGCAGCTGCGGCTCACCGGCACCGAAGCGCCGACGTCGGTGGCCGTCGCCATCGGGTGGGCGCCGACGCGCGACGAGGCCGACGCCGCCGCCGGGGAGCTCGACCGGCTGGCCTCCGCCGCCGTCCGGACGCCCGTGACGGTCACCGGTCGCCTCATCTCGGACGAGGGTCCCGTGCCGCCGCGCGACGACGCCGACCCTCAGTCGATGACGCGCATGTCGCCCGCAGCGCTGCTCGGGCAGTGGGAGGACGCCGAGGGGATCGACGTCTACCGTCCGTATCTCGCCTCCGAGTCCGCGCCGGAGCCGCTGGCCGACATCTCGTCCCCCGCACCGGACGAGTCGTCGAACGTCAACTGGCTCAACATCTTCTACGCCGCCGAGTGGGCGATCTTCGCAGGCTTCGCCTTCTACCTCTGGTACCGCCTGGCGAAGGATGCCTGGGAGAAGGAGCTCGAGGACTTCGAGGACGAACAGGACGAAGCGGATGCCGCGGCTCGGCCAGCCGGCTGAGATCGCCTCGGCTTTCACTCGAGGACGCTCGCGCCCGGTGGCGCCGCCGTCGTGTCGAGCTCATCCTCGTCGAGAGCGAGCACACTCCACACGGTCTCGTCCGTCGCTGTGAACTCGTACGCTGGCGCGAGGTACTGCTGCCCGTCCTCGCCCGTCAAGAGGGCCAGCCCGAGCCGTGCCGAGACGATGTCGTGCTCCATGATCGACCAGGGCACGGCGGATCCGGCGTCGGGAGCTTCGGGCGGCGCGGGCGGCTCGGCCGCATCGGTCGACCGCGGACGGGTATCCGGCCACGCCAAGAGATGCGGTGCGTACGCGGGGTCATTGAGCCGTCCCGCCGCCTCCGCCGGGCTGACGATCGAGTAGTCGCCCAGCGAGAGGACCTCTCCGGTCGGGCCGGACGCGGACAGGATCCCTTCCGACGAGACCTCGATGTGGGCGGTGATCTCTGTCACGTTCCCCTCGACCACCCTCGCCGCGGTCACCATGACGGTGCGGGCCGATGCGTCCGTCGTCGTCGTGATCTTCGCCGACTCCTCCGTGAGGCCGATCGCGTTCAAGAAGGCGGCAGTGGACTCGCGCACCAGTTCATCCCCCGGCAGCGGGGTATCCGCCATGCAGCGGATCATCTCCTGACCGAACGCCCAGGTTCCGTCTCCGTCGACCTTGTCGCGTCCGTGCAGTGCGGTGGCCCTCTCCTCACACGAGGTGACCGGGTGCGGGATGCCGCTGCTGTACGACGCATCGCCCATCCATGGAGAGAGCGTGAACGAGGCGCCCGGGGAGCTGCCCACTACCCACCCGCCGCCGGCTTCGGGTTGCAGAGCGCGCACGTCGCCACCGACGCCGAGGGCTGCCGCCATGCGGGCACTGTCTTCAGCGGAGAACCGGGCACCCGCGTCGACGGCGTAGACGTTCGCGCGACCAGGAGCCTCGTCGAACGCGGGCACGATGAAGCGCTGCCCGTCCGGGCGCATGCCTCCCACCGGGAAGACGAGGGGCTCGATGCCGGGGGTCACCGCCGACTCGCCACCCGTCGTCATTCCCGATTGCAGTTCACCGTCCGCCCCGCGGCCGAGCCCCACTGGCGCCGCCGGGTCCTCCGGCGTCCCGGTCGCGACGGCGAGCGGTGATGGGGCCGGGCTCCGACCGATCGCGCCCGTACCCCAGGCATAGCCGGCGCCGAGCGCGAGCAGAATCGACGTGCCGGCGGCCATAGGAGCGAGCCAGCGCGATCCCCACCGGCTCCGTGCCTGGGCGATGTCGGCCTCGGACACGACCAACGAAGCAACGCGATTCCGCAGTTCCTGCGGCGCGGCTGCCTCTCCGGCAGGATCCGCCGCACGCAGAGCACGAAGCTCGTCATCGGTGACGTCGTCCATCATGCGCCTCCTCTCGTCGCGGCATCCCTCACCTCATGTGTGTCGGAACGGGCCGTCATCTTGCATCGAGGGCTCCCACACGGCGCGCAGGCGCGAACGGGCCCGCGAGAGCGCGGCTTGAGCGCCCGACCGGGAGATGCCGAGTGCGTTCGCGAGCTCGTTGCCGTCGAGCCCCTCCCACGCGTGCAAGAGGAGGATCTCGCGATCGCGCTCCGAGAGGAGGGTCAGCGCCCGGGTGATCTCGTCGACGTCGGCGATCCGCTGAGCGTGGTCGTCGTCCAGCGCTGCGTCCGGGAGGGAGGAAGGGATGCTCTGCATCCGTCGTCGATGATTGGCCAGCACATATCCCGCAGTGCGATAGAGCCAGGGGAGGATCGCCTCGACGGGGATGTCCTCGCGGCGGCGCCAGGCGGTCGCGAAGACCTCGGCGGTCAGGTCGTCGGCATCGTGACGCGCCGCGCGGCGGAGGAAGTAGCGGAAGATCGCGTCGAGGTGCGTGGCGACCTCGGACGTGAACCACGCCCCGTCCGCTCGCTGGTGCATTCGACGCTCCTTCGCGCGGCCGACGTCTCCGCTCAGTGAGGATGTGTCGGATGTCGGCCGATTCTTGCACGGCCGTCGACGGGCATCCGACCCCGCAACGCCGGACGGCGCCGCGGAATCCCGCGGGTAGACTGGGGCCATGCCCCGCGCCCCGAAGCTCGCTTCCTTTCCGGCGATCCGCGGAGCCCTGACGTTCTACCAGATCTGCTCGATCATCACCGGCACGATGCTGCTGCTGCTGGTCGGCGAGATGGTCATGAAGTACGCGTTCGGCCTCGAGCTCTTCCTCGGCGGGTCGGGCGGCTTCCTGTGGTGGGCTCCCGTGGTCGAAGGCCCCGAGGGGGCCGAGTCGACCGGCGACGGGTTCAACCTGTCGCTCGGCATCCTCGTCGCCCACGGCTGGTTCTACGTCGTCTACCTCGTCTCGTGCTTCCGCGTATGGAGCCTCATGCGCTGGAACCTGCTGCGCCTGGCGATGCTCGCGCTCGGCGGCATCGTGCCCCTGCTGTCCTTCTTCATGGAGGCGCGCGTCGGCCGCGAGGTCAAGCAGTACCTCGCCGCCCGCGAGGCATCCGAGCTGCACTCGCAGGCCGAGCACTCGTCCCTCACTCACGCGATCCCGACGGAGAACAAGCGTTGACCCAGCAGACCGAGACCTCCCAGCGTCCCGTCCTCGTCATCGACTTCGGCGCGCAGTACGCGCAGCTGATCGCGCGGCGCGTGCGCGAGGCGGGGGTGTACAGCGAGATCGTCCCGCACACGGCATCCGCCGCCCACATCGCGGCCAAGAACCCGGTGGGCATCATCCTCTCGGGTGGGCCGTCGTCGGTGTACGAAGACGGTGCGCCGGCCCTCGACACCGGGGTCTTCGACCTCGGGGTTCCGACGCTCGGCATCTGCTACGGCTTCCAGGTCATGGCGCAGGCGCTGGGCGGCGAGGTCGCGAACACCGGCCTGCGCGAGTACGGCGCGACCGACGCGGCGGTCACGGGCGACGGCGGCGTGCTGCTCGGCGGTCAGCCGGTCGACCAGAACGTATGGATGAGCCACGGCGACCAGGTGTCCCGTGCCCCCGAGGGCTTCGACGTGCTGGCGTCGACGTCGGCGACCCCCGTCGCGGCGTTCGGCAGCGACGAGAAGCGCTTCTACGGCGTGCAGTGGCACCCTGAGGTGAAGCACTCCGACCACGGCCAGCAGGTCATCGAGAACTTCCTCCACAAGGCCGCGGGCCTCCCGGCCGACTGGAACAGCGGCAACGTCATCGCCGAGCAGGTCGAGCGCATCCAGGCTCAGATCGGCTCGGGCCGGGTCATCTCGGCGCTGTCCGGCGGTGTGGACTCCGCCGTGTCGACGGCCCTCGTGCACAAGGCCGTCGGCGACCAGCTGACTGCGATCTTCGTCGACCACGGCCTGCTGCGGAAGGGCGAGCGCGAGCAGGTCGAGAACGACTACGTCGCCTCGACGGGCGTGCGCCTCATCACGATCGACGCGCGCGAGCAGTTCCTCTCGGCGCTCGAGGGCGTGAGCGACCCCGAGCAGAAGCGCAAGATCATCGGCCGCGAGTTCATCCGCTCGTTCGAGGCCGCCGAGCGCGAACTGGTCGCCGAAGCCGCCGCCGACGGCGAGCCGATCCGCTTCCTCGTGCAGGGCACCCTCTACCCCGACGTCGTCGAGTCCGGCGGCGGCACGGGCACCGCCAACATCAAGTCGCACCACAACGTGGGCGGCCTCCCCGAAGACCTTCAGTTCGAGCTCGTCGAGCCGCTGCGCACCCTCTTCAAGGACGAGGTGCGTGCGATCGGCCGCGAACTCGGCCTGCCCGAGGCGATCGTCGCGCGCCAGCCCTTTCCGGGCCCCGGCCTCGGCATCCGGATCGTCGGTGAGGTCACCGCTGACCGCCTCGAGATTCTGCGTGACGCCGACGCGATCGCGCGCGAGGAGCTGACCAAGGCGGGCCTCGACAACGAGATCTGGCAGTGCCCGGTCGTGCTGCTGGCCGACGTGCGCTCGGTCGGTGTGCAGGGCGACGGCCGCACCTACGGGCATCCGATCGTCCTGCGGCCGGTCTCGAGCGAGGACGCGATGACCGCCGACTGGACGCGCCTGCCGTACGACGTGCTGGCCCGCATCTCGAACCGCATCACCAACGAGGTGCGCGAGGTGAACCGCGTGGTGCTCGACGTCACGTCGAAGCCGCCGGGGACCATCGAGTGGGAGTGACCGGCCCGGTGGCCGGGTTGCCCGACGCAGACTACGTGCTGCTCGGGAGCAGGGTCGCGCTCGGGCTCGACGGCGGTTTCGCCGTGGCCGTGCCGCGCCGCCTGCAGCTGCTGGCATCGGCCGGCGCGCGCGATCCGCTGCAGCTCAGCGTCGACGGCGGGTCGCCCGAGACCCACGCCGCGCAGCGGCAGGCGTTCGTCGACGCCGGGCTGCTAGGCGAGGTGTCGTCGGCGCGGAACCTCTTCGACGACGTGGTCGCCGACCCGTCGTGGCTGTGGCGGTTCGGCTCGGCTCCGGACGGCGGGCTTCCCGCGGGTGAGCGTCGAGAGGTGACGGATGCCGCGGGTCGCGGCATCCTGTCGCTGCCGGTGTTCGCCGACGACGCCACCTGGCACCTGACCGACTCTCCGATCGTCGTGCACGCGCCCGACGGCGACCGGTGGCTGCGCGGGTTCCGCGAGCTGTACATCGCCTGGCTCACCCATCTGGCGGACGAGCGGCGCGCGGCGGCGGGCGATCCGGGCCGGCTGCTCGTGGTGATCGTCGAATCGCGGCAGATCGGCGAGGTCCTCGTGGACTGGGCGGACCCACGGGTGCGTATCGTGCACGCGGTGCACAACTCGCACCTCCCACCGCCTCACGACGACCCGGGCGCCGCCGTGACGGGAATGTGGCAGCGGTGGCTGGCGACGATGGGCCGCTACGACGCCGTGCTGTGGCCCACGCGTGCGCAGCGCGACGAGGTGGCCGCACGGTTCGGTGACCCGGGCACTTTCCACGTCGTGCCGAACACGATCGACCTCGGCGACGAGCCACCCGCGGCGGAGGCGCGCGACCTTCGCCGCGTCGTGATGCTCAACCGACTCGCGCCCCAGAAGCGCGTCGACCTCGCCCTCCGCGCGTGGGTGCGCGTCGTGACCGCAGTGCCCGACGCACGGCTCGACGTCTACGGCGACGGCCCGCTGCGGGACGAGCTGCAGCGGCTCGTCGACGAGCTCGGGCTCGCAGCATCCGTGACGCTGCACGGCACCACCGCCGACCGCGACGCGATCTTCGACCGCGCCGTCCTGTTCGTCACGTCCACGGCCTTCGAGGGACAGGGGCTGTCGATCGCCGAGGCGCTGGCGCGAGGCCTGCCGGTGGTGTCGACCGACGTCCGCTACGGTCCGCGCGAAGCCGTGGGTGACGCGGGCGTGCTCGTGCCGCCCGGTGACGTCGAGGCGATCGCCGAGGCCGTCATCGGTGTGCTGCGAGACGACGAACGTCGCGCCGACCTGTCGGCTCAGGCGCGGAAGGCGGCCGCCGCCTTCACGCCGGACGCCATCCAGCCCGCACTGGTGTCGGCTCTGCGGACGGCCGTCGAGGCGCCCTCGCGGCGCACGCGCTGAGCCCTCGATCCGCCGTGGGCGGAGCCGCCGAGGGCGGAATCGGATGCCGCGCCCCGCCGCCCCGCGCAGGCTGGGGTCATGGCAGAAGAAGGCAAGACCCCGATGTTCGGGGCCGAGGCGCGACGCGAGCTGTTCCACCAGCGCGTGCTCGTGCTCGACGGCCCGCTCGACGACGACAACGGCACGCTCCTCGCGACGCAGCTCCTGGCGCTGGCGGCCGAGGACGAGGCATCCGATATCTCGCTCTGGATCCACTCGCCGGGCGGATCCGTCCCCTCGATGCTCGCGATCCGCGACGTCATGCGGCTCGTCCCGAACGACGTCTCCACCCTCGCGCTCGGCCTCGCGTGCAGCGCCGGGCAGTTCCTGCTCTCGGCCGGCGCCCCCGGCAAGCGACGCGCGCTGCCGCACGCGCGCATCCTCATGCACCAGGGCTCGTCGGGCATCGGCGGCTCGACGGTCGACGTCGAGGTGCAGGCGGGCGACCTGCGGCACATGCGCGACACGGTGCTCGGCCTGATCTCGGCGGACACCGGGCAGCCCATCGACCGCATCTTCGAGGACTCGCTGCACGACCGCTGGTACACGGCGGCCGAGGCGCTCGACTACGGCTTCATCGACGGGATCGTCGACGACTTCGCCCAGGTGGTGCCGCGGCGGCGCCGGGCCGCGGGCCTCGGGCTCGGACCGGCGGAGGTGGCGGCATGAGCTCGTACACGATCCCGAACGTGGTGGCGCAGCATCCGCGCGGCGATCGCATCATGGACGTCTACTCGCACCTCCTCGCCGAGCGGGTCGTGTACCTCGGCACCGGCATCGACGCCGGCGTCGCGAACGCCCTCATCGCCCAGCTGCTGCACCTCGACGCCGACAGCCCGGACCGCGACATCCAGCTCTACATCAACTGCGAGGGCGGCGACCCGGCCGCGATGCTCGCGGTCTACGACACGATGCAGCACATCCGGCCGGACGTCGCGACGACCGTCGTCGGCCAGGCGATCGGTGTCGGTGCCGTGATGCTCGCGGCCGGTGCGGCGGGCAAGCGCGCGGTGCTGCCGCACGCGCGCGTCGTGCTGCACCAGCCGGCGGGGCAGGGGAGGGGCGCGATCCCGGATCTGATCCTGCAGGCCGACGAGCTTGTGCGGGTGCGGGGCGACGTCGAGGCCATCCTCGCGCGCCACACCGGAAAGGATGCGGCGCAGCTCCGTGCCGACACCGACCGCGACCGCGTGTTCACGGCGACCGATGCCGTCGCCTACGGTCTCGCGGACCGCGTCCTCGAGGCGCGCTGACGCCCGACACGGCTCGCCCACCGACGGGTCCGACGCACAACTCCTGCAGAACCCGCGCGGCGGATCGTGCGGCCCGCGGGAATCCGCGGCCCGGACTGGGCACGGGGCCGGAAATGCAGGAGCTGCGCGCAGTGGCGCGGGGCAGAGTCCGTCGAGAAGGGGGGCTCGGGGTCAGGGCCGCGCGCCTGCGGCCCGCACGGCCGCGGCGACGTCGGCCGGCGAGCCCCTCCACGGAGTGCCGTGCCCGGGCAGCACCCACGTCGCCTCGAGGTCGGCGAGCCGGTCGAGCGAGTCCAGGGCCTCGGCGGGCTCGTCGGTGAACGGGGCGGGCTGGAGCCCGGCGCGGCCCGTCAGCACATGCCGCGTCGTGAGGGCGTCGCCGACGAAGACGGCCTCGGCGATCGGCACGTGGATAGCGACGCTGCCGGGGGAGTGGCCGGGCAGACCGATCACCCGCGGCGCACCGGGCAGGTCGAGCACGTCGCCGTCGGCGACCTCGACCACCTCGGTCAGGTACTCGGTGCGCCAGCCGCGCTTGCGCAGGGCGTAGACGAAGAAGCCGAAGGTCGGGCCGATCCGCAGAGGCCCCATCGACGTCTTGGGCTTGTCGCCGCCCTTCGCCCGGGCGGCGTCGGCCGCATGCACGAACACCGGCACGCCCTGCTCGCGTCGCAGGCGCTCGGCGAAGCCGACGTGGTCGCTGTCGCCGTGCGTGAGCACCACGCCGCGGACGTCGTCGAGCGTTCGGCCGATCGACCGCAGCTCGGTGACGAGGTCGTTCCAGTGCCCCGGCAGGCCGGCGTCGATGACCGTGACACCTTCGGGGGTGACCACGAGGTACGCCGCCACGATGTCATTGCCGATGCGGTGAAGATGCGGTCCGAGTCGCATGAGATCCTCCTCAGGGTTCTTGGCTACGGTACATAGCTATGATAGCTTACGTCAATAGCCAAGAGGAGGACCCGGAATGCCGACACCGGATCGCACGTCGCTCGCCGCCATCGTCGAGGCCGGGTGCGACCTGCTCGAACAGGGCGGTCCTGCCAAGGTCACGATGCAGGCCGTCGCCGAGCGGGTCGGGGTGCGCGCACCCTCGCTCTACAAGCGCGTCCGCGACCGCGAGGCGCTGCTGCAGCTCGTCGCGGAGGCGACGGTGGACGACCTCGGGGCGCGGCTCGCGGCATCCGATCGCTCACTCACCGCGCTCGCGCGGGTCTACCGGGCGTTCGCGCACGCGCGGCCCGAGGGATTCCGCCTGATGTACTCCGTCTCGGGCAGTCCCGAGGCGCTCGCGCGCGCGAGCGAGCCCGTGCTCAGCGCGGCGCGCGACGCCGTGGGCGAAGAGCGCGCGCTCGAAGAGGCCCGACTGCTCACGGCGTGGGCGACGGGCTTCGTCAGCATGGAGCTCGCGGGCGCGTTCCAGCTCGGCGGCGATGTCGACCAGGCGTTCGAGTACGGACTGACCCGGCTCTCAGCCCCTTAACCCTCTCGCCCGGGCCACACCTTGCCCGCCCAGGGGTCGTAGTCGGCGATGAGCTCCTCCTGCATCGGTCGCTCTCCCTCGGGGACGTGCTGCAGGTTGACCCGCACGCGGTACCAGAGCGAGCTCGACCCTCGCATGCCGTCGACGAGCACGTCGGCCGGGTGCAGCTGTGCGGCGGCGGACGGATGCCTCGACCGCCACTGCTCGAGAGCGTCGAGCGCTTCGGGCTTGGTCTTCGTGCGGGCGACTTCGATGAGCGGCATCGTCGACTGGCGGCGTCCCTCGCCGTCGCCGGCGCGCGGCGGCTTCTCGGCCGGGCCGAGCTCTTCCGCGAGCGCGAGGAGGCCGTCGAGGGTGCCGACCGCGTCGTCGATGCCGCGATGCGGATCGCCGATCGCCGCGAAGCGCTCGAGCACGCTCGCGACCGTGAACTCCTCGGGGCGGCGCAGCGCGACCTCGTCCCAGTCCATCGGGGTCGACACGCGCGCGTCGGGGAGGGGCCGGATCGAATAGGCGGATGCGACGGTGCGGTCCTTCGCGTTCTGGTTGAAGTCCACGAACACGCTCTCGCCGCGCTCCTCCTTCCACCAGCGCGCGGTGGCGAGACCGGGCGCGCGGTTCTCCACCTCGCGCGCGAGCGCCTCGGCAGCGAGACGGAGCTGCTTGTAGTCCCACTGCGGAGCGATGCGCACGAGGATGTGCAGCCCTCGCGAGCCGCTCGTCTTCGGCCACCCGACGAGCCCGACGTCGTCGAGCACTTCGCGGGCCACCATCGCGACGTCGACGATCTGCGACCAGTCCACGCCGGGCATCGGGTCGAGGTCGATGCGCAGCTCGTCGGGGTGGTCGAGATCCTCGGCGCGGATGGGGTGCGGGTTGAGGTCGAGGCACCCGAGGTTGACGACCCAGGCCAGGCCCGCGGCATCCCGGATCACGGCCTCTTCGGCGGACGTGCCGCGCGCGTAGTGCAGCGTGGCGGTGTCGATGAAGCCGGGGTGGTTCTCGGGGACGCGCTTCTGGAAGAACGCCTCCTGGTCGATGCCCTTCACGAAGCGCTTGAGCACCATCGGCCGTCCGCCCGCACCGCGCAGGGCGCCGTCGGCGACAGCGAGGTAGTACTCGACGACGTCGAGCTTGGTGAGACCGGGCTCGGGGAACACGACCTTGTCGGGACTCGAGATGCGCACCTCGTGCCCGCCGACCTGCAGGAACTCCTCTTTGCGCGCTGCCACCCGCCCCACGCTAGCGGCGGCCGATGACACCGGCCAGGGCTTGCGCTCGTGCCGGTTCAGGCAGCGAGCGAGTACGCCGCGCGCACGCCGGCGACCGAGCGCTCGGCCGCACGGTCGCGCAGGTCGTCGACGACCGCGGCCGTCAGCTCGACGAGAGTGACGTCGAGCGCACCGGCGACGGCGGCGATCATCTCGCTCGAGGGCTCTTTGAGGCCGCGCTCGATCTCGGAGAGGTACTGCGGCGAGACCCCCGCGCGCTCGGCCGTGTCGGAGAGGCGCTCGCCGCGGTCGTGGCGTCGACGCCGCAGCTGCTCGCCGAGGGCGTCGCGCCACAGCGGCTCAGGCTCGCGGGGTCCGCGGGGCGAGCGGGGCGCGCGGGGCGCGGGCTTCGTCGGCAGCGGGATGATCTTGGCCATGCCGTCACGATAGGACGCGGATGCCGCACCCGGCGACCTCTTCCGCTCAGAGCAGAACTCCGCGGGCGTGCACAGAATCGGAGATTCTCGCCGACACGCCGGGAATAAGCGGCCCGGACCGGCGTGTCGCCCGAGATCTCCGACGTTGTGCACGCGGACGCAACGGAAGAGGCCGCCCGGCGAACCGGACGGCCTCTGACGCAGAGCGCGGGATTAGTTGGAGCCTCGCACGATGGCGATGATGCGCAGGATCTCGATGTACAGCCACACGACGGTCACCATGATGCCGAAGCCGCCGAGCCAGCCGAACTGACGAGGCGCGCCGTTGCGGACGCCCTGCTGGATCGAGTCGAAGTCGAGCACGAGCGAGTAGGCCGCCATGATGACGACGAGCACGCCGATGATGAGGCCGATCGGGATGCCCATGAACTTCTCGCTGAGCAGGCCGAACGCGTTGGTCGAGACGCCCGTCCACACGAGGACGAGGTTGAGCAGCGAGAACACCAGGTAGCCGACCATCGCGATCATGAAGACCTTGGTCGCGCGCTTGGAGGCGCGGATCTTGCCGCTCGCGAACAGCGCGAGCGTCACGCCGACCACCGACAGGGTGCCGAGGGTCGCCTGGAGGACGATGCCTTCCCAGATCATCTCGAAGTACGCCGAGATGCCGCCGACGAAGAGACCCTCGAACGCCGCGTAGGCGAAGATGAGCGCCGGGCGCACCTTCTTGCGCGACGTGAAGATCACCACGAGCGAGAGGACGAATCCGCCGAGCATGCCGATGAGCCACGGCGCCATGGACGGGGTCGGGTTCTCGGCGGTGACGGGGGCCATCGTCCACACCCAGCCGCCGACGGCGGTGACGAGCAGGACGGCGAACAGGCCGACCGTCTTCCAGATCGTGTCCTCGACCGTCATGCGGTCGGTCTCGATGGCGCCGGCGGCGGGGGCGGCGTACATGCCCTCGAGCTGCGCCTGGGCCGCGGCATCCGTTCCGGCGTGCTGCGCCGTGGAGAACTGGGTCTGCGCGGGGGGCGGGGTCAGGCCGGCCGCCTGACGGCCGCCCGGGTAGGTCTTGACGGCCTTCGGGTCCTGGAAGGCCGAGTTGCTGAACGCGGGATTGTCGAGGGCCACTGCTCTCACACTCCAAGTCAAGGGTTGAACAGCGCGGTGCTGTTGATCAACGATATCCGAACCGCGCCACGGCGCGGCAGACCGCGGCTGTGAGTGATCTATGAGCGGATGCCGCAGCCCGGCGCCGCACGGTCGGCGCCGCTCGCGCGCGGGTAGCCTGAGACGATGCCGCGCCGGAGTCCGCTCGTGATCGGCCATCGCGGCGCCCCGGGATACCGCCCGGAGCACTCGCGCTCCTCGTACGACCTCGCGCTCGAGCTGGGCGTGGACGCCGTCGAGCCCGACATCGTCGTCTCGTCCGACGGCGTGCTCGTCGTGCGGCACGAGAACGAGATCTCCGGCACCACCGATGTCGCCGACCGCCTCGAGTTCGCGGCCCGCCGCACCACGAAGACCGTCGACGGTGCGGAGCTGACCGGATGGTTCACCGAGGACTTCACGTGGGACGAGCTGTCGACGCTGCGCTGCCGCGAGCGGCTGCCCCGGGTGCGCGAGGGGAGTGCGACGTTCGACGACCAGCAGCCCGTGCTGCGGCTCCGCGATGTGCTCGACCTCGTGCGGGCCGGCTCGCTCGCGCAGGGGCGCGAGATCGGCGTCGTCCTGGAGATCAAGCACGCCACGTACTTCGGCGCCCTCGGCTGGGACCTGGACGAGCTCATCGCCGCCGAGCTGCGCGACGCGGGCTGGGCCGACGGCGCCCTGCCGCTCACGATCGAGTCGTTCGAGTCGAGCATCCTGTACGCGCTGCAGGAGCGGGGCATCCCGGCGGCCTACATCTATCTGCTCGAGGCCGCCGGCCGACCCTTCGATCTCTTCACCGCGCAGGGCAAGGCGGCACTCACGTACAAGCAGACGGCGCAGCCGGCCGGACTCGACGCGCTCGTCGGCCGGGTCGACGGCATCAGCGTCGACAAGCGCATGATCCTCGCCCCCGACAAGCTGGGGCGGCTCACCGGCCCGTCCCCGCTCGTCGCCGACGCCCACGAGCGCGGCCTTCGCGTCTTCACCTGGACGTGCCGCCCCGAGAACAGCTTCCTGATCGGACAGTTCCGCGGCCGCGGCGGCCCGGCGGCGTTCGGGGACTGGGAGTCGGAGTGGGCGGTGATCCGGGATGCCGGTGTCGACGGCGTCTTCGTCGACCACCCCGACCTCGGCGTGGCGTTCTTCCGTTCCTGACGTCGGGAAGCGCCTTCTGGCTATGGTGAGTGCGTGACCTCCCCCGGCATCGTCGTCGAAGGAGTCCGTCGCGCGTTCGGCGAGGTCCAGGCAGTGCGCAGCGTGTCGCTCCAGGCGCACGCGGGCCGCGTCACCGGACTCGTCGGACCCAACGGCTCGGGCAAGACGACCCTCCTGCTCATGCTCGCCTCGCTCCTCGCGCCGGACGCGGGCTCGATCCGCATCGACGGCGTCGACCCCGTCGCCGATCCGCAGGCCGCGCGGGCGCTGATCGGGTGGATGCCCGACACGCTCGGAGCGTGGGCCTCGCTGACGTCGCGGGAGACGCTGGTGGTCACGGCACGGCTGTACGGGATGCCGAAGGCCGAGGCATCCGCTCGCGCGGAGTCGCTGCTGGCCGAGGTCGGGCTGACCTCGCTCGCCGACTCTCCGGCGAAGGTGCTCTCGCGAGGCCAGAAGCAGCGGCTGGGGCTCGCGCGCGCGCTCGTGCACGACCCGCGGGTGCTGCTCCTCGACGAGCCGGCGTCCGGTCTCGATCCTCAGGCGCGCATCGACCTGCGGGTCCTGCTGCGACGGTTCGCCGCCGAGGGGCGCACGATCCTCGTCTCGAGCCACATCCTGTCCGAGCTCGAAGAGGTCGTCGACGACGCGGTCTTCCTCGTGGCGGGCGAGACCGTCGACGCGGGGCGCGTCGAAGCGGCGGCCCGTCGTGCGCGGCCGTGGCGCATCCGGCTCGTCGGGGTCGAGGCATCCGTCGCCGTCGGTCAGGTCGCCGCGGCGCTCGCCGCCGATCCGTCGACCATCGGCACCGACCGGCGTGACGTCGTGGCCGAGTTCGACTCGGACGAGAGCGCCGCCGCGGCGCTGCGCGACCTCATCGCCGCGGGACTGCCCGTGGCGGAGTTCGCCGCCGCCCAGGGCAGCCTCGAGCGCACGTTCCTCGACCTCGGCAAGGGCGTGCCGCCGCAGGTCCCGCCCGCCCCTCCTGCCGAGGCTGCGCCCGATGTGCCGGCCCCCGCCCGGAAGCCCCCGAGTCCCCGGCCCGCGAGCGACCAGGAGGAGAAGGCATGAGCGGTCAGCGACTGGGCACCATCCTCGGGCTCGAGCTGAAGCAGCGCACCCGCAGCGTCGCCTGGTACGTGCTGCTCGGCGTCTTCGCGGCGCTCCTGCTGCTCGTCACGACGCTCTCGTTCCTCGCGTTCCGCTGGCTTCCTCAGCAGCAGGGATCCGCGATCTACTCGACGATCGTCTACATCACGCTGCTGCTCATCGTGCTCGTGTCGCCGACGCTGAGCGGCAATTCGATCAACGGCGATCGGGATGCCGCGACCCTCGCCCCCGTGCAGGTCACGCTCGCCACGACGGGCGAGATCCTGCTCGGCAAGTTCCTCGCGGCGTGGGTGACCGGACTGGCGTTCGTCGCCGTGTCGGTGCCGTTCCTCGTCGCGGCCACACTCGCCGGAGGTGCCAGCGCCGCCACCATCGGCGTCTCGCTCCTCGTGCTCGTCGTCGAAGTCGGGGTCATCGCGGCGATCGGCGTCGCGCTCAGCGGCATCCTGGCGCGGCCGCTCTTCTCGGTCGCGACCACCTACCTGGTCGTCGCCGCGCTCGTCGTCGGCACGCTCATCGCCTTCGGGCTCGTGGGGGCCACCATGCGCACCGAGCAGGTCAACAACTACCGCTCGCTCGACTGGGAGTCGTACGAGGGCGAGACCTACCCGTGCGCGCCGGGTGAGGAGCCCACCGGCGACTACCCGTGCGACGACGACGTCACCCCCGAGTGCGGCGAGTGGACGTCGCACACCTCTGAGGTGCCGCGGTTCGACCGCGTGTGGTGGCTGCTGGCCGCCAACCCGTTCGTGATCCTCGCCGACGCCACGCCCACGACGTTCGATCGGCAGGGGTATCCCGTCGACCTGTTCGGGCAGATCAAGCTCGCGGTGCGGATGGCCCAGCAGCCGCCCGAGGCGGAGACGTCGTACGACGACTGCAGTCCGCCCCCGTTCGGCGAGGATCTCACGCCGGAGGAGCGGATCGAGCAGAGCGCGCCGAGCTGGTTCGTCGGACTGACGCTGCAGCTGCTGCTCGCCGCCGGGCTGCTGTGGTGGGCCTGGGCCCGCACGCGCACGCCGGCTCGCACGCTGCCGCCGGGCACCCGCATCGCCTGACCCGAACGTCGACCGAACTCGCCGGGCGGCGAGGGCGGCAGGACTCAGCGGTGCCGTCCGCCTCCGAGGCGGGTGCGCACGGCCAGGGCGGCGCAGAGGATCACGGCCGCGCCGCCGAGGACCGTCGACCAGGTGAGCGGCTCGCCGAGCAGCAGCGCCGCCCACGAGATCGTGAGCACGGGCTGCACGAGCTGGATCTGGCTCACGCGCGCCATCGGCCCGATCGCGAGGCCGCGGTACCAGGCGAAGAACCCGAGGAACATGCTCACCACGGCGAGGTAGCCGAACGCGAGCCACTCGACGGGGGATGCCGCGGGCGGAGCCTCCGCGATCGAGACGGCGGTGAGAGCGACCATGAGCGGCGCGGCGAGCACGAGCGCCCACGACACCGTCTGCCACGAGCCGAGCTCGCGCGACAGCATCCCGCCCTCGGCGTAGCCGATCGCCGCGGCGAGGACCGCGCCGAACAGCAGCAGGTCCGACCAGTGGAGGCCGCCGAGACCGCCGCTGTGCAGGGCGGCGAACACCACGGCGGCCACGGCGCCCAGGCTCGCGAACACCCAGAACGATCGCGCGGGCCGCTCCTTGGCACGCAGCACGGCCATCACGGCTGTCGCCGCGGGGAGGAGGGCGATGACCACCGCGCCGTGGGTCGCGGACGAGGTGGTGAGTGCGAACGAGGTCAGCAGCGGGAAGCCGGCGACCACGCCCCCGGCCACGATCGCGAGGCGCGCCCATTGGCGCCCGGTGGGGAGAGCCTGGCGCGTGAGCGCCAGCGCGCAGGCGGCGAGGGCGGCCGCGACCACGGCGCGGCCGGCGCCGATGAACAGGGGGCTGAGCCCGCCGAGCGCGACCGTCGTGAAGGGAACGGTGAACGAGAAGGCGAGGACACCGACGAGGCCCCAGGAGAGCCCGGCACGACCGGATAGCAGTGGTGTCGGGGAAGCGATAACGCTACTGTGTATCGACATGGCAAACGATAGCACCGATCGCATCGTCGCCGACCTCAGGCGGTGGATCGCGACTGCTCCGCCGGGCGCCCGGGTCCCGTCGAACCGCGAGCTCATGGCGCGGCACGGCGCGAGCCCGGTCACCGTGCAGAAGGCCATGCGCACGCTCGTCGCGCTCGGGCTCGTCGACAGCCGCCCCGGCGTGGGCACCTTCGTGCGCGGCATCCGCCCCCCGCGACCGGTCGACTACGCGTGGCAGACGTCCGCCCTCGGCGCCGCGCAGTCGCGCCTGCTCGGCCTGCCGTCGGCGCAGCGCGCCCCGTCGCCGGATGCGATCGCCCTGCACGCCGGCTATCCCGATCGCGAGCTGCTGCCCGAGCGGCTGGTGCGCTCCGCGATCGCGCGTGCGGCGAGGACGGATGCCGCGGCCACGCGCTCCCCGGTCGCCGGTGCGCCCGATCTCCAGGCGTGGTTCGCGGCCGAGCTCGCGAGCGCGGCGCCGGCCGGCGTCACTCCACCCGCCGCGCGCGACGTGCTCATCCTCTCGGGCAGCCAGAGCGGGCTCAGCTCCATCTTCCGCGCCCTCGTCGGCCCGGGGCAGCCGCTGCTGATCGAGTCGCCGACCTACTGGGGCGCCATCCTCGCGGCGACGCAGGCGAACGTGAGGCTCGTGCCGGTGGCGTCGGGGCCGGACGGGCCCGACCTCGACGACGTGGACCGGGCGTTCGAGCAGACGGGCGCACGGGCGTTCTACGTGCAGCCCACGTACGCGAATCCGACCGGCGCCCAGTGGTCGGCCGAGCGCGGCCGCGCCGTGCTCGACATCGCGCGGCGCCACGGTGCATTCCTGGTCGAGGACGACTGGGCGCACGATCTCGCGATCGACACGGATCCCCGGCCGATCGCCGCCTTCGACGACGACGGTCACGTCATCTACCTGCGCTCGCTCACCAAGAGCGTCTCGCCCGCCCTCCGCGTCGCGGCCGTCACGGCGCGCGGCCCGGCGCGCGAGCGCATCCTGGCGGACCGCGCTGCCGAGTCGATGTACGTGAGCGGGCTCCTGCAGGCCGCGTCGCTCGACGTCGTGACCCAGCCGGCGTGGCGCACGCATCTGCGCTCCGTCCGCGAACAGCTGCGCGCCCGCCGCGACGTGCTCGTCTCGAGCCTCGCCGAGCACGCGCCCCTCGCGCACCTCGAGCACGTTCCGCGGGGCGGGCTCAACCTGTGGCTGCGTCTTCCGGGCGACACCGACGTGGAGGGGTTCGTCCGCGCGTGCGAGGGCCGCGGGGTCATCGTGGCCGACGGGGCCGAGTGGTTCCCGGCCGAGGCATCCGCTCCCCACATCCGGCTCAATTACTCGGGTCCGAGCCCGGAGCGCTATCCCGAGGCGGCGCGCGTCATCGCCGAGGAGCTCGACCGCGCGCTCTGAGCCTCGGCGAGGCGCGGCGGCGCGGGAATCGCCCGCCTCTGACTGCAACCGGGGGGTTGCGCTTTTCATCCTCGACTGCAACCATGAGGTTGCACAGAGATTGCAACCTCAAGGTTGCAGTCGATGACAGAGAGGAAGCATCATTGTGAGCATGGCAGCCAACCCGTCGTCGACCGTCGACGACGCCGCCTTCTCGGTGCGGCGCACCATCCGGATCGCCGCTCCCGTCGCGAAGGTGTGGGCCGCGGTCACCGAGCCGGAGCATATCTCGCGCTGGTTCGGGCGGGCCGAGTTCGAGGGGTCGTATGCCGGTGCGCGCGGCACCTTGACGTGGCCCGACCGCGCGCCGATCCCCGTGCGGCTCGAGGCCATCGAAGCGCAGCGGATGGTGTCCTACCGCTGGAGCAACGACGACGCGAGCGGCGTCGTGCCCGACGAGCTCGACGAGTCGCGCTCCACGGTGTTCACCTTCACGCTCGTCGAAGTGTCGGACGGCACCGAGCTGACCGTCGTCGAGACCGGGTTCGAGGCGACCTCCGACCCGGCCGCGAACCTCGCCGACCATCGCGACGGCTGGAACGGCGAGCTCGACAAGCTCGTCGCGCTGCTCGAGAGCGGCTCGTGACGACAGAGACGCTGGTTCCGGTGTTCGCCGCACTCGGAGACGAGACCCGGTGGAGCATCCTGGCGGCGCTCGGCGAGGGTGACGCATCGGCGTCGGCCCTCGCCGGGCGCCTGCCCGTCACCCGGCAGGCCGTCGCCAAGCACCTCGCCGTGCTCCAGGAGGTCGGGCTCGTCGAGCCGGTCAAGGTCGGCCGGGAGGTGCGCTACCGCATCGTCGGTGCGCAGCTGAGCGCGACCGCGCGGCGGCTCGACGCCGTCGGCGCCGAGTGGGACCGGCGCCTCGCGGCGATCAAGGAGATCGCCGAAGGGCTCTGACCCGCCGGCGATCTCGCCGGCGGGCGGTCAGGACGGGCCGGGGTCCTCCTCCGGGTTCCCGGGGCGCACCGGCGCGTCGTCCCTCACGTCGATCCGTGTGACGCCGTCGCGCGGGTGGGTCACGTCGAAGCGCGGAGCGGCGTCGGCCTCGACCGCGTCCGGCGCCGCGAGCAGCTGATCGCGGCGCTTCTCGTCGGGAGTCATGCCGGCTGTGCCGTCGGTCTCGTGCTCTGCCATGACTCGACGATAGGAGGCGGCGCACCGGCCGTGTCAACCCCCTCCGGCCGCGCGGGCGCCGTTCGTACCGTGGAGCGGACACGGAAGAAGGAGCACCATGTCGGACACGACACCGGACCGCGGCATAGCGCCCGTCGAAGACGAATCCGTCGGGGCGCAGCCGCTCCGCGACGGCGACACGTCGATCGACCTCGAGTACGACCCCGCTCAGGCGGAGTGGGACCGCACGACCTCGCTCGACGCGGGGGTGCCGGCCGAGGAGCTCGATGCCGCCACCGCCACCGGCGACGATCCGGCGCAGCTCCCCGACCCGCTCGACGAGGTGCCCGCCGACGATCTCCACGCTGCTGCCGACCTCCCCGAGACCCAGGGGCTGGACCCGAATCAGGCGGAGCTCGGCGAGGAGGGCCAGGGCGATCTCGCGCCCGAAGACCTCTGAACCTCCGCCGCGCCATGCGGCTCACGGATGCGCGGATCGGCTACCCGCGACCGGGCACGAGGGCGGAGTGGGGCCGCGGCCGCGTGGTGACGTACGATCGGGCGTAGGTGCGGTGCCCCCCGCTGTGCCGGGGATGAGAACGCCATGACCGCCGTTCGTACGATCGACGTTCTGCGTCGCAACAACGTCGTCGTGTCCGGCGATCCCGCCGGCCGGGTGATGATGTTCGCCCACGGCTTCGGCTGCAGTCAGGCGACCTGGAACCTCGTCGCTCCGCACTTCGAGGCCGACCACCGCGTCGTGCTGTTCGACCACGTCGGCGCCGGCGGGTCCGACGTCTCGGCCTACGACCGGGGCAAGTACGACTCGCTCGACGGCTATGCCGCTGACGTCCTCGAGATCCTCGACGCGCTCGATGCCACGGACGTGGTGTTCGTGGGTCACTCGGTGAGCGCCATGATCGGCGTGCTTGCGGCGAATCGCGAGCCGGAGCGCTTCGGCGCACTCGTGCTCATCGGGCCGTCGCCGCGCTACACCAACGAAGGCTCGTACATCGGCGGTTTCGAACCGGCTGACATCCAGGCGCTCCTCGAGTCGCTCGACGCCAACTACCTCGGGTGGTCGCACGCGACGGCGCCGGTCATCATGGGCAGGCCCGACCTTCCCGAGCTCGGGCAGCGGCTCAGCGACAGCTTCTGCAGTCTCGACCCCTCCATCGCCCAGCACTTCGCGCACGTGACATTCCTCTCGGACAACCGCGCCGACCTCGCCGTCGTGTCGGTGCCGACGCTCGTGATCCAGTGCACGGCAGACACGATCGCGCCCCATGCGGTCGGCGACTACGTCCACGCCGAGATCGCGGGGAGCCGTCTCGCGGTGCTCGAGGCGACAGGGCACGTCCCGATCCTCTCGGCCCCTGACGAGGTCGTCGCACAGATCCGCGCGTACCTCTCGTGAGCGGTCCCAGCGAAGACTGGTTCCACGCGGCTCCCTGCGGACTGCTCGCGATGACGATCGACGGTGAGATCACCGACGTCAACGAGATGTTCCTGTCGTGGAGCGGTCATGCGCTCGCCGATCTCGTCGGGCAGCCGTTCGCGTCGCTGCTCGATCCCGGAAGCCGGCTCTTCTTCGAGACCCGTTACACGCAGGTGATGCATCTCGAGGGTCGGGTGAACGAGGTCGCGCTGACCCTGATGAAGGCCGACGGTTCTCCCATGCCCAGCCTCGTCAACTCGATACGCGACGACGACGCGGGCGTCATCCGCACGGCCGTGTTCAACGCGGAGGAGCGCATCCGCTACGAGCGCGAGCTCCTCACCGCGCGCCGCGCGGCCGAGTCGTCCGAGGAGCGCGTGCGCATCCTGCAGGAGATCTCGAGCGCCTTCGGGGTGAGCGCCAGCGACGAGGACGTCGCCGAGTCGTTCGCGCAGGTCGCGCGCACGGCGTTCGCGGCCCGGGAGACCGCAGTGCATCTGCTCCAGGACGACGGCGATCTGAAGCTCGTGGGCGGCAGCAACCCCCTGGTCGGCAAGGTCGCGCCGATCGCCGAGCTGCGGGCCACTCCGCACGTCGCGGTGATCACCGCCGGGCCTGAGGAGACCGCGTACCCGCAGGTCGCCGCGGCGCTGCGCGAGGAGCGGCTCGCGGCACTGACGATCACGCCGCTCGTCGCCGACGGCGTGCGGCTGGGCATCCTGGTGTGCTTCTTCGCGCGGCGCAGCGAGTTCGATTCGCAGTTCTTCGACCTGCTCGACGCCCTGAGCCGCCAGGCGTCACAGACGCTGACGCGTGTGCGCCTGCAGCGCCGCCTCGCCTTCCTCGCCTTGCACGACCAGCTGACGGGCGTCGCGAACCGCCAGCTGCTCCAGCTCACGCTGGACGAGTCCATCGCGCAGGCGATCGATCGGAACGAGCCGCTCGCGGTGATGTTCCTCGACGTCGACGACTTCAAGAGCATCAACGACGCCTTCGACCACGCCACCGGCGACCTGGTGCTCGTCGAGCTCGCCCACCGGCTTCAGGCCGGGGTGCGCTCCGGCGACGTGGTCGGCCGCATCGGCGGCGACGAGTTCGTCGCGATCTGCGCGGCCACCGACGGCGAGGCGGCGTCCGCGGTGGCGGACCGCATCCTCGACATCTGCTGTCAGCCCATCGCCGTCCCGGACGGCATCATCTCGGCGTCGGTGAGCATCGGCATCTCGATCCACCGCCCCGGCTCCGGCGCCCGCCCCACCGCCGAGCAGATGCTCGTGCGGGCCGACGCGGCGATGTACGACTCGAAGCGCCAGGGGAAGAACCGGCATACGTTCGACGCGGCGGGCGCATAGTCGAGCGGATGCCGCGCCCTGCCCGGCTGAAAGGACAGGCTCCATGACCCCCGATCCCGCCACCGAGGCGCGTCGCGAAGCGACGTGGTGGACCTCCGCCGTCGTGTACCAGATCTACCCCCGCTCGTTCCAGGACTCGAATGGCGACGGGATCGGCGACCTGCGCGGGGTGCTCCGGCGCATCGACCACCTCGTCGAGCTCGGCGTGGACGTCGTGTGGTTCTCGCCCGTCTACCGCAGCCCGCAGGACGACAACGGGTACGACATCAGCGACTACCGCGACGTCGACCCGATCTTCGGCACCCTGGCCGACCTGGACGCCGTCGTCGACGCGCTGCACGAGCGCGGCATCCGGGTCGTGATGGATCTCGTCGTGAACCACACCAGCGACGAGCACGCCTGGTTCGCAGAGTCGCGCTCCTCGAAGGACAGCCCGAAGCGCGACTGGTACTGGTGGCGGCCGGCCCGCGAGGGGTTCGAGCCAGGCGCGCCCGGCGCCGAGCCGACCAACTGGGGCTCGTTCTTCTCGGGCTCGACGTGGGAGTTCGACGAGGCCTCCGGCGAGTACTTCCTGCACCTCTTCAGCCGCAAGCAGCCCGATCTCAACTGGGAGAACCCGCAGGTGCGGGAGGCCGTCTACGACATGATGCGGTGGTGGCTCGATCGTGGGATCGACGGATTCCGCATGGATGTCATCAACTTCATCTCGAAGGCTGTGGGCGAGGACGGCTCGCTGGCCGACGGCGCTGTGAGCCACGGTCCGTACGGCGACGGCGGACCGCACACCATCAACGGACCGCGCCTGCACGAGTTCCTCCAGGAGATGCACCGCGAGGTCTTCGAGGGCCGTCGCGACACCCTGCTGCTCGTCGGCGAGACGCCGGGGGCGACGGTCGAGGACGGCAGGCTCTTCACGGACCCTGCGCGCGCCGAGCTCGACATGATCTTCACGTTCGAGCACATGGGCCTCGATCACGGCCCCGCCGGACGCTTCGACCGCCGGCCGGTCGACCTGCGGGAGCTGAAGGCGACCCTCGGCAGGTGGCAGACCGGGCTGCAGGATGCCGGGTGGAACGCGCTCTACTGGGAGAACCACGACCAGCCGCGCATCGTCTCGAGGTTCGGCGACGACGGCGCGTTCCGGCGCGAGTCGGCGACGATGCTCGCGACGATCCTGCACCTGCACCGCGGCACGCCGTACGTCTACCAGGGCGAAGAGCTCGGCATGACGAACGCCCACTTCACCGACCTCTCGCAGTATCGCGACATCGAGTCGCTGCGGTTCGCGGCCGAGGCGCGCGAGCTCGACCGCCTGAACGATGCCCAGCTCGTCGAGGCGCTCGCGTTCGGCAGCCGCGACAACGCGCGGACCCCCGTGCAGTGGGATGCCTCGCCCCAGGCCGGCTTCACCGACGGTGAGCCGTGGATCTCGGTCAACCCCAACACGACGACGGTGAACGCCGAGGCGGAGCGGGCGGACGAGGCATCCGTCTTCCATCACTACCGGCGTCTCATCGCGCTCCGCCACGACGAGGCGGTCGTGCGGTGGGGCGACTTCGCGATGCTCCTCGACGACGACCCGCACGTGTACGCCTTCACGCGCACGCTCGACGACGAGCAGCTCGCGGTCTTCGGCAACGCGACGGGGGAGCCGCGCACAGTGGAGGCACCGTTCGCGCTCGACGGGGTCGCGGTGCTGATCGGCAACTACGGCGACGACCCGGTCGTGCGGGGCACCGTGCTCGGGCTGCGACCCTGGGAGGCGGTCGTCTACCGGGTGAGGTGATGCGCCGCCTACGGGGCGACGCGCACCCGGCGGCCCTCGAAGGCGACGACGTCGCCCGGGTGAAGCTGGCGGCCGCGGCGGCGGTCGACCTCACCGTTGACGGTGACGTAGCCGTCGATGATGGCCTCCTTCACGTCGCCGCCGGAATCGAGCAGCCCGGCGAACTTCATGAACTGTCCGAGGCGGATGACATCCCCGCCGATCGGCACGTCGTCGATCGGGGCGGAGGTCGTCATGCCGGAATGCTAGCCGAGCGGTCGACGATCCCGTGCGATCGCTGCGCGTGGACGCGACGGCGGGAGTCGAACCCGCAACGCACTCGGTTATGAGCCGGTGCCCGGGACCGCCCGGATCGCCGCGATGAGGCAAAGCTAGCCCCACCGGCGGACGTATGCCCAGAGCGTTAACTGTGGTTTCGCTGTGCGTCGCCGGATGACGGAAGTCGCGGGCGAGGCATCCGCTCGTCAGAGCCCTGCGAGGTACGCCCGCAGATGCTCGACGACGAAGGCGTGGTCTTCGGCCTGCGGCAGCCCGGAGACTCCGACGGTGCCCACCACCCCGACGCCGGCGATCGTCAGCGGGAACACTCCGCCGTGCGCGGCGTAGCGCACGGGGTCGAGTCTCGCGTCGACGTCGAAGTCCTTGTCGGCGGCGCGGAACGACTGGCCGACACCGTACGAAGACCGCGCGAACCGCCTTGCGACACGGGTCTTGCGGTCGAGCCAGCCGTCGTTGTCGGCGCTCGATCCGGGCAGCGCGGTGTGGAAGACGCGGGCCTCGCCGAGGGTGATGCCGATGACGATCGGCAGCCTCGCGGCGAGTGCCGCTTCGCGCATGCGGGAGCCGAGAGCCCAGGCATCCGACAGGTCGAACCGGGGGAGTACCAGCTCGCGCTCCTCGGCTTCGATCCGGTTGAGGATGCTGCGTGCGTCGTCGCTCATGAGCACGAGCGTATCTCTCGATCAACGGCCGCGGATGTCACATCGAGACAGCCGGGCGGGCGTTTTCCGACCTCGGATTGAGCGCTCTGCTCAACCTGAGAATCGACTGTTGACTTGATGTGAGAAGACACATACCGTCGCCGGAGTATCTCCTCCCCCGTATCCCCAGCACGGAGAAAGTTGGTCCCCTTTGTACAGACGTACATTGGCGGTCGCCGCTGTCGTGGCGCTGTCACTCCCCACAACCGCGGCGTTCGCCGCAACAGACGACGACCCGTCGTCGAAATTCGAGCAGGCCGAGTCGCGCGGACAGATCAGCGAGACCGTCCAGCCGCTCAGCGCCGACGCTGACGGCAACGTCACGGTCGTCGTCGAGCTCGCGGGCGACCCGGTCGCGGTCGTCCAGGCCGAGAAGGGGCGCGAGCTCACGAAGGCCGAGCGCACCGCGATCAAGAAGTCGCTCGAGCAGGCGCAGCAGCCTGTCGTCGGCGCCGTCGAGGCGGAGGGCGGCGCGGTCGAGGCCACCATGCAGTCCGCGTACAACGGCGTGCAGGCGACCATCCCGGCAGACGCCGTCGACACCGTGGCAGCGCTGCCCAACGTCGTCGGCATCCACACCGCGCGCACCTACACGATCGACAACGCCGTCTCGGTGCCGTTCCTCGGCGTGCCGCAGGTGTGGCAGAGCACGGGCTACACCGGCGAGAACGTCAAGGTCGCGATCATCGACACCGGCATCGACTTCACCCACGCCAACTTCGGCGGCCCGGGCACGGTCGAGGCGTACGAGGCCGCCAACGCGGCCGAGACGCAGGCGGCCGACCCCGCCCTCTTCGGGCCGAACGCCCCGCGCATCAAGGGCGGCTGGGACTTCGTCGGCGACGACTACGACGCCAACGACGACACCAGCGTCCCGAAGCCCGACGCCAACCCGCTCGACTGCAACGGCCACGGCAGCCACGTCGCCGGCACCACCGGCGGCAGCGGCGTGACGGCTGCGGGCGAGACCTACACGGGCGCCTACGACGAGAGCACGGCTTCGCAGGAGTGGAAGATCGGGCCGGGCGTCGCGCCCGAGGTCGACCTCTACGCGCTGCGCGTCTTCGGCTGCGAGGGCTCGACCAACGTCACCACCGCCGCCATCGACTGGGCCGTCGCCAACGACATGGACGTCATCAACATGTCGCTCGGCTCGAGCTTCGGCACCGCGACCGACCCCGAGGCCGTCGCCGCCGCCAACGCCATCGGCGCGGGCGTCGTCGTCGTCGCCTCGGCGGGCAACTCCGGGCCGGCCCCGTACATCTCGGGCGCGCCGGGCAACGGCGAGGGCGTCATCTCGGTCGCCGCGGTCGACAGCACCGCGAGCTTCCCGGGTGCCACCGTCACCGTGGGCGGCGTGGCCGTCCCGGCGATCAACGCCAACGGCGCGAGCCTCGAGGGTCTCCCGGCGATGACCGTCGTGCGACTCGTCGACAACCCGGCCACGGCCGAGAACGAGGCGCTCGGCTGCTCGGTCGCCGCGTACACGAGCAACGGCGTGGGCGCGGGTCTCAACCAGCTCGCCGTCTCGGCGCGCGGAACGTGCGCCCGCGTCTCGAAGGCGATCTACGCCGAGCAGGCCGGCGCGGCCGCGGCTCTCATGGTGAACAACACGAACGACTTCCCGCCGTTCGAGGGCAAGATCACCGAGAACGCCGACACCGGCGAGCCCTTCGACGTCACGATCCCGTTCCTCGGGGTGCGCGCGTCGGACGGCGCGAAGTTCACCACGAACGCTCCGGCGACCATCGCGGCGGCCGACCTCGACAACCCCGCCTTCCGCGGCTACGCGTCGTTCTCGTCGAACGGCCCCCGCAGCGGTGACAGCGGCGTGGCCGTCGACATCGCGGCGCCCGGCGTCTCGATCGTGTCGACGGGCGTCGGCACGGGCAACGGCCCGGCCACGATCTCGGGCACGTCGATGGCGGCTCCGCATGTCGCGGGCGTCGCAGCGCTGACGGTCCAGTCCCACCCGGGCTGGAAGGCGGCGGACATCGCGGCAGCGGTCGTGTCGTCGGCCGACCCCGAGAAGGTCGCCGGTCAGCAGATGACCCGCGGCGGCGTCGGACTCGTCGATGCGGCTCAGGCCGTCGCGACGAAGGTCACCGCGACCGGCGACGCGTTCCGCACCGACAGCGGCTGGCTCCGCGAGTCGGCGCTGAGCTTCGGGTTCCAGGAGTCCTGGGTCGGCTTCGCCGGTCTCAAGACGATCACCCTGACGAACCACGGCGACAAGGACGTGACCTACAAGGTCAGCTCCGCTCCGTCGGCGCAGTCCGAGAAGGCGAAGATCAGCCTGAACCGCACCACGGTCAAGGTTCCCGCCAAGGGCAAGGCCACCGTCATCGTGGGCCTCACGGCCGCGGCCGGTGCCGTCGGCTCGTCGTCGGTCGCCGGTGACCCGTTCGCGCTGTACGAGTTCTCTGGTGACATCGTGCTCACCTCCGACTCGTCGACGCTGCGGGTGCCGTACCTCCTGGTTCCGCGTTCGGACGCCCGCGTCGCCTCGTCGACGGGCGCCCTGTTCGGCAAGAAGGAGCAGGTCGCGGACGCCGAGAAGTCGGTCAAGCTGACCAACGCCCTCGGCGCCCGCGCCGCCGGTGCGGACGTCTACACGTGGGGTCTCAGCGACGCCAAGGACGTGCCTGAGACCATCGAGGACTCCGGGTTCGACCTGGCATCGGCCGGTGTGCAGTCGTTCGCCGACGGCGACGACCAGCTGCTGGTGTTCGCGGTGAACACGCACAAGCGGTGGTCCAACGCCGCCGGTGTCGAGTTCGACGTCGTGATCGACCGCAACGGCGACGGCAAGGCCGAGGCCGTGGTGTTCTCGGCCGACTCCGGTCTGGTCCGCGCGGGCTCCGTCGACGGTCGCTCCGAGGTGTTCGTCAGCACCCCGGCGGGTCTGTTCGCAGCGGGCTTCTACGCGCAGGCTCCCACCGACAGCAGCACCATCCTGCTGCCGGTCTGGGCGAGCGACCTGGGCCTCACGTCCGATGCCGGCTCGTTCTCCTACTCGGTGGACAGCTACTCGATCACCAACACGGCGGGAACCGACACGATCGACGGGTTCGCGAAGTACAACCCGTGGTCGCCGGCTCTCGAGAACGGCCAGTTCGCCGAGGTGCCCCGCAACGGCACCGCGACGGTCCCGGTCGGGGTCGACGCTGCGGCGTACGCCGACCAGAAGCCGCTGGGTGTCATGGCGGTCGTGATCGACAACAAGTCGGGCACGTCTGAGACGGTGCTCGTCAAGACGAAGTAACCGTCGTCTACCGTCCGAGGGCGGCACTCCCGGAAGGGGGTGCCGCCCTCGTCGTCGGCCGGGTGAGCGGATGCCGCGCTCAGGCCTCGCAGAGCACGGGGGCGTCGCCGCGGCCGAACCGGTAGTCGAACGTGGTGCCGTCGACCGTCACGACGACCTGCATGCCCTCGACGATCGCCTGCGTGTACGACATCCCCGGCTTCGGGCACCCGAGTGCACCGTTCGTCCACGACACGGCCTCGGCTGACACGAGGACCGGCTCGCCCTCGACCCCCCGCCCGGCGAGGTCGGCGATGATCGCATCCCACTTCTGCGGCGGGACGTCGGCGGGGGTGCCGGTCGGGCCGACAGGACCCGGGGTGGTCGTCTCGAATCCGGGTCGGCCGGATGAGCTCGAGGGGGCGGGGTCGGTCATGGGTCCTCCGGTGGCACAGGCGGTCAGCGCGAGCAACAGCGCTCCGCCCGCGCACGCGAGGATCGGTCGGCGCATGTCACTCCTTCGGTCGGCGCCAGCGTAGGCGGGGGTCCTGCGAGCGCGCTGTGGCCGCTCGGCGCGCCGCCTACCCCCGCTCCATGTGCGCTCGGGCGGACGCGAGCCGGCGTGGTGGCGGGGGAGCGTCGACGGCGCGCAGCATCCGCTCGATCGATTCCCGCAGCTGCGAGCGCGCCGGCTCTTCGAGGTCGGTGGTGTACTCGACGCCCTCGGGGATCCACATGAGCCCGTACATCGTCTCGCGCCAGTCGGCGCCGCCGACGGGCCAGCGCGTGCGGTGCTCGTCCTCCGCCTCGGCTCCCTGCCCCCACTGGCCGAAGATCTCGCGCATGCGGTCGAGGGGGAGCTCCATCACGGCGTCGGCCTCGACCTTCTGACGCACCCACGACCGTGCGACGAAGATGAACTCCTCGATCTCGTCCGCAGTGAGCGGCCGCGGCTCGAACAGCACCCGCGTGTGCTCGACGCCCTCGAGGCGGTCGACGCGGAACGTACGCCAGTCGTCCTTCTCGAGATCCCAGCACAGCAGGTACCAGTGGCGGTCGGCGGGAGCGAGCGCGTGCGGCTCGACCCGGCGCCGGGTGACCTCGCCCGACGCGGCGGTGTACGAGAACCTCACCCGCTCGTGGTCGCGGCAGGCGAGCGCCAGCTCGCCGAGCACGTCGCTGGACACCGCGGCACCCGCGTTGATGCCCGCGGGCTGCACGGTCTCGGCGAGGGCGTTCACCCGTCGGCGCAGCGGCGCCGGCAGCACCTGCTCGAGCTTGGCGAGGGCGGTGATCGTCGTCTCCGGACCGCTGACGAGGCGCTGGGATGCCGCGACCCGCAGCCCGATCGCCATCGCGACCGCCTCTTCATCGGTGAGCAGCAGCGGCGGCACCGCGCTTCCGGCCTCGAGCCGGTAGCCGCCGGCCGCGCCGGGTGAGGACTCGATGCGGTATCCGAGGTCGCGCAGCCGCTCGACGTCGCGCCGGACGGTGCGCTCGGTCACGCCGAGCCGGTCGGCGAGCTCCGAACCGGGCCAGTGGCGGTGGGTCTGGAGCAGGTTGAGGAGCGAGAGCGCTCGGGTGGTCGTATCGGACATGTCTCGAGAATGCCCGATCTCGCGGACAGAATCTGTCCGCAATGCCTTCTAGCTTGGATTCATGGCGAACGAACCGATCATCGAGGCGCAGGGTCTCACCAAGCGCTTCAGCGTCAAGAAGAAGACCGTCGAGGCGGTCACCGATCTCACCTTCCAGGTCGCGCGAGGAGAACTCGTCGCGTTCCTGGGCCCGAACGGCGCGGGCAAGTCGACGAGCCTGCGCATGCTCACCACCCTCATCCCGCCGACAGCCGGCACCGCGCGTGTCGTCGGCTTCGACATCCTCCGGCAGCCCGCCGATGTGCGGGCCCGCATCGGCTACGTCGGGCAGCTCACGAGCGGCAGCTTCTCGCAGCGGGCGCGCGACGAGCTGCTCAGCCAGGGGGCGTTCTACGGGATGTCGAAGACGGCGTCGCGCGCGCGGGCGGACGAGCTCATCGAGTCGCTCGATCTCGCCGGCTTCGCGAACCGCTCGGTGCAGCAGCTGTCCGGCGGCCAGAAGCGCCGGCTCGACGTGGCACTGGGCCTGATGCACGCGCCGCCGCTCATCTTCCTCGACGAGCCGTCGACCGGACTCGATCCGCAGAGCCGCGCGAACCTGTGGCAGCACATCCTCGACCTGCGCGAGAAGTACGGCACGACGGTCTTCCTCACCACGCACTACCTCGAGGAGGCCGACCGCTACGCCGAGCGCGTGATGGTCATGGACAAGGGCCGTGTCATCGCCGACGACACCGCCGCCGCCCTCAAGGCGAACCTCGCGGGCGACGTGCTCACGCTCGGCTTCGCGAGTGAAGCGGATGCCTCGTCCGCGGTGGCCGTCGTGCAGCGGCTCACCGATCGCGAGGTCCGGCCCGCCGACCCGGGATCGGTCACGGTGACCGCCCCCGACGGCGACGCGCTGCTGCCGACCGCCGTGCGCGCGCTCGACGCCGCGGGCATCCAGGTCGTCCGGGCGACCGGCGTGCCGCCGACCCTCGACGACGTCTTCCTCGCGCTGACCGGGCGCACCCTGCGCGAGGCGGGCGAGGGTGAGCCGATCGAAGAAGACGACACGACGGAAGCGGATGCCTCGGACGAGGCATCCGTCATGGAAGGAGCCCAGCGATGACCGCCACCGAGATCCGGCCCGACACGGCCGTGCGGGCCAACCCGGCCCGCGACACCTGGAACGTCCTCACGCGCGAGCTCAAGCCCGTCGTCCGCGACCCGTTCACCCTCATCTTCAGCCTCGTGCAGCCCCTGGTGTTCCTCGGTCTGTTCGCGCCGCTGCTGATCGGATCGTCGGGCGCGCCGGTCGGTGAGACGCTGCAGTGGTTCGTCCCCGGCGTGCTCGTGATGATCGTGCTGTTCGGTACCGGCGCGACCGGCTCGAACCTGCAGTACGAGATGATGACGGGCTCGCACGAACGGACGCTCGTGGCGCCGCTCGCGCGTTCGTCGCTGCTCGTCGGGCGCGCACTCAAGGAGATCGCGCCCATCGTCGTACAGGCGCTCATCATCGTGCTCATCGCGTGGCCGTTCGGCTTCACGATCAACGTGCCGGGGCTCGTGATCGGCCTCGCGCTGCTCGCCGTGTTCGGTGTCGGGCTCGGTTCGCTGTCGTACACGCTCGCCCTCAAGACCAACGACCGTGAGTGGCTCTTCTGGGGTGTGCAGCAGACGCTGATCTTCCCGCTGCTGATCCTCTCGGGCATGCTGCTGCCGCTCGACGACGGACCGGCCTGGATGAAGGCGGTCTCGACGGTCAACCCGGTCAACTGGGTGGTGCAGGCCGAGCGCGCGCTGTTCGCGGGCGACCTCGGTGCGGTCGAGGTGCTGTGGGGCTGGGTCGCCGCCGTCGTGCTCGCGGCGCTCGGACTGTGGGCGGGCATCCGGGCGATGCGCAAGAGCAGCTAGCGGGACGCGGCCGCGGACACACCGCAAGCGGCGGCCGATCAGGCCGTGAGCGCGGTGCCGGGGAAGGGGATCAGGTCGCCGCGTGCGGTGGCGACCTGGTCCCCGCCGGCCATCTTCGCCTCATACATCGCGTGGTCGGCGGCGCGGATGAGCTGATCCATCACCGACGCGTCGTCGTTGCCGACAGTGACCACGCCGACGCTCGCCGTGACCGACAGCTCCGGAGGCAACTCGGCGTATGGCTCGGCGATCGCGGCGCGGATGCGGTCGGCGAGCGCGTCTGCGTCGGCTGCGCTGTCGACTGCGGCGACCGCGATGAATTCGTCGCCGCCGAACCGCCCCACGACGTCGGTCTGCCGCACGACGCCGCGCAGCCGCTGCCCGACCTCGCGCAGCAGGGCGTCGCCCGCGGCGTGCCCGAGCATGTCGTTCACGGCCTTGAAGCCGTCGAGGTCGATGAAGATGACCGTCACCGCGGTGCCCGCGCCGAGGAGGGTGCGCGTGACGTCCTCCTCGATCAGCCGACGGTTGGGGAGCCCGGTCACCTCGTCGTGCATGGCCGCGCGACGCAGAGTGTCTTCCAGGCGGATCCGCGATATGGCCTGGGCCGCCTGATTGGAAAGGGCTTCGGCGAGCGGGACGGCCTCTTCGTCGAACTCTCGTGGGTGGTCGAAGAAGCAGATCATCGAACCGACCGTGTCATCCTTCGAGCGCATGGGGGAGGCGATCGCCGCGTGCACGCCGCTGGCGCGGAAGATGTCGCTCATGCCGACGCCGGGCACGTAGGGATCGGCCTCGTCGGGCGAGCGCACGATGAGCACCTTGCCGCTGAGCAGCGTCACCGTTCCCGTGGGTCGCAGCCCGACAGGCCAGTGAGCGGCGAGCGGGTTCGACCCCGCGACGTGGACGAGGCCGTCGTGATCCCGGAGGTGCACGCTGACGGCGCTCGCCGCGAAGGCGCGCTCTGCCACGTCGGCGAGCAGCTCGGCGGCATCGAGCTCGGACCGGACATTGCCGAAGCCGACAGCGGCGTTGAGCAGGATCTGCAGTCGCTTGCGGCCGCGCTCCGTCTTCGCCTCCGCGCCCCGGAAGCCGAGGCTGAACGCCGACCGCGCCGACACGTCGTAGACGGCGATCTCCTCCACGCCGGACTCGTCCAGCCCGAGCGAGCCCACCACGACGGGGCGGACGATGCCCGACACCCCGTGCAGATGAGCGTCGGTGGGTCGCTCTCCGCCGGACAGCGGCATACGCAGCGTCAGGACCGATGCCAGCGGGTGTCCGACCACTTCGTCGCGGTCGCAGTTGAGCCATGCCAGGACCTGCGCGTCAGCGTCGGCGATCGTGGAGTCCTGATGGACGGATATCAGTCCGCAGGTCGCGAGACCCAGCGTTCCCCTCTTCACGAGGGCCTCCAGCTTCTGCACCGCACGGGTGCGTGGTAGCGACAGGGCATATGACGTCGCGGAGGCGAGGTCTTGCCAGACTAGCCGATATTTCGTAGATTTAGGTAAGTTTTCTAACTATCAGATCTGCGAGTATCCTTCTTCCTGCAGGGCTGAGGCAGAATGGCGGCATGGTGGACGCGACACCGGAGTTGACCCTCGGACAGGCACTGCGCCTGTATCTGGACGCGCGCAATGCGGCCATGGTGACGGCGCGCGCCAGCCTTCGCATCACCGACACCGACGCGCGCGCCCTCCTGTTCATCGTGGGCAACCCCGGCACCCGCCCGACGATGCTCCGCGAGTACCTCGGGATCACCTCGGCGGGCGTCACCACCCTGATCGACCGGCTCGTCGATCGATCTCTCGTGCGGCGCGACGTCGACCCGGACGACAGGCGCGTGAACCGCATCACCGCCACGATCGACATGGCGGCCGATCCGTGGTCGGAGCTGAGCCGGTTCGACGACGACTTCGACGTGGCCGCCGGTGCAGCCGATCAGTCGCTGGTGGGCAGCTCGGCCGCTCTGCTGCAGTCGCTGACCGCCACGACCGTCGGCACGCGGCGCTGAGATCGCCGGTCAGGCGACGTCGATGCCTCGATACGCCTGAGACTTCTGCTCGAGGAACGCGCAGAGCTCGGAGACCGCGGCGAGCTCGGCCGACAGCCCGAGCAGTCCCGCCGGGTCGAGGACGAGGTTCTCTTCACGAGCTTCCATCGTCGCGACCCACTTGGTCGGGTCCTGGTCGGCGGGCTGGATGTAGACGCCGGTCGGGGCCTGGCCGAGTCGGAAGACGACGAGCCCGGTGTTCGCGCCGTCCTCCCCGTCCTGCACCATCACGCGCGCGGCATCGCCCTGCGGCTTCTCCAGCGCGCGGTACTCGGCAAGCCAAGACTCCAACGTCTCCAGGTTTCGAAACGCCATCGCAACCCCCCGCTCCATCTGCGACGAGAAGATTATAAGGACCCGGAGCTCTCCTCGTCCGCGATCCGCGCGCTGCGAGGCGGTAGGCGACGCGGATGCGGACTGTACCGCAGACTCGCGCCGGCTGTCGGCGCTTGCGATGGCGCGGAGATACGGGTGATCTAGGAGGATGCCCACGACCGCAGAGCTCGCGAACGATCTGGCGGCCGCTGTCGACGGTCCGGAGATCTTCGCGGTCTTCCAGCCCCAGGTCTCCCTGCAGAGCGGATCGATCGTGGCCGCGGAGTCGCTCTGCCGATGGACGCACCCGCATCACGGTGACATCGATCCCGACACGATGATCGGGATCGCCGAGCGGACGGGCGCCATCCATGCGCTCGGCCGGAGAATGCTCGATGAGGCGTTCGAGGAACTGGCCCAGTGGCGGGCGTCGGGGCGCGAGTGGGCCGTCGCCGTCAACGTCTCGCCGGCGCAGTTCGAGGACGAGTCATTCACCCGGCATGTCGCCGCCGAGTTCACGCGGCGTGAATGTCCGCCCGGGTCGCTCGTCCTGGAGCTCCCGGCGACCGCCGCGTCGGCCGAGAGACCCGGCCTTCTTCCGCAGCTGAAACTCCTCCGCGAGCGCGGCGTGGAACTGTCCCTGTCCGGCTACGGCGAGGGTGAATCCTCGCGGGACCTGCTCCGTCGGCTCCCGCTCGCGGAGGTGAAGCTGCCGGGCGCCCTCGTGCGTGCCGCGGAGGGCGAGGCCCTGGCCTCGCTGCGCGAGGAGGTCGAAGCCGCACACGCGCACGGCGTCCGCGTCGTGGCCGAAGGCATCGAGACCCTCACCCACCTGGACGCGGCCGTGCGGGTCGGCAGCGACCGGGCGCAGGGGTTCCTCATCCGGCATCCGGACTCGGAGATCGTGTTCCCCGGAACCTCCGCCGCGACCTGACCAGCCCGGGCCCGGAGGCTGATCCACAGCGGCTCCGATCGCGTCAAAAGCACTGGTCGGGTCGATGTAACTTAGTCCAATGGCGACGGCGACACGGCGAGGCATCCTCGCTGTCGTCACCGCCATCGTGCTGGTGGCCCTCGGGGCCGGTCTGGGCGTCGTGGTCGGCGACGCGCTCGGCATCCGCACCGAGCCCGCCGAGCAGATGTCGCCTGCCGCTCCCACGGCGTCCGATCTCGGTCCCGTCGTACCCGCCCCGGCCAGCCTGGCGATCGACGCACCGGAGGGTCCGCGGTACGACGCGGCGGTCGAGAGCCTGCGCGGGGCAGTGGACGAGGCATCCGTCCGCGACGGAGACGTCGCGATCACCGTCGTCGCCGGCGGCGGCCCGGACGACGACGAGACGTACCGGCTCACCGGCACGCCGACGGCGCTGCGCATCGAGGCGGCCGGCGAGAGCGGGGCGGTCAGGGCCCTCTACGACCTCGCGCACCAGGTCCGCACGGGTCGGTCCGTCGCCGAGCACCTCGGCGAGGAGATCACGTCGGCGCTGCCGTTCCGCATGGTCGACATGGGCGCCGTCGGCGTCGAGCCCGACCCGGCGGCGTGGGAGCCCGGCACCGACTACTCCCACGCCTCGAAGGCCTTCGCGCAGGTCCTTCTGCCCGAGGCTCCGTACATCGACGAGGCGGCGCTCGCGGAGGCGTTCGACGACTTCGACGTGTTCATCCGTCACTCACTGGCGAACGGGTACAACGCCGTGGCGTTCCCCGGTTTCATCGAGTTCGTGGCATTCGACGAGGTGCCCGAAGGCGACGTGTACGAGACCGACGACGAGCACCGCGCGCAGGCACTGGCACTGCGCGAGGCGTTCGGTCCCTTCTGGCAGCACGCCGACGAGCTCGGCATGGACGTTTTCCTGCGCACCGACATGCTCACCCTCACCACGCCGCTCGAGGACTACCTGGTCGATACGTTCGGGTCGCTCGACACCGAGAACCCCGCACTGTGGGACGTGTATGCCGCCGGGCTGGACGAGCTGTACGCCGCCGAGCCCGCGCTCGACGGCATCCTCATCCGCATCGGCGAAGCCGGCGAGGTGTACGACGTCGAGGGCTGGGACTACTACTCGCAGCTCGCGGTGCGCACGCCGAAGGCCGTGCGCACGATGCTCGACACGCTCAGTGCGCAGGCCGAGGCATCCGATCGCGAAGTGATCTTCCGCACGTGGAGCGTCGGCGTCGGCGCGGTGGGCGACATGCACACCAGCCCGGTGTCGTACGAAGAGGTGCTCGGCGGCATCGACTCGCCGGCGCTCATCGTCTCGACGAAGTACACGCTCGGCGACTTCTACAGCTGGCTGCCGCTCAACGACACCCTCGAGCAGGGCGCGCAGCGGCGCATCGTCGAGTTCCAGTCGCGGCGCGAGTTCGAGAACTTCGGTGCGTTCCCCAACGACCTCGGGCGCGAGTACCAGTACGCGCTGCAGACCCTGCTCGCGGCGAACGATAACATCGAGGGCGTCTGGGTCTGGACGCAGGACGGCGGACCGTGGCGCGCCGGGCCGATGACCCTCTATCTCAAGGCGGGGTTCTGGCAGCTGTACGAGCTCGACACCGTGGTGGCGTCGGCCCTCGCGCGCGACCCCGAGATCGACGTCGCCGACGTGACGGCCGGATGGGCGCGGCAGTGGTTCTCCGACGATCCTGCGACCGTTTCGGCGATCGTCGACGCCATGACCCTCTCGCGCGAGGCGATCGAGCAGGGCCTGTACATCGAGGCATTCGCCGATCAGCGCGTGTTCGCGATCGGTCTCGAGCCGCCGCCCATGATGTGGATCTTCGAGTGGGACATCCTCACCGGCGACTCCGCGGTGCTCGACGTGCTCTACGCGATCTCGCGCGATGCGACCGGCGGCGACATCGCGTCGGTGATCGAGGGCGGCGAGCAGGCGGTCGGCGCCTCGAAGAGCATGCTCGATCTGGTGCGGGGGACGGATGCCTCGACCTGGCGCGACCCCGCGATGCGCGACGCATTCCTCGGCACGCTCGAGTACGAGCACGACGTTCTGCAGCTCCTCGCCGCGTACCGCGCGATGATCCTGCACCAGGGGGAGTGGCACGACACGCTGTCGCCCCAGGCGTACGCCGCGTGGGACGCCGACCGCGCGTGGTACGAGCAGCTCGCCGCAGAGCACCTCGAGACCTATGAGGGGAACATCGACTACCCCGCGTACAACCTGACCGCCGCGCAGCTCGGCGTGGAGCGCGCCGAGCGCGATCTGACGATGTCGTGGCTGGCTCGCGGGCTGCTCGTGCTGGCAGCAGCGTGGGTCGTCATCGGCATGCTCGCGGCGCGCACCCGACTGGTGCGCCGCCCGGGGGCCGCCGCTGCGCGCGCGTCGTGGATCGCGTCGACCCGCCCCTGGCGCGCACGCGAGTCGACACTGGGCATGCTGGAGCTGGATCGCTGGCTCCTGCTCGTCGTTCCTGCGGCGCTGCTCGTGGCGACGCGCGCCGTGCAGACCTCGTTCCTGTCGTGGACGCACCTCGCAGTGGTGTTCGCCGCGTGGGCGGTCTTCGCCTTCGTCGTGCGCCTGTGCGTAGGTCGCCGATCGCCCTGGCCCGTCATCGCGGCCGTGGGCGGCGTCATCGTGCTGCGCTGCATCCTGACCCTCGCGGCACTGTCGTTCACGGGCCCGGGCGGCTACTGGTTCGCCTTCTGGACCGAGCCTGTCTTCCGCACCGCGTACATCGCCGTCGCCTTCGCGCTCTTCTTCTGGGTCTTCGTCGCCGCGGGCTGGGCGCTGTCGGTCCAGGTGCGCGCACGCCGTGCGACCGGCTTCGTCCTCGCCGCGGTCGGCGCGGGACTCGCGGTGCCGGCGGTGGCGATCGGCGTGATCGGGCTCGAGCGGGCGCTCACGCTGTGGAACGACGAGATGGGCCTCCTGCCCTGGGGTCTCGCGCGCATCCTCGGCATCACGACGTACCTCGAGATCCCGCCCGAGACGCCGTGGGTCGCGGCCGCCTTCGGCAGCGTGCTCGTCGTGGTCGGCGTGCTGCTCGCCGTGCCGTGGGGGCGGCGTGCGGACGCGGCATCCCGCTCCGAATCCATCGCCGCAGGCGACCTCGGCGTCCGCTGACGCGGCCGGCTCGCCGGCGCGACGCGCTCTGTCCGCCCGCCGAGGGGCGGCTCAGCGGTGGACGAAGGCGTTCACGTCGTCGACGTGGACGATCTCCTTGCCGAGCGGCATGAGCGAGATCGGGACGAGCTTGAAGCTCGCGATCCCGAGCGGGATGCCGATGATCGTGAGGCACATGGCGACGCCCGTGACGATGTGGCCGATCGCAAGCCACCAGCCGGCGAGGACCACCCACACGACGTTGCCCAGGAACGAGCCGACACCCGAGCGGGGCTTGTCGACGATCGTGCGGCCGAACGGCCACAGGGCGAACAGGCCGATGCGGAACGAGGCGATGCCCCACGGGATCGTGAGGATGAGGATGCAGAGCACCACGCCGGCGAGCAGATAGCCGAGGAACATCCAGAACCCCGACAGGACGAGCCAGATGATGTTCAGCAGGGTGCGCATGCGCTCATCCTCTCAGCGCCCGGCTGGGAACAAGCCGCAGGGTCGGTCATCGCTCGACGGTCGCGCGAAGCTGTGCGTTCCGGAGCAGCGCGACGCCGCCGAGGATCAGCAGCAGCACTCCGCCGGCGAGCACGACGGCGCCGATGACCCACCCGGGGTGGAACTGGGCCGGCGAGAGGGTGCGCATCCACTCGCGGATCGCTTCGATGCGGGATGCCTCGGCCAGCACCCACAGGGCACCGCCGGCCAGCAGGGCGAAGAACGCGCCCCAGACGATCCCCGCCCACCGCACGCGCGGAGGGGTGGGGACGCCAGGGGCGGCCGCCGCGGACGGCGGGTCGAGCGGGACCGTGGGTTCGGTGGATTCGTTGGTCATGGCGATTCCGTTCAGGGCTCGTAGATGCTGATGGACACGGAGCCGGACTGCTGATCCAGGATCACCGTCTGCCGGGTGGGGGGCTCGTCCGCATCGGACGTCGTCGTGTCGATGCGCTGGCGCACCAGCATCCGGCCGCCGTCGACGGCATTGCCCTGCCAGGTGCCGCCTTCGACCGTCTCGCCGTTGGCGGGATCGAAGGTCGACCAGTCGACACCGTCCTCGCTGGTGACCTGAAGCGTGAGCACGACGTCCTGCCCCACGTAGATCTCGGTGGGGCCGCCGCGCTTGTCGATGCGGATGGCCTCGACGTCGGAGCCGGTGCCGACGTCGGCGACGTCGATGACGAGGTTGCCCCACACCTGCGTGAAGCTGCGCGGCTCGAAGGTGTTCACGTAGGCGTCCCCGAAGACGACGCCGCGCGAAACGGGCACCGCGGCCGTCGACGTGCCGGCGACGAGGAGCGCGATGGTGAGGAAGGCGAGGAAGCCGCTGCGCCGGCGGAACGCTCCCGCCACGACCATCGAGACGGCGGCGACCAGGGCGGCGGCGAAGAGACCGAAGGCGACCGCGAGCACGGGCTCGCCGGGCTCGGCGGCTCCGCGCCACAGCGACGTGATCGCACCGACGATGAGCGCCGCGCCGAGCACGAACACGACGTACCCGAAGCTCGTGCGCGGGTTCGACAGGCGACGGATGCGGCGCTGCTCGGCCGCCTCGACGGCGAACGTCCCCGCCGCCGCGGCCCGTTCGGCGCGCGCACGGTCGCGCGCGGCGCGCTCTGCATCCTGCTGCTGACGACGCCACGCGTGATCGTGGCGCTTCCATTCGGCGTGCTGCTCGCGCCACGTGGCGAGGTCGGCATCCGTCGCCCCGCCGAGGGGAGCGGGCGGCTCGACGGACGCGGGAGTGAGGGCGGACCCGGCGGCCGACGGTGCTGAGTCGTCGGTGGCCGGATCCGCCGTCGCGCCGACACCCGAAACGTCGTGCGCGATTTCGCCGGAGCCCGCCGGAGCCGCGGAAGCCGTTCGCGGATCCGTCACAGGAGATGCCCCGGACGAGGGTGCGCGCGGTGCGGACCGCGCGACGAGGTAGATGATGCCGCCGATGACGGCGACCGCGAAGAGCGTCCAGAAGAAGCCCCACGGCGACCAGTCGGAGCCGAACGGGCCGAACGGCAGCGCCGCGGCGAAGAACCACGGCACGACGGGGAAGAACCCGATGACGAGCATCAGGCCGATGCCGACCATGGCGGGGTCGAAACGGCGGGCGATCAGCTCGCGCAGGTGGATGCGGCCGATGAGGTCGGGAAGGACGGCCCATGCGACGGCGTAGACGATGAACATCGGCAGCCCGAACATGGCCGCCACGACGAAGACCCCGCGGACGATGATCGGGTCGATGCCGATCCGCGCGGCGAGGCCGGCGCACACGCCGCCGATCCAGCCGTCGCCCCGTGCGATGCCGAGGTCCGACATCCACGCGAAGAAGCGGTCCCACCCGCCGGGCCGGCCGGCGGGCGGAGGCGGTGGCGGCCCGGGATCGGCGAGGGGCGCAGCATCCTGTGCGGCAGTGGAATCCGTCATGCTTCGATCCTGCGGTCCGTCCGCCTGCTGCCGCCATGGGGTGATCCCCTGAGCGGACCCTGATCTTCGGCGCCGGGGTGAGATCCGGGCCGGGGAGGGTGGTTGGATTGCGGCATGTCCTCGTCGCCGATCGCCGCCGCGCGCGTGCGTCCGCCGCTGCGTCGCCCGAGGGGGTGCGCGGTGTCGGGCACGTCCGAGGCCGTCGCGGCGCATCTCGGGTGGCGGCTCGGCGCGGTGCGGACCATCTTCGTCCTGCTGACGGTGCTGTGGGGCGCGGGCGCCCTGCTGTACGCGTGGGTGTGGGTGTTCACGCCGTGGCAGGAGGAGGATGCCGCGCCCACGCGTCGCGTGCCGGTGGCGTGGATCCTCACCGGTGCCGCCGGGCTGGGGCTCGTGGCAACGCTCGCGGTGCTGGCGAGCGCCACATCGAGCGATGTCCCGATGCTCGCCCACCCCTGGTGGTTCGCGTGGGTCGGAGTGACGGCGCTCCTGGCCGTGGCGGCCGGCATGTGGGCGACCTTCGCCGACCGCGACGACCCGGGCCGCGGGCCGCGGGCCGAGCTGGCGGTGCGGCTCACCGTGACCGGCATCCTGCTGTCGCTCGTCCTGATGCAGCTCGCGATCATGCAGCAGACCGGCCTGGTCTCGTTCCTCTTCGCCGTGGCGATCATCTCCGGCATCGCGGCCGTCTACTCGTCGACGCTGATCGCGAAGTGGCGGTCGCTCTCGGGCGAGCGCGTGGCGCGCATCCGCGAGGAGCAGCGCGCCGAGATGGCCGCCCACCTGCACGATTCGGTGCTGCAGACCCTGGCCCTCATCCAGAACCGGGCCGGCGCCTCGAGCGAGGCTGCCCGCCTCGCCCGCGCGCAGGAGCGCGAGCTGCGGTCGTGGCTCTACGACGGCGACAGCCCCGCCGACAGCGACCTGCCCACCGACCTGCGCGACTACGCCGGCGCCCTCGAGCTCGACTACCCGGCGCGGATCGACGTCGTTTCGGCAGGGCTGTCGACGGAGCGCGCGAGCGGAGAGGTCGCCGCGGCGGCGCGCGAGGCGATGCTCAACGCCGCGCGGCACGCCGGCGGCGAGGTGTCGGTGTACATCGAGGGGACCGCCACGGGCGTCGACGTGTACGTGCGCGACCGCGGTCCGGGCTTCTCGCTCGAGGCCGTCCCCGGCGATCGCCTCGGAGTGCGCGAGTCCATCATCGGGAGGCTCCGCCGCGCCGGGGGCTCGGCGACCGTGCGGCCGGGTGCGGGCGGTGTGGGCACCGAGGTCCATCTCCACTGCGCGGGTGAGGAGGCACGACGTGGGTGAGCCGCTGCGGGTCGTGATCGTCGACGACCATTCCATCTTCCGGTCGGGGCTCCGCGCCGACCTCGACCCGTCGGTGGAGGTCGTCGGTGAAGCGGCCGATGTGGCGTCGGCTGTCGCGGCGATCGGCGAGCTGCAGCCCGACGTGGTGCTGCTCGACGTGCATCTTCCAGGGGCCGCGGATGCCGGCATCCCGGATGCGAGCGGGGGCGAGGCCGTGCTGCGCCGCGCGACTCCGCTGTCGCCGCGGACGCGCTTCCTGGCGCTGAGCGTGTCGGATGCTGCGGCGGACGTCGTGCGCGTGATCCGCGCCGGCGCCCGCGGCTACATCACCAAGGGCTCTTCGGGGGTCGAGGTGAGCCGCGCCGTACACGCGGTGGCCGACGGCGACGCCGTGTTCTCGCCGCGGCTCGCGGGGTTCGTGCTCGATGCCTTCGGCGCGGTCGCGGGGGAGACGGCGACGGGCAGCGACGAGCTCGACCGCCTGTCGGCGCGCGAGCAGGAGGTCATGCGCCTGATCGCCCGCGGCTACGCCTACAAGGAGGTCGCCGCCGAGCTCTTCATCTCGAACAAGACCGTCGAGAGCCACGTGTCGGCGGTGCTGCGCAAGCTGCAGCTGTCGTCCCGCTACGAGCTGACGGCCTGGGCGTCCGAGCGCCGCCTGCTCTGATCGGGGCACCGCGGGTGTCGCCGCCCGCGCCTAGACTTGTCGGGCCATGACCGACGCCTCCATCCCACTCATCGTCGGCGGAGATCGCGGCCCTCAGCAGGCCGGCGCACGCCTCGACGACGACCTCCTCGCCGGGCTCAACCCGCAGCAGCGCGAAGCCGTCACCTACCGCGGGCAGGCGCTCCTGATCGTCGCCGGTGCAGGCTCGGGCAAGACGAGCGTGCTCACCCGCCGCATCGCCTCGCTGCTGCGCAACCGCGAGGCGTGGCCCAGCCAGATCCTCGCGATCACCTTCACCAACAAGGCGGCGGGCGAGATGCGCGAGCGCGTCGAGGGGCTCGTCGGCGACACGGCCCGCGGCATGTGGATCTCGACCTTCCACTCCGCGTGCGTGCGCATCCTGCGTCGCGAGGCCGAGCAGTTCGGCTTCACCAAGGCGTTCACGATCTACGACTCCGGCGACTCGCGCGCGCTCATCAAGCGCCTGGTGAAGGAGCACGAGGCCGACGCGTTCGGCCTCACGCCCGCGGCGACGCAGAGTCGCATCTCGAAGCTCAAGAACGAGTTGTCGGATGCCGAGGCCTACGCCCGTTCGGCGAACATGAGCGACCCCGCCGAGCGGGTCTTCGTCGAACTGTTCGCCGCGTACCAGCGCGAGCTCCAGCGTGCGAACGCGTTCGACTTCGACGACCTCATCGCCCAGACGGTGTTCCTCTTCCGCGCGTTCCCGCACGTCGCCGACGTCTACCGCCGTCGCTTCCGGCACATCCTCGTCGACGAGTATCAAGACACCAACCACGCTCAGTACGCGCTCATCCACGAGCTGACGCGGCCGATCGGATCGGATGCCGGGCCCATCGCCTCCTCCGGCGGCATGATGATCTTCGAGCCCGACCCGGCCGACGACCCCGACAAGGCGGGCGCATCGCTGACCGTCGTCGGCGACTCCGATCAGTCGATCTACGCCTTCCGCGGCGCCGACATCCGCAACATCAGCGAGTTCGAGCGCGACTATCCCGGCGCCAAGGTCGTGCTGCTCGAGCAGAACTACCGGTCGACGCAGAACATCCTGTCGGCGGCGAACGCCGTCATCAGCAACAACTTCGACCGCAAGGACAAGAAGCTCTGGACCGACGTCGGCGCGGGCGAGCAGATCGTCGGCTTCACCGGCTACTCGCAGCACGACGAGGCGCAGTTCGTCGCCGACGAGATCGAGGTGCTGCGCAAGGTCGGCATCGACTACTCGCAGATGGCCGTCTTCTACCGCACCAACTCGCAGTCGCGTGCGCTCGAAGAGATCTTCATCCGCTCGGCGGTGCCGTACAAGATCATGGGCGGCACCAAGTTCTACGAGCGCGCCGAGATCAAGGACGCCCTCGCCTACCTCGTCGCGGTGTCGAACCCCGCCGACGAGATGGCGATGCGGCGCATCATCAACCGTCCGCGCCGCGGCATCGGCGATGTCACGATCGAATCCATCGCCCGCTACGCGCAGGAGGAGCAGATCACGTTCCGCGATGCGCTCGCGAACGCGTCGGCGCTCGGCGTCGGACCCAAGATCCAGGCGGCGATCTCGCATCTCGACGCGGTGCTGGCCGAGGCATCCGCTCTCATGCTGCCCGCGACGGGTGAGCTCGCGCCCCCGACCGCGGTGGCCGAAGGACTGCAGCTGCTGCTGAACAAGAGCGGGTACTACGACGCGCTGCGCGCCAGCAAGGACGCGCAGGACGAAGCGCGCATCGAGAACCTCGACGAGCTCGTCGCCGTCGCGCGGGAGTTCGCCCGCAACAACCCCGAGGGCACGGTCATCGACTTCCTCGCCGAGGTCGCCCTGGTCTCCGACGCCGACGACCTGGAGGACGCCTCGGGCTCGGTGTCGCTCATGACGCTGCACACCGCGAAGGGCCTCGAGTACGACGCCGTCTTCGTCACCGGCGTCGAGGAAGACCTCATCCCGCACCGCATCTCGGCGAACGAGCCCGGTGGGCCGCAGGAGGAGCGCCGGCTGTTCTACGTCGGCATCACACGCGCCCGCCAGCGCCTGTACGTCTCGCTGGCGATGACCCGCGCGCAGTTCGGCGAGGTCACGGTCGCGATGCCGAGCCGCTTCCTGCAGGAGATCCCGTCCGAGCTGCTCAACTGGCGCCAGTCGCCGGGCGACGTCAATTCGCGCGGTGGCACGCAGTCGCGAGCCTTGAACGCGCGCCGCCAGTCGGGCTCCGGCTACGGCGGATCGGGCAAGCGTTACGGCGATGACCTCGTGCCGCTCCCGAAACGCGAGCCCAGCGGCAGCATCGAGCGCTTCGCGAACCGGATCCCGGCGAAGGTGCGCGACAACGGCGACATGGTGCTCGCACCCGGCGACCGGATCCGCCACGACGACTTCGGCGAGGGCAAGGTCGACGCCGTCACAGGCGAAGGTGCCAAGCGGGTCGCGCACGTGCGCTTCGACAAGGTCGGGCCGAAGAAGCTCCTGATCAAGATCGCGCCGATCGAGAAGCTCTAGCTGTACCTGGCAGGGACGTTGG
>NZ_JSYE01000030.1:0-29905 GCF_054824025.1 Microbacterium sp. HJ5
GCGTGAGGAAGTCGGGCTCCCCGGATCTGATCACCTCCAGGATGCCGGCTCGGAGAGCGTCGACCTCGGCGGCGGGAACGGGGATGGCGTAACCGTCGATGACGATTTCGTGGAAGACCGGCATGTGATGCTCCTGGCGGGGTCTGCCTCAGGAGAGCACGCTATGCGTGCAAATAGAACGGCCCTTGCCCTGAGTCTCGATGAGGAGTAGGCCTCAAACCTGCGCGACCCTCAATCGCCAGGTTCCGGGAACATCCGTGGGAACAATCCCCGTGAATCCGATGCGACTCGATGCACCGTCTGCGATCTCGAACCGTTGATTTCGCGCGGCTCTGTGACCCGGTGCGACGCCTGTGATCCGGGTCGGTAAGGGTTCAAATCCCATCGTCACCCATGCTGAGATGGCGCCGCATGCCCTTCCTCTGCTAGACCGCATGCAAGGTTTCCGCGGCTCAGGCGCTTGCCCACATTTTGCCCACATCGTGCTCAGCTCGAGAGCCCCTGAACACCCACGAGCGGCGGTTCGAACGGCCGCATACCGCGCGATTCCGCGGAATTCGCCCTGAGCCGCTCTGGACCGCCGCGCCCGAGGATTCCTCATAATCGTGAGGTCGCGGGTTCAAGCCCCGCTCCTGCTACAGACCGAAACCCCCGGATTTCCGGGGGTTTCTCTGATCTTCCGAACCTGTGAGGGTGAGGGCGCTTCCTCACCCTCACAGGTGCTTGAGGCCGCAGTGCCGACGGGGGTCAACCCTTGAACAGGCGCGGCAGCAGGTCGATCAGGGACTTCTGCCAGACGTCCCAGCTGTGCGGGCCGGGAATGATCGGCGCGAACTCGTGCTCCACTCCCCGGTTCGTCATGCTGCTGATCAGGGCCAGCGTGTTCTGGTAGGTGAAGTCCTGAACGTCCCCCGAGTAGATGCGCAGAAGCTTCGTGCCCTCGTTGATCGCCGCGACGTCCGCGCCGGCAGGAACGCTGCCGAACGCCGACATCCCCGAGATGTACGCGAACTTGCCCGGGTGCGCCCACAGGGTGGTGAGGGTGGCCCCGGATCCTGCCGAAAGGCCCGCCAGGGCGCGGTCCTCACCCTCATTGCTGATGTTGTACTCCGCCTCGGCGGTCACCGTGATGCGCTGGGTGATCTCGTTGGGGAAGTTCACGCCGTTGCCGTTGGCCATCACGACGACCATCGGCACGATGTCGCCCTTCAGGTAGGCGTTGTCGAGAATCTCGGCGGCGAAGCCGACCTCGATCCAGTCCGTCCACGTCTGTCCGCCGCCGTGCTGGAGGTAGAAGACCGGGTAGGGCGCCTCGCGCTCGGGGTCGTAGTCCGGCGGAGTCCACACATAGGCGGAGCGCGTGGGATTGCCGCTCGCCGTGCTTGTGTAGTTCATGACCTCGACGTCGCCCCGCGACTCGGGTGCCACCGGGGTCGTGTACTCCCCACGGAGAGTGTCATCGCCGGGAACCTGGAACGTGCTCCAGTTGCGCTCCGAGAACACGGTTGTCGGGTTCGTCTGGTCCTTGTGGTCGACTCCTTCGACCACGAACTTGTAGTAGTACGAGCCCGACTCCACAGGCATCGTGAGCCGCCAGCGCCCGTCGTCCTGCTTCACCATCGGCGTGCGCGGCCAGCTCCCGGCCGGACCGAAGTTGCCCCAGACCGTCACGTTGTTCGCGTCAGCGAACTCGGTCCCGGTCTCGAAGGTGACGACGCCGTTCTCGTCGATCCACGGCGTGGGAGTCGTGCCGGGTGCGGGGAGCGAGTGCGGCTCGAGCGGGAGGTGGCCCTCGCTAGGCCCGGTGTCTGCCGGCGCCCCGAACGCGCGCAGGGCGAAGTCGTGAAGACTCCTCTGCCACGTGTCCCAGGTGCCGCCCGTCTCGGGGTCCGATCCGTCGGACTGGAACTCGACGCCCGAGGCGCTGAGCTTGTCGTCGAGCGCGACCGTCGCGTTGTAGGCCGGGTCGGTCACGTTGCCGACGTACAGACGGATCAGGTCGGTCGCACTGTTGATCTGCCGCGCCTTGCCCTTGCCCACGCTGCGCTCGAGGTCTCCCGAGAACGCGCCGACCTTCGAGAACTCTCCGGTGGCGCTGACGAGCAGCTCGAGAGCCTGAGAGGCGCCGCGGCCGATGCCGGCGATCGCGCGATCCGCGGGATCGCTGGAGACGTTGAAGGCATCCTCGGCGGCGGGCGCGAGATTCTTGACCACCTCGCCGCGGATCTCGTCCGACTCCCCGTCGCCCATGACGACGACCATCGGCTCGATGTCGCCCGCGAGGGTCAGGTTGTCGAGGATCTGCTTCAACCGCCCGAGTTCCACCCACTCGCGGTAGCTCTGGCCCTCGCCCTGCAACAGGTACAGAACGGGGTATGCCGCCGCGCGGTCCTCGTCATAGCCCGGCGGGGTCCATACGAGGGCCGAGCGCTCGGTTCCGGTGACGGAGCTGTCGTAGGCGAGCTCGTCGAGGCTCCCGCCGCCGGCAGCGTCCGCGAGCCATTCGGCGCCCGGGCCGTCGACGAACAGGGTGTTCCACGTCGGCTTGGACGTCACCTCCTGTGGGCTGGCGGGATTGCGGAACGCGATGGCGTCCTCCCCCCACGAGGGGCGTGCCGAGTACTGGTAGTAGTAGAGGCCCGGCTCGAGCGGGCCGATGGTCGAGGTCCAGTTGCCCCCGCTCGCCCCCATGTTGAGCGTCGTCCAAGTCTTTCCCGGCGCGAAGTTGCCCTCGACCGCGACGACCGATCCCGCGATGCCTGTCGCCGGCTGGATCGCCGCGTTGGGCACCGTGAACCGGTAGACATCGGGCACGACGTTGGCGACCTCCGCGACCCACGGGTCCTCGGCGGCAGCAGCCGGCTGGGCCGCGAGGAGCGTCGACACTCCCAGCGCGGCGGCAGTGGCGATCGCCACCATGGTGCGGCGGGAGCGCTTCTCAGCGCCCCGCCTGTGATCTGTCCGCATCACCTTCGATTTCCTCTCGTGTGAAACCCGCACCATGTCATGCGGGAGCGTTGCTCACCAGCGGGGACGAGCCACCGGCGGAGGGGCGACGACGCATCGAATGGATGGTTTACAACGTCGTAAATCCCGTCGCATCCATCGTTGCCTCCGGAGTGAGCGGAGGTCAAGGAAAACTTTCTAACGTTGTAGACGGGATGGCGGCGCTAGCGCTTCGCGTACCACGGGTGCGCACCGCACCCGCTTCGGAGCGCGCGAAGGAGCCGCCGCACGGATCCCGTGCAGCGGCTCCCAGCCGATCGGGCTACTGCCAGTAGCCCACGTTGAACAGCACCTTCTCCGCGATGGCGGTCAGGGCGGCGGCATCCTCCGCAGAGATCTTGCCGTCGCTCTCGAATGATGCGACCTGATCGACGAACCCGCCGAGGATCTCGAGCGCGCCCTCGCTGTCGCCCTTCTCGACGAGGCTGAGCGCCTGCGTGAGCTTGACCGTCAGCGCGTTCGTGTTGCCCTTGTTGAGCCCGGCATCGGCGACCCCGCCCTTCAGGGTGTCGATTTCGTCCTGGAGGAACGCCTCCGGGTGCCACACGTAGTCCCGCGCGAAGATCGCGAACATCTGGTTCCACGTGTTGAAGTCGTGCGCGCCGGCCACCACGACGTTCTCGACGAAGCCCGCATTGTCGAGGTTCGCCACGGTGTTCGCGTTCGGGAGACCGAAGTCCCAGCGGCCGCCGCCATAGAGGATGTACGGCGCAGCGAGGTCCGGCGTGCTGACGGGGACGCTCGCGCCGCCGCTCCAGGGGCCGTACCAGCCGAACAGGTCGACGTCATCCCTGATCAGGTTCTGCGTGACGCCGGCACCCGCGGAAAGGCCCGCGAACGCCCTGTCGATCGGGTCGGTCGAGACGTTGTAGTTCGCCTCGACGAACGGCATCACGACATTGCGCAGGTTCGGATACGCGTCGCCGAGGACCGCTTGGCTGCCGACGGGCCCGAGCGAGTTCGTGTTCGTCGTGATGACGACCGCGGGCTCGGTGGTGCCGTCGTCGAGCAGGTTGTCCATGATGACGGGGACGTCGCCGATGTTCATCCAGTCGGACTGGTCCTGGCCGCTTCCGTGCTGCATATAGATCGTCTTGTACGGCTCGGCTCGGTCCGGGTCGTAGCCCGGCGGGAGGTACACCCCGATGGTGCGTGGGGTGGTACCGCCCAGCAGAGGCAGGCCGGGCACCTCGACGTAGCTCCACGTGCCCTTGGCCGAGTCCTCGCGCGGGAGCTCGATCTGGCGCGCGGCGAGCGGGGCGAAGTCCTGCTTCTCGGCGTCGTAGGGCACGAACACCTTGTTGAAGGCGCGACGGGCGGTGCCGGTGAGGCCGTCCGGAGCGAAGATCGGCGAGTTCGCGGGGTCGGCGACCCACAGACTCGTGTTGTTGTCGACGTAGAACCAGTACTGGTTGACGCCGGCTGCGAGGGGCACATCGGCGACCCAGTAGCCGTTGCCGGCGTCGGTCATCTGCACGTCGTAGCCGCCGCCGCCGCGCATCAGACCGGGCTTGTACTGCGACGGCTGATAGATCGTGGGGTCGGTCTGATCGGCCCAGTTGCGCAGCAGGATGTCGGCGACGAACCGCACGCTCGTCGCATTCGGGTTGTAGTAGACGAAGTGGCCGGTGTAACCCGTCGGCGAGTTCGGGTCGGCGTACACGGTCGGTCCCGGCGTGAGGTCGACGTCCGCTGCCTGCGCGGCTACGGGTGCCGTGCCGAGGGCCATCGCAAGCGCCAAGCCCGCGGCCAGGACGGCTTTCCGAGGGCCGCCGAGTCTTCTCTCGCGGCGCGTTCCTGCATGAAGAGCTCTTATCACTGTTCCTCCTTGAATAGTCGTCAAGCGCCCCGAGGCGGCTCGAACGACGCCAGGGTAGCGATGGTTTACGACGTTGTAAAGATCCACGTCTACGACGTTGTAAATCCGCCGCGTCAGATTGGCTTCGGTGGCTCGGATGCCGGCGCAGCCGGCCCCGCCTTGACAGGGCGGGCGCGGCGCGCCAAGGTGTGGACAGTTCTTTACTACGTTGTAATTGCCCGGATGGAGATCATGACGCAGGACGCGACAGGGGCCGTGGAGAGGCCGAGCATCTACGACGTCGCCGCTGCCGCGGGGGTGTCGCACATGACGGTCTCTCGCGTGATCAACGATCACCCGAACATCCGGGAGGCGACTCGCCTCCGCGTGCAGCAGACCATCGCCGAACTCGGTTACCAGCCCAGCTCCGTCGCACGCGCCCTGGCCAGCCGGCGGTCCCGCAGCATCGGCGTCATGGTCGACGGAGCGGAGCACTTCGGCCCGAAGAACATCCTGCTGGCGATCGAGCGCGCGGCCCGGCGCTCCGGCTACACCGTCGCCGCCTTCTCGATGACGGGCCACGACGATGCCGGCGCGCGCGACGGTCTCGCGCACCTTTCCGGTCAGGGCGTCGATGCCGTGTGCATGATCGCTCCGCGCATGTCGTCGCTGCTCGCCGCCACCGCGGCGTCCGGTGACACCCCGACCATTGTCCTGGGAGACGTCGACGGCGACCCCGCGCTCGTCACGGTCGCCGTCGATCAGGCCCACGGTGTCTCGCTCGTCGCCGAGCACCTCGCAGAACTGGGTCATCGATCGATCCTGCACGTCGCCGGCCCGCCCGACTGGATCGACGCCGCCGCGCGAGAGCGCGCCTGGAGGCGGGGGATGGAGGCGCGCGGGATCGCACCGCGGGTCATCGTCGGCGATTGGACCTCGGATTTCGGCTACGAGATCGGGGTGCGGCATCCGCTCATCGACGACGTCACCGCGGTGTTCGCCTCCAATGATCAGATGGCGCTGGGGTTGCTGCACGGCCTCGCCACCCGGGGGATCCGCGTGCCCGAGGATCTGGCCGTCGTGGGATACGACGACGTGCCCGAGGCCCGTCATCTGCTTCCGCCCCTGACCACCGTGCGGCAGGACTTCGACGCCGTCGGCTGCGCAGCGCTGACCGCCGTCGTCGATGCGATCGCCCGCCGGCCCGTCGAGCCGCGACAGCGCGTGCTGCCCGAGCTGATCGTGCGGGCGTCTTCCGCTCGGCCGGCTCGCGGGATGAAGGCAGGGCGCTGAGCGCCCGAGGGGCGCGCTAGTCTGCCTCGGTGCTCTCGAACCCGGTCGACTCGCGAGCCACGATCCGGAACGCGGGCTTGAACGTCTCGGGTGGGCGCCGTTCGCCCTTCTCGTTGATCCGCTCGATGAGGCGGTCGACGGCGATGCTGGCGATCTCGTCGCGACCGGTGTCGACGGTCGACATCGAAGGCACCGAGTACTTGCTCTCATCGATGTTGTCGAAGCCCATCACCGCGACGTCGTCGGGTACGCGACGGCCCTCCTCGCGCATGGCGCGCAGGACGCCGAGTCCGAGCGTGTCATTGAGTGCGAAGACCGCGTCGAACTCGACGCCTTCGCGGATCATGAGGTGGGTCGCAGCGGCACCGCCGCCGCGGTTCCATTGCGACATGGAGGTGGGTCGCACGAGGGCCGGGTCGATCTCGATGCCCTCGGCCGTGAGTGCGCGGATGTAGCCCTCCAGCCGCAGATTGGCGGAACTCACATCCTTCCGATCGTCGAGGTCTGCGCCGATGAGGGCGATCCGACGTCGGCCGATGCTGAGGAGATGCTCGACGGCGGCCTGCGCCGCCGACATGTTGTGCATCGTGACGTGGTCGGTCGGGCCGTCGAAGATGCGCTCGCCCAGCAGGACCAGGGGTGCGTCGACGGTCAGGGCACCGGCATCCGCCTGCCCCAGGCTCACCGGGCTGAACAGCAGCCCGTCGAGGAATCGCGGCCGACTCGTCGACACCGCGCGCAGCTCGGCTTCGCGCTGGCCGCTCGTCTGCTCGACCATCACCCCGAGCCCGCGCTTCTCGGCGGCACGGATGACGGAGTCCGCCAGCTCGGCGAAGTAGTTCTCCCGAAGAGAGGGCACTGCGAGCCCGATGACGCCGGTGCGGCCGGACCTGAGTCCTCGGGCGGACAGGTTCGGGCGGTAGTCAAGCTTCTCGATCGCCTCGTTGACGCGGTCACGCGTCCCGGGACGCACGTGCGGGTAGTCGTTGATGACGTTCGACACGGTCTTGATCGAGACGCCTGCGACTCGCGCGACGTCGTGCATCGTCGGTCCCATCGCTGCTCCCGCCTGCCCTGGACCCCTGTACTCTACTGCGTCCACGGGCTCGCAACGGCGACTGGGCGCCAGTCGTGTCGAGTATTGCAACGTGATACATGCAACGTTGTAAATTGAGGTATCGTGCGCGTGGACGAGTCGCGGAGGACCTCGATGCTGAGAGCGGACAACTGGCCGATAGCTGCGGCGATGCTGCCCTTCGAGCCCGCCCACCCGACGGGCGACGTCGAAGCGTGGGTCGGGCGGTGGCGTGCGGATCTGGCCGAGGTCGGCGACGCCGGGTTCGGCGATGTCGATCTCACCGACTCCTGGGTTCGTCCGGGCGACCTCGACGGGACGGCGATCGACCTGCTGCGCGACTGTCTGGCCGACGCCGGCCTGCGCGCCGCCTCCCTCTCGACCATCCGCCGCAGCGTGATCGACGAACACCTCGGGGCAGAGCACCTGGCCTACGCGCATCGGACCCTCGACGCCGCGGCCGCGCTCGACATCGGGGTGGTCTCCGTCGGCCTGCACCGCGCGCTCACGCCCGCCCAGCGCGAGGCCCTGTGGTTCTGGACGGTGGAGGGCCACCGCGATCGCACGGACGAGGAGACGTGGACCCTCGCCGTCTCGCGCCTGCAGGAGCTCGGGCGACATGCCCAGGACGTCGGAGTGCTTCTCTCGCTGGAGATGTACGAGCACACTCTCCTCGGCACGGCGCGATCGGCGGTCCGGCTGGTCGAGGACATCGGGCTCGACGTCGTCGGGCTCAATCCCGACATCGGAAATCTGATCCGGCTGCACGAGGCGGTCGAGGACTGGCGCGAGATCGCAGAGGCGACCCTGCCGTACGCGAACTTCTGGCACGTGAAGAACTACATCCGGGACGTCGACTCCGCGGCGGGCTTCGTCTCGACCGCTCCGACCTCCCTGGAGCTCGGGATCATCGACTATCGCGCCGCGGTGAAGACGGCGCTGCGCAGCGGCTTCCAGGGAGTCATCTGCGTCGAGCACTACGGCGGGGACGGGCTCAGCGTCAGCGCGACCAACCGCGACTACCTCCGCGGGCGGGTGCTCCCGCGGCGCGGATACGCGCTCGGAACGAGCCGCGTCCGCCAGCGGTCCCGAGAGAGGCGGAACCCATGACCCGGATGCTCTCCGACGCGGAGACCTTCGTCGCCGATGCGCTGCGGGGCTTCGCGCTCGCGCATCGTGAGGAGATCCACGTCATCGACGGGGGCGTGGTCCGCGCGCGACCCCTGGACCCCGGCAAGGTCGCCGTGCTCATCGGCGGCGGCTCCGGGCATTACCCCGCGTTCGCGGGGTATGTCGGAGCGGGAATGGCGGCCGGCGCCGTGTGCGGCAACGTCTTCACGTCGCCCTCGACGGCGCAGGCGCTGCGCGTCGCGCATGCGGCGGACGCCGGCGGCGGCATCCTCTTCACCTTCGGGCGCTACGCGGGAGATGTGATCCACTTCGGCGAGGCCGAGCGCCGCCTGCGCGACGACGGCATCGATGCCCGCACCGTGCTCATCACGGACGACGTCGCCAGCGCTCCGCACGAGCAGCGTGACGAGCGGCGCGGCGTCGCAGGGATCCTGTGCGTCTTCCACGTCGCCGGCGCTTCGGCGGAGCGCGGAGATCCCATCGACGAGGTGGAGCGGCTCGCTCGGCGGACCAACGAGCGGACGGTCAGCCACGGCGTCGCCTTCGCCGGGTGCACCCTCCCGGGTGCCGACCATCCGCTGTTCACCGTGCCCGAAGGCCGGATGTCGATCGGACTCGGCATTCACGGTGAGCCCGGGGTCCGCGATGTGCCCCTGCAGCCTGCGCCGGAGCTGGCCGTCACGCTGGCCGCGCCGCTGCTCGAGGAACGGCCCGCCGGCAGCGCGCGAGCGGCCGTCATCCTCAACGGGCTCGGAGCGGTGAAGTACGAGGAGCTCTACGTGCTGTTCGGGCACGTCGTGCGACACCTGGAGGCGCAGGGGATCGAGGTCGTCGCCCCGGAGTGCGGCGAGTTCGTGACGAGCCTCGACATGGCGGGGGTGTCGCTGACGATCCTATGGCTCGACGACGAGCTCGAGCAGCTGTGGACGGCGCCCGCCTCGTCCCCGGCGTTCCGGCGGGGCTCCGTCGCCGTCGCGGACCCCGTCGCCCGACGCGCGACCGACGCCGCTCCCGTGCGAGAGCCGCGCGCCCCCGTCGCGGCCACCGACGCGGCGCGCGAAGCGGCCGACGTCGCCCGGCGCCTTCTTCGCACCGCGCGCGACGCGGTCGCACAGCAGGTCGAGGCGCTGGGTGAGCTCGACGCGGTCGCGGGAGACGGAGACCACGGGATCGGGATGCTGCGGGGCCTGGACGCCGCGGCGGCGGCCGCTGATGCGGCCGACGCGCGGACGGGAATCCGCGAGCTGCTCCGCGTGGCCGGAGACGCCTGGGCCGAGAAGGCCGGCGGCACGTCCGGCGCGCTATGGGGCGCGGCGCTCGTGGAGCTGGGCGGATCGCTCGGCAGCCCCGAAGACGTGACGCAGGACGGCCTGGCGAGCGCCCTGACGGCGGCGCAGGCGAGGATCGCCGAGCTGGGCGGGGCCGAGCTCGGCGACAAGACCATGCTCGACGCCGTCGAGCCGTTCACGGCGACGCTGCGTGCGCGCGTGTCGGAGGGAGACGGTCTCACGTCCGCTCTGGGCCAGGCGGTGGACGCCGCCCGCCACGGTGCGGAGGCGACCACGGCGATGGTGCCGCGGCGAGGGCGCGCGCGCCCGCTCGCGGAGCGGAGCGTGGGGCACCCCGACCCGGGAGCCGTGTCCTTCTGTCTCATCGTCGAGGCACTCGAATCGGAGCTCCGGGAACAGGAGCAGAGATGACTGAGGCTAACTGGAGGATCGTCGTGGGCGCCGACGATGCCGGCCTCGTCTACAAGGACGCCCTGCGGGACATGCTCGAGGCCGATCCCCGCGTCGCACAGGTCATCGATGTCGGGGTGTGGAGCGACGACGCCACCCCGTACCCCGCGGTGGCCGTGCGGGCGGCCGGGTATGTGGTGCGCGGCGACGCCGACCGCGCGCTGCTCGTCTGCGGGACCGGGCTCGGTGTGGCGATCGCGGCGAACAAGGTGCGGGGCATCCGTGCGGTCACGGCGCACGACAGCTACTCGGTCGAGCGGGCCGTGAAGAGCAACAACGCGCAGGTGCTGACGCTCGGTGCCCGCGTGATCGGTCTGGAGCTCGCGAAGAAGCTGGTGGGGGAGTGGCTCGTGCACCGCTTCGACCCCGACTCCGCGTCGGCGGGGAAGGTGCGTCTCATCGACGACTACGAGGAAGGACGTCCATGATCGAGACAACGGCGATCGTCGGTGCGGGATACATGGGAGGCGGGATCGCCCAGGTGCTCGCGCTGGCGGGACGGCGGGTCGTGCTGGCGGATGCGAACGCCGAGCTCGCCGCAGCGGGCCGCGACCGCATCGTCCGGGAGGCGGAAGGTCACGCCCGCCGCCGTATCGTGCCCGCCGATGCTCCGGGCGTCATCGCGGAGCGCGTCACGGCTGCCCCTTCGATCGAGGAAGCCGTCGCCGATGTCGACTTCATCGAGGAGGCCGTGCCCGAGGTGCCCGAGATCAAGCGGGAGACGCTCGCCCGGATCGGCGCGAGTGCACGCGCGGACGCGCTGATCGGCACGAATACTTCAACGATCTCCATCGGTTCGCTCGCGGGCGCCGTCGATCGGCCGGAGCGGTTCCTCGGCGTCCATTTCAGCAATCCGGCTCCGTTCGTGCCGGGGGTCGAAGTGATCCCGCATCAGCGCACCGACGCCAGCGCGGTGGATCGCGTCGTGGAGATGCTCGCCGAGTGCGGGAAGGTCGGCGTTCCGATCGCCGACGTGACCGGATTCGTCCTCAACAGACTGCAGTACGCGCTGTTCGGCGAAGCCGCGCGGCTGGTGGAGGAGGGAGTCGCTTCGCCAGAGGCGATCGACCTCATCGCTCGCACGACCTTCGGTTTCCGCCTGCCGTTCTTCGGTCCCTTCGCGATCGCCGACATCGCCGGACTGGACGTGTACGACTTCTGCTATCGGTCGCTCGGGGCGGCGTATCCGGACCGATTCAGCGCGCCAGACGTGCTTCGGGAGAAGGTCGAGAGCGGAGAGCTCGGCATGAAGTCAGGGAGAGGCTTCCTCGCGACAGCTCCCGAGAGCGCGCCCGAGCTCGCGGCCTACCGTGATCAGGCATACGCGGCTCTCTCGGCGTTGCTGCACAGGCTGGGCGACCCGCCCGTCACGTACTGATCCGCGAAGTTTTCGATCGGCGGGCAGGAATTCCCGCCGCCCTCTTGACAGGAACAATCGGTGATGGGAAAGTCTCTACAACGTTGCTCTACAACGTTGTAACCCAGTCGGATCCGGGCCGCACCGACGTCCCATACCCGATCCGGTGGCCATGCACCGACGATGATGTCCAGCAGAACCGAAAGGAAAGTCCAGTGAAGACGAAGCACGTCCTTACTGCGGTCACAGCCCTCGCCCTCGTCAGCACGATGGCAGCCTGCTCACCGGGCGACGGTGGCGGCAACGGCGGCGGCGGCGACGCATCCAACTGCGAGAACGAGATCAAGAACCCCGACGCGCCTGTCGTGACGCTGTGGGCGTGGTACCCCAACTCCGAGGTCGTCGTCGACAACTTCAACGAGGAGAACGACGACGTCCAGGTGTGCTGGACGAACGCCGGCGCCGGCGGCGACGCGTACGACAAGTTCCAGACCGCAATCTCGGCGGGTACGGGCGCTCCCGACGTGATGATGGTCGAGGCGGACCGGATCGCCACGTTCCAGGCGCAGGATGCGCTTGTCGACCTCACCGACCTCGGCTACGAAGACGTCAAGGGCAACTTCAGCGATGGCGCCTGGAAGGACGTCTCGGTCGGCAGCTCCGTCTACGGCGCACCGATCGACGGCGGCCCGATGGGCATGATCTACCGCACCGACATCTTCGACGAGTACGGAGTCACCCCTCCCACGACGTGGGAGGAACTGGAGACGACCGCTCAGGCGCTGAAGGACGCCGGCGGACCGGTGTTCGCGAGCTTCGCCGCCAACCAGCCCGCCACCACGACTGCCTACTTCTACGGGAACGGCGCCGAGCCGTTCACATACGACCCGGCGAACGAGGGCGAGATCGGCATCAACCTCAACAGCCCTGAGATCAAGGAGGTCCTGGACTACTGGGACGGCCTCGTCGACAAGGGCCTCGTGGGCACCGAAGACCAGTTCACGCCGGAGTACATCGCCGGTGTCATCAACGGCGACTACGCCACGTATCTCTCGGCCGCATGGGCGCCAGGGTACCTGCAGGGCGCCGGCGTGGGCGAGGGCGCGGACGCGGGCGTGTGGGCGGCGGCCCCCATGCCGCAGTGGGACGCGAACAACCCGATCGCCATCAACTGGGGTGGCTCGGCGTTCGCAGTGAGCAGCCAGGCGTCCGACCCCGAGCTCGCGGCGAAGGTCGCGTTCGGCGTCTACGCGGACCCGGCATCGCTGGATGACGGCTGGCAGAACCAGATCATCTTCCCGCTCAACGTGAACGTGCTGGACTCGCCCGAGTTCCAGGACTACGAGGTGCCGTTCTTCAGCGGCCAGCAAGCCAACAAAGAGGTGTACGTGCCGGCGGCCAACGCCTACGAGGGCATGACGTACACGCCGCTCGGCCAGTACTACTACTCCGCGCTGACGGAGCAGCTGGCAGCCATCATCGACGGCTCGGCGACGGGGTCCGAGGCGGCAGACGCCCTCCAGGCGGACGTCGTCGCTTACGCCGAAGAGCAGGGGTTCACTGTCACCCAGTGACCGAGTCGAGGGCCGGTCCGTCCTCGCGGACCGGCCCTCGGCCACCCTTACAGACCCGGAGAGAACCCATGACCGCCCCAACCGACAGCGTCGTCTCATCGAAGCGTCGCAGACCCACCGCCACCCGTCAGAACCTGACCGGCTGGGCCTTCGTCGCCCCGTTCGGGATCATCTTCCTGGCGCTCCTCGTCCTGCCCATCTGCTACGCGCTCTACCTCAGCCTGTTCCAGAAGTCGCTCATCGGCGGCACCCGTTTCGTCCTGTTCGGCAACTACCTGAAGGCGTTCACCGATCCGTCGTTCCTCGACGGCGTCAGCTTCGTCATCCGGTTCTCGCTGGTGCTCATTCCGCTGCAGATGGCGGTCTCACTGGCGGTCGCCCTGATTCTCGACATCGTGGTCACGCGGTTCGCGCGCTTCTCGCGGCTCATGATCTTCATGCCGTATGCGATCCCCACCGTCATCGGCGCGCTGATGTGGGGGTTCCTCTACAGCGACAACTTCGGCCCGCTCGCGGAGATTTTCGAAAGTTTTGGTCGTGAGGCCCCGGACTTTCTGAGCAGCAGTCTGATCTTCTACGGACTGCTCAACATCGTCACGTGGCAGTGGGCCGGGTACTACATGATCATCCTCTACGCGGCTCTGCAGGGGATCGACCCGACGCTTTACGAAGCCGCGCGCATCGACGGCGCCTCGCAGTGGCAGATCATCCTGCGCATCAAGATCCCGCTGGTCGCCCCGGCGCTCCTTCTCATCCTCGTGTTCGCCCTGATCGGGACTCTGCAGTTCTTCAACGAGCCGCAGATCCTGCAGCAACTGGCCGCCGGTGCCATCCCGAATGACTTCACGCCCAACATGTACGCGTACCAGCAGGCGTTCTCGCTGGCGAACTACAACTACGGCTCCGCGATCTCGTTCGCGCTGGGTGCGGTCGTGTTCGTGTGCGTGTACATCTTCCTGTTCGCGACCCGCAAGCGAGGGAGCTTCCTCTCATGAGCGTCACCCCCGTCGAGCTCACCGACGCTCCCCGCAAGCCGCGGAGGATCATCGAGCGTGATCGTGCGCCGCGGACACGAGGCCGTGTGCCGCTGAACATCGTGCTCGCGCTGCTGATGATCTACTTCCTCATCCCCTTCTGGTGGCTCATCGTCAACAGCTCGAAGAGCGCGGCCGGCCTGTTCGGAGGGGGGAGTTCGCTCTGGTTCGCAGAGGACATCAACTACATCCCCAATCTGATCGACCTGTTCACCTACGGCGGCGGCATCTACGCCCGCTGGCTGGCGAACTCCGCGCTCTACGCGATCCTCGGCGGCGTGGGCGCCACCGCGCTCGCCGTGCTCGCCGGCTACGGGTTCGCCAAGTACCGCTTCGCGGGCCGGCGGTTCTCGTTCGCGATCCTCCTGGGCGCCGTCATGGTGCCGACGACGGCGCTGGTCATCCCCACGTTCGTCCTGTTCGCCCAGGTGGGCTGGACCAACACCATCTGGGCGGTGATCTTCCCCACGCTCCTCAACCCGTTCGGCGTCTACCTGATGTGCGTCTATACGCGCGACGCGGTCCCCGACGAACTGCTCGACGCAGCCCGGGTCGACGGCGCCGGCGAGTTCAGGTCGTTCCTGGTGGTCGCGCTGCCGCTGCTGCGGCCGGCGATCGTGACGGTGCTGCTGCTGTCCATCGTCGCGTCGTGGAACAACTACTTCCTCCCGTTGGTGATGCTCTCGGACAACCGGCTGTTCCCCGTCACGGTGGGCATCGGACTGTGGCAGTCGACCGCGGCGACGTACGGGGCGGCGGGCGGTCAGAGCCTGTGGAGCATCATCATGCTCGGCTCGCTCGTCTCGGTGATCCCCCTGATCATCGCCTTCCTCACACTGCAGAAGTACTGGCGAGGCGGCCTCGCCATCGGAAGCCTCAAGTGATCGCGTCGCGTGCGCCCCGTCTGCCGCGCCCCGTCATCGAAAGAAGAAAATGATCCGAGCACACCTCACCGTCGACCCGCACTTCACGGTCGGCACGATCAACCGGCGGCTCTTCGGTTCCTTCGTCGAGCACTTGGGCCGCTGCGTGTACGAGGGCATCTACGAGCCCGGGCATCCCACCGCCGATGAGCAGGGCTTCCGCGCCGACGTGATGGAGCTCGTGCGCGAGATGGGTGTCACCACCGTCCGCTATCCCGGTGGCAATTTCGTCTCCGGGTACCGCTGGGAGGACGGCATCGGTCCGGTCGAGGATCGGCCGCGACGACTCGATCTCGCTTGGCACTCGATCGAGACCAACGAAATCGGCCTCGACGAGTTCGCATCGTGGGCGAAGAAGGCGGACTGCGAGCTCATGTACGCCGTCAACCTCGGAACCCGCGGCGTCCTCGAGGCGCTCGACGTGCTCGAATACGCCAACGTGCGGTCGGGCACGCAGTGGTCCGACCGGCGCGTCGCGAACGGGCATCCCGATCCCCATCGCATCCGCATGTGGTGCCTCGGCAACGAGATGGACGGCCCGTGGCAGCTCGGCCACACCACGGCGGAGGCGTATGCCGAGATCGCCGCGACCGCCGCGGGGGCGATGCGCCAGCTCGACCCCGACCTCGAGCTCGTCGCGTGCGGAAGCTCGAGCGCTCAGATGCCGACGTTCGGCGAGTGGGAGCGGGTCGTGCTCGAGAGGACCTACGACCTCGTCGACTTCATCTCGTGCCACGCCTACTACGAGCCCCGCGGCGACGATTACGAGACCTATCTCGCTTCCGCGGTGAACATGGACCGCTTCATCGACACCGTCGTGGCGACGGCCGACCATGTGAAGGCGCTGCGCAGCAGCGCCAAAACCATCAACATCTCGTTCGACGAGTGGAACGTCTGGTACCAGTCGCGCTACGACACGGAGGAGAAGGTCACGAGCATCGACACGTGGCCGGTGGCCCCCCACCTTCTCGAGCACTCCTACACGGTGATGGATGCCGTCGTCCTGGGGAGCCTGCTGATCTCGCTGATCCGTCACGCAGACAGGGTCACGGCGGCGAGCATCGCGCAGCTCGTCAACGCCATCGCGCCGATCATGACCGAACCCGGTGGGCCCGCGTGGAAGCAGACGACGTTCTATCCGTTCTCGCTGACGTCCCGGCTGGCGCGCGAGACGGCCCTCGAGCTCAAGCTGGACAGTCCGACGTACGACACCGAGCTCTACGGTCAGGTCCCCGTCGTGGACGCGGTGGCCACCCACGACGAAGGCGGCGGCACGACGATCTTCGCGGTCAACCGCAGTTTGACCGACGAGGCCACCGTCGAGATCGACGTCAGCGGGGTCGGAGACGTCGCACGAGTGACGGCGACCTCGATGTTCGACGACGACGTGCATGCGGCGAATTCGGCTTCTCAGCCCGACCGCGTGCGCCCGCGTGAGAACGACTCCGTGATCGTCGGCGACGGCAGGCTGACGGTCACGCTGCCGGCCTGCTCCTGGACCGTTCTGACCCTCGATTGAGCCACGACCGGGCGACCCCCCGGTCAGGGCGAAGGAAGAAGATGACACAGGCAGACATGCTCCGCGTCCGCGGCGACCGCATCGTCGGACCCGACGGCCCCGTCACCCTGCGCGGGTTCGGGCTCGGCGGCTGGATGAACATGGAGAACTTCATCACCGGCTATGCCGGGGCGGAGTCGCAGCAGCGTCGCGCCCTGAGACGCGTGCTCGGTGATGAGGGGTATTCGCGGTTCTTCGACCGCTTCCTCGAAGGCTTCTTCACCGACGACGACGCGGCGTTCCTCGCCTCGCTCGGGCTGAACTCGCTGCGGATCCCCTTCAACTACCGGCACTTCGAGGTCGACGACGAGCCCTTCGTCATCCGTGAGGAGGGATTCCGCACGCTGGACCGCGTGGTCGACGCGTGCGCCCGTCACGGCATCTACACGATCCTCGACCTCCACGCTGTCCCCGGCTCCCAGAACCAGCACTGGCACAGCGACAACCCGACCCAGTGGGCGCACTTCTGGAGCCAGCGGCAGCTGCAGGACCGCGCGGTGCACCTGTGGGAGGCCATTGCCGCCCACTACCGGGGGAACGCCTGGGTCGCCGGCTACAACCCGGTGAACGAGCCGGCGGACGCGCACGGCACGGCGATCGGCCCGTTCTACCGCCGGCTGGAAGCAGCCATCCGCGCGGTCGACCCCGACCACATCCTCTTCCTCGACGGCAACCGGTACTCCACGCAGTTCGACCAGCTGGGCGACCCGCTCCCGAACTGCGTGTACACCGCCCACGACTACGCACTGCCCGGATTCGTGGACGGCGGACCCTACCCCGGGGTGTCGCGGGGCGAGTTCGTCGACCGCGACCGCATCGAGCAGGTCTTCCTCGAGCGCACGGCCTACATGCGCGAGACCGGCACCCCCATCTGGGTGGGCGAGTTCGGGCCGGTGTACACGGGCGACCAGGCGCGCGACGAGCAGCGGTACCGCCTGCTCGAAGATCAGCTCGAGATCTACGCCCGGCACGAGGCGAGCTGGGCGCTGTGGACCTATAAGGACATCGGCCTCCAGGGAGTCGTCACCGTGGACCCGGACTCGGCGTATCTGCGTCGCATCGCACCCGTGCTCGAGAAGAAGGCGCGTCTGGGAGTCGACTCGTGGGGCTCCACCGACGCGGGGGTGCGTGACGTCCTCGAGCCGATCGAGCGGCTCTTCGCCCAGGAGTTCCCCGACTTCCAGCCCTATCCGTGGGGCGCACGCCGATGGATCCACGGACACATCCGTCACGTGATGCTCGCCGAGGCCATGGTCGACGACTTCGCCCGCGCGTTCGAGGGCGTCGACCCCCATGAGGCCGAGGCCCTCGCGGACGCTTTCGCCTTCCCGAACTGCCAGGTTCGCGAAGGTCTCGCCGGGATCCTCCGGCGCGCGACGCGCTGATCCGGCAGCCGGACATGGCACGGGCGCAGCGGGTGACCCTGAGGGAGATCGCGGCGACGACCGGCGTGTCCATGACGACGATCTCCAAGGTGCTCAACGGTGCGGCGGACGTCTCCTCCTCGACGCGCGCGCTGGTCGAGGAGCAGCTGCGAACCACCGGCTACCGCCGGCGGAGGAGCCACAAGCGGCGGGAGTATCTGGAAGTCGTGCTCCACGAGCTCGACGGCGAGTGGGCGCTCTCGATCGTGGAGGGTGTGCGAGAGGTCGCCGCCGAGCGAGGTCTGGCGATCTCGCTCTCGGTGAGCGGCGACCGTCATGCGCCGGGGGACGACTGGCTCGACTCCGTGCTCCGCCGTGGGCCGACCGGCGTCATCCTCCTGTTCGCGGGCATGCCCGCGCCTGCCCGCGAGAAGCTCGAGGCGAGGGGCATCCCCTTCGTCTTGATCGATCCCGCAGGCGACCCGGCACCCGGGATCCCGTCGGTCGGAGCCGCGAACTGGGCAGGCGGCGTCGACGCGACACGGCACCTCATCGAACTGGGGCACCGGCGCATCGCGATGCTCGGCGGGCCCGATGACGTCATGTGCTCCCTCGCGCGCATCGACGGCTACCGCTCCGCGCTCACCGCCGCTCGTCTTCCCGTCGACCCCGCGCTCATGGTCACGGGCGGGTTCGACCGCTCGAGCGGGGAGAGCCTCGCGCACGGACTGCTCGGCCTCGCCGAGCCGCCGACGGCGATCTTCGCGGCCAGCGACGTGCAGGCGCTGGGCGTGCTCCACGCGGCGTCGGCGGACGGAGCGAGGGTTCCGCGCGATCTGTCGGTGGTGGGATTCGACGACCTCGCGATCGCCGAGCTGGCGAGCCCGCGATTGACGACCGTGCACCAGCCGGTGACGGAGATGGCGGAGCAGGCAGCGCGGCTCGTCCTCCAGCTCGTCGACGATGCAGCGCCCGACGTCACGCGCCTGGAGCTCGCCACACATCTGGTGGTCCGCGAGTCGACCGCCCCACCGCGTCCGCTCTAGCTCGCGCTCGCTCGGAGCGACCGGCGACGCGTCTTGCATCGTTGTATTGTGATCGGTAACATTGCGATTGATCGATAAACCTACCTCGCCGGTCGTCGTCGCATCCGCACAGTCCCGATACGAAGGAGTATCACCGCATGGCCCCTCCATCGACCGCCCGCCCACTCCGCCGGTCTCGCGCCGCCGCGGTGATCGCCGCCACCTCGCTGTGCGTCGGCGTGGTCATCGCGACACCGGCTGCAGCCGAGCCCGTCTACGACGATGTCCTCGACGGCCTCGTCCACCACTTCGAGCTCGATGAGACGTCGGGTACGGTCATCGAGAACACCGGGTCGGCAGGAAGCACCGCCGACGCCACCCTGGTGAACCCCGACAAGACCGAGCGCGACGGCCTCGGCATCCGATTCAATCCGGATGCCTATGCCGACGCGCTCTCGGGAGGCTATGTGCGCCTGCCGGACAACCTGACCGCCGGCATGCAGGCCATCACGGTCGACTACGACATCCGGATCGATCCGGCCAACGTCGGCGAGCACCAGATCTGGGGCCTCGGCAACAAGGTGTCGTGCGACGTCGCGGGCGGCCAGCAGGGCCAGCTCTTCTCGTCCAACACCCAGCGCCTCCGCGTCGCCGCGGGCACCGTGAACGTGCAGCAGAACCGCGTCCGCCTCGCGGAGGGCGTGTGGAAGCACGTGACCTACACGCAGACTCCGAACGCGGGCGGCACCACCTGGACCGGAACGCTGTTCGTCGACGGCGTGCAGTACGCGCAATCCACCACGATCACGACGGCGCCGTCCGTCAACGCCGCCGGGACGAACTGCAACTTCCTGGCGCGCTCGCAGGTGCCCGGCAACTACTCCTTCCGCGGCACGCTGTCCGACTTCCGCGTCTACGACCGCGGCCTGAGCGCGGCCGAGGTCGCGCAGCGCGCGGCCCAGGGGAACGACGAGGGAGTCGAAGCGGATGCCGCGGCCATCGACCTCGGACTGACCGACGCGATCGTCGAGGACCTCGAGCTGCCCAAGCTCGGCTCCGTCGCCGGATCGTCCATCGCCTGGACGTCGTCCGACCCGGAGGTCGTCGAGGTCGTCGTGCCGCCGGCGGTCAACAGCGCGCGCAAGGTGCCGATCCGCGGCGTGATCACCCGCCCGGCGCTCGGCGAGGCCGATGCGTCCGCCGTGCTCACCGCCACGCTCCGGAAGGGAGCGGAGTCCGTGGCCGTGCGCGAGATCCGCATCACCGTGCCGGCCGAGTTCGACGACGGCCACTCGGCAGATCGCGACAAGCTCGACCTCGAGCTGTACGAGACCGGGAACATCCGGGGCGACATCACCCTGCCGACCGAGGGCCGCTGGGGCTCCGACATCACGTGGGAGTCGAGCACCGACCACATCTCGCCGACCGGCGAGGTAACGCGTCCCGCGTACGGGCATCCCGAGGTGGAGGGAACGCTCACGGCGACCATCGCCAAGGGCGAAGCCGAGGTCGAGAAGACCTTCGACGTGGTGGTCAAGCCGCTGCCTCGACATGAAGAGAACGAGCGGTACTTCCTCGGGTACTTCAAGGGCGAGGGAATGGCCGACGGCGAGCAGATCATGTTCGCCACCTCCAACGGCAATACGGCGCTCGACTGGACCGGGCTCACCGGCGGATGGCCCTCGCTGGTCTCGCAGCTGGGCGACCAGGGCCTGCGCGACCCGCACATCGTGCGGTCGCCCGACGGTGACACCTTCTACATGATCGCCACCGACCTCAACTGGTACGACCAGGGCGGCTACGCCATCAACGACACCCAGTACATCGAGGTCTTCGAGTCCAACGACCTCGTGAACTGGACGCCGCAGCGCCATGTGAAGGTGGCACCCGACAACGCCGGCAACGCGTTCGCTCCGGAGTCGCTGTGGGTGGACGAGATCGGCGCCTACGCGGTGTTCTGGGCCCAGTCGCTGTGGAACGACCCCGTGAACCGCACCGGTCAGGGCAACGCCCAGATGTGGTACAACATCACGCGCGACTTCCAGACGTTCTCCGAGCCGAAGGTGTGGCAGAACCCCGCTCCGCAGTCGCGCATCGACACGACGGCGATCAAGGTCGGCGACGAGTACTACCGCGTCACGAAGAACGAGGCCGGCAACGCCGGGTCGGACATCTTCTCGGAGAAGCACACCGACTTCCTCGACAGCGACATCACCGCGTGGGACCTCGTGGCTCCGGCGCTCGGGCGCACCACCTGGCAATCGAACGCCGGTTACGAGGGCCCGGTCATCTTCAAGGCGAACCCGGGCGACACGGCGTGCCCCGGCCAGTTCTACCTGTGGGGCGATCGGTACACGAACGGCGGCGGCTACCAGGCGGCCTGCGAGGCTGATATCGAGGCCCAGACGTGGCAGGCGAAGAGCATCACGATGACCAACGCCGGTGTGCCGCGTCCGCGCCACGGCACGGTGCTGCCGATCACGCTGCGGGAGTGGAACAGCATCCGCGGCATCCCGAACCAGGACGTCGCGACCACCGTCGAGGTATCGGTGGACGACGTGCGGGCCGACGAGACGACCGAGGTGACGGCCACCGTCGCCGCCGCGGACGGGTTCGAGACCGGCGGTCAGGTCCGCTTCTCGGTCGGCGACTGGACGGAGACCGTCTACCTCGACGAGGGAACCGCGTCGGCCACCATCCCGGCAGGGCTCGCGGAGGGCGGCCAGACGGTCACCGCCGAGTATCTCGGCTTCGACATCCTGCTGGCCTCCGAGGCGAGCGCGGACTTCGAGGTGCTGCCCGCCGTGGCGGCGTCGGTCGCCGTGTCCGACCGCTGCGTCGCAGGCAAGGTCGTGATCACGGTCTCGGTCACGAACGAGGAGGGCGCGAAGATCGACCTGCGCATCGCCACGCCGTACGGTTCCAAGACCGTCGGGGCGCTCGCCGCCGACAAGACGCACGCCTCCGTGTTCGCCACGCGGGCGGCGAGCCTGACGGCCGGCGCCATGACGGTGACCCTCGGCACCGGCGATGGTGACAACCGGGTCGAGTCGGTCTACGACCTCGAGATCGAGGCGGTGTCCTGCGCACCATGAGCCGCTCCGTGGGTGGGGAGTCGCACCGTGCGGCTCCCCACCGCGGTGCGGATCCGCGCTCAGTCGCCGGTGCTCATCGGACGCGTCGACCCGCGTTCCACGATGGACGCGGGCAGCATGGTGCGCCGAGGCTCATCGGCAGGCCGGTCGACCTTCAGTCGAGCGAGCATCACCGACACGATCGCGTCGGCCATGGCGTCGTTGCCCGGCTCGACCGACGTGAGCCGCGGGTGGGTGTACTCGCCGGCGCGTACATTGTCGAAGCCCACCACCTGGACGTCGCCGGGCACACCCAGGCCTCGGTCGGCGAGCGCGCGCAGGGCGCCGAACGCGCACGAGTCCGTGAGTGCGAAGACGCCGTCGAATTCGACACCCTGATCGAGGAGCGCGTTGACGCCGCGGTAGCCGTCGGCCATGTCGAGCCCGACCGGCTGGATGAGCTCCGGCCGGACCGGCAGCCCGCCGGCCCGATGCGCCTCGAGGTACCCGCGGGTGCGCAGGGTCTGCACGGACTCCGGGCCCTCTGCGGCGCCCCCGAGGGCGACGATGGCTCTGGCCCCGCGCTCCAACAGGTGGCGGGTCGCCAGCCGGCCCCCGCCTACGTTGTCCATGAGCACGTGGTCGAACCGCGTCGACAGTGCGCGCTCCCCGAGCAGCACGATGGGCTTGCCCGGGAGAATCCTGTTCAGCTCGGCGGATTCGCTCGCGGCGATGGCGAGGATGAATCCGTCGTAGGTCTCGAGGTGGGATGCTGCCAGAGACTCCACCTCGGCCGTCATCTCGCCGCCGGTGTTCTCTGTGACCAGCCGCACGCCATGCTCGGAGAATCGGCGGGACAGCCGCTCTGCCAACTCGCCGTAGTACTCGGAGGCCAGCACCGGGACGCCGAGGCCGACGATGCCGGTCCGGCCCTTCCTCAACGACCGGGCGCTCTGATTGACGCGGTAGCCCAACTGGTCGATGACGCGCGCGACTCGGTCGATGGTCTCGGGCCCCACCCGTTCGGTGCGCCCGTTGACGACGTTGGACACGGTCTGCGCGGACACGCCGGCCTTCTCCGCCACGTCCTGCATGGTGACGCGCTGGTGGGCGTGCGGGCTGGGCAGTTGGTGCATCCGGGTCTGTTCGCGTGAGCTCGGTGGGCTATGGCGACTCTATCGGCGGTGCGGCGATGTTCTCGGCTCCCCGGCGCGTGCGCGTCGGCACCGCCGGTGCGTAGAGGTGGAGTGGACTCGCGATGACGGCGGTCGACCGGCGCGAAGCCGATCCTCGCGCGCCCACGATCTACGACGTCGCGGCGGCCGCAGGAGTGTCGCACACCACCGTCTCGAGGGCGATCAACGGGGAGGAGGGCATGACGGACGCGACGCGCCGCCGCGTCCTCGAGATCGTCGCGCGTGTGCGATTCACGCCGAACCTGTCGGCCCGCGTCCTCGCGGGACGAGTCGGTCCGCGGCTCGCCGCCGTGATGGTCGGCGGGGCCGGATGCCCTCGCGCGGCCGCCCTGGTGGGGGCGATCGCGCGGGCGACCGAACGCCGGGGACTCGCGCTCACGATGATCGGCGCGGACCCGTCGGACGAAGGGTCGATGGAGGCGGCGGCTCAGCGGATCGGTGAGCCAGGACTCCGTGGCGTGGTGTTCGTCTTGTGCGACGGGGAGCCTGCGGAGTCGATCGCACTCTTGCGCACGGCCTCACCGTGGGTGTCGATGTCGGTTCACCCCGGCGCGATCGACGACGGCCCGGACGACCATGCCGCGGCGGCGCTGCGGGTCGCAGTCGATCACCTCAGGGACCTCGGCCATGACGCGATCGCGTGCGCCCTGCCGGCGACGGTCGTCGACCGCGTCGGCCGCCGGTCCGTCACGCCGTTGGCGGTGCCGGCGACGGCTCGGGGAGGATTGCGCGTCGCGCGTCGCGGGATGCTCCCTCACGATTGCACGGCGGTCGTGGTTCCCAGCTTGTCGTTCGCGCTGGGGCTCGTCAGCGGGCTGCGTGCCCGCGGAGTGCGCGTTCCGCAGGATCTCAGCCTGGTGTCGCTCGAGGATCACCCCGATGCCGCCCACTTCAGCCCACCGGTGAGCGCGGTCGACTCGGGCCTGGCAGACCGAGCCGAGCGGGCGGTGTCGAGGCTTCTGGATGGGGCCCCGGCTGAGGCTCCGGCGCAGCTTCCGCGACTCGTTCTGCGCGGCTCTTCACGAACGCGCTCCGCGCAGCCCATCGACCCACCAGCAGGAGGAGCAGGATCATCGGGGCGGTCGCCAGCAGGGCACCCGTGAACACGAGCGAGTAGTCGACGCCGTACTCGCCCTGCAGCCCGCGGAGCGCCACCTGCACGGTCTGCGAGCCGGGGGAGCGCAGCACGATGAACGGCCAGGCGAAATCGCTCCACGCCGATACGAAAAGCAGGCAGGCCAGGACCCCCGCACCCGCCCTCACGCTCGGAAATGCGACCTGCCGGAACATCGACCACCTTCCGCAGCCGTCGAGCGCCGCTGCATCGAGCACCTCGTCCGGGAGCACGGCCGAGATGTGCTGGCGCATCCAGAAGACGCCGAAGGCGCTCGCGAGCCCGGGCACGATGAGAGCCTGCGGAGTGTCCACCCAGCCGAGGGCGGACACCACAAGATAGTTCGGGATCATCGCGAGCTGAACGGGCAGTGTCAGCCCGAAGAGGACCACCGCGAAGAGAACGCCCCGCCCCGGGAACCGCAGCTTGGCGAAGGCGAATCCCGCAAGGGCGCAGATGAGCGTGCCGCCCACCGCGATCGCGCTCGAGACGAGGGCCGAGTTCACAAGCGAGCCGCCGAACGCCACGTGCGACCACACCTTCTCCACGTTCTCGAGAAGCCGTCCCCCGGGCAGCAGCGGCGGCGGAAAGGTCGTCGCGGCTGCGGGGTCGTGCGACGCCACGACGACCATGAACCATACCGGTGCCCAGCAAGCGAGCGCGGCAGCGGCCAGCACCACGGTCGACGCGCCCCTGCCGACCCTGGTCACGTCGTCCACCCGACACGGCGGAGGAGGAGGAAGACCGGGCCGACGATGCCGGCCGCGATCAGGAAGACCGCCGAGGAGATTGCGGCGGCGTAGCCGAACTGGAAATCCCGGAATCCCACTTCGTACACGAGCAGCGCGAGCGTCTGGCACTGGCGCGCTGGTCCGCAGGTCAGGCCGGACGGGTCCGCGAGCAGCGGCTCCGTGAACAGCTGGAGCGTCGCGACGATCGAGGTGAGGATGCTGAAGACGATGACGGGCCGGAGCAGAGGAAGTGACAGATGGCGGAACTGCGCCCAGGGTCCCGCTCCGTCCATCTCGGCGGCCTGGAAGAGCTCGGGCGGGGCGGACGCGAGCACGGCCACCATGAGCAGGGCTGTGAATCCGAACCATCGCCACACGACCATCGCGGAGACGACCGCCCACGCCCCCGCCGTGTGCGCGAGCGCGTCGACGCCCGTGAGCCCGAACGACTCCGCGAGCCGTGGCAGGAGCCCGTAATCGCGGTCGACGAACTGTGCGACGAGGATCGCGACGGCCGCCCCCGACGTGACGTACGGCACCAGGAGCGAGATCCGCACCCCCGTCGTCCGGGTCGCACGGTGGATCACATGGGCGAGCGCCAGTCCGATGCACACCTGTCCAGCGGTCGCCAGCCCCGCGATGACGAGGGTGTTCACCGTCGCCGTCCAGAACCTGGGGTCGGTGAGCAGACGTGCGAAGTTCGCCGACCCGACCCACTCCTGGCTGCCGAGGGGATCCCAGTCCCACCAGGCCAGCCAGAAGGTCGCGACGGACGGTCCGACCGCGAAGACGCCGAAGAGGACGAGGAATGGGGCGAGGAACATGTACGGCGCCACGGCCGTCCGCCGCGGCATCCGTCGCATGCGCTGTTGCACGATCAACGGCGCGAAGAGGACGGGAGCGCCACCTGGGCGGCGGCGATCGCGGACTGCCAGGAAGCGCCCGCGTCGAGCGACCCCTGCTCGACGGCGGTCAGCGCCTGTAGGAACGCCGCGTTGATCGTGGCTGTCGCCGGGCCCTGGCGGACCGCTCGCATGTCGAGGATCGAGTCGGTGAGGATCCCGCCGATCCTGGAGTCGCCGAAGAAGGGATCCGCGAAAGCGGCGATGTCATCCCCATACGGGGCGCGGGTGGCGGGGAGCGGTCCGCCGTCGGCGAAGTGCTCCAGTTGCGAGTTCGGCGTCTGGGTCTCCGCGATGTAGTCCCAGGCGGCTTCGGGGTGCCGCGAGCCCGCCGGGATCGCGAGGTAGCTTCCTCCCCAGTTGCCGGCCACCCCCGGTACCGATGTGACGCGCCATCTGCCGCTCGTGGTGGGCGCGGCCGACTTGATCACCCGCAGCATCCAGGACGGCGCGGCCATCACCGCGAAGTCGCCTCGCGCCATCGCCGCCTGCCATCCCGGAGTGAACGCGCCCGCCCCCGCGCTGATACCGGCCTCGTGCGCGGCCAGGGACAGCTCGAACGCCTGCCGGATGCCGGGATTGCTGTCATGGATGAGATCGCCCGACTCGTCGTAGTACTTCACGGGCAGCTGATTGGATGCGTTCACGAAGACCGTGGTGCTGACGTTGTCGACGAACGCGGCGTCGGAGCCGGCGACGAAACGGGTGCCGACCTCGACGAACGCGTCCCAGGTCGGCCACAGTGCGCTCACGGCCTCGGGTTCCGTCGGAAGGCCCGCCTCCTGGAACAGGTCCGCCCGGTACGCCAGCGCCATGCCTCCGACGTCGGTCGGGATGCCGATCACCTTGCCCGACGGTGTGGTCGCCGCATCCCACGCCCACGGGAGGTACTGGTCGCCGTAGCCGTCCCCGGCCAGATCGCCCAGGTCGAGGAAGTGCTGTTCGGCATCGACGAAGCGGGGGAGGTCCTCGCCCTGGATGAGGACGAGGTCGGGTGGCCGTCCACCGGCCAGCGCGGCGGTCAGTGCATCGGCCGTCTCGCCGGAGGTGCCGATCTCACTGAGGTCGATTCTCGCGCCGGGGTTCGCCGCGAGATAGCGCTCGACCTGCGCTCCCTGCTGGATGCCCGTGAAGGACCAGAACGAGACCGCATCCTCCGCCGCCGGGGCGCTGCATCCGGTCAGCGTGAGGGCGCCCGCCAGGGCGGCCGACGACGCACGTGCGGCACGAGCGCGATGCCTCGTCGCGCGCGGGCGCGCCGTGCGGAACCGCGCCTCGGCGACCCGTCGGGGGCTGACGGCCATGAACGCTCCTTCGCGTAGAGCCTTACCCGCGGGCAGGGTCGGCTCTCGGTCCACTCGATCATGCCGGAGTTTGATAGCGCGAACAACTGGGTCTTGTGGGCGGTTGCTGTGACCGCTAACATGCCAAGCACCCGCCGAAGGGGCCGGGACGCACGCAGCAGTGCCCAGCAGATCTGAGCAAGGGGAATCCTGCCCGACCCCTCGTCCCCCCGCATGCTCGCATGCGGTGCAGGCGGACCGAGGTTGATCGATCAATGAGGAGGAGACCTTGACCAACGAGATGACCCATCGCGCGGCGAGACGCCGCAGGATGGCCGGCCTGCTTGGAGCGGCGGTGGCAGCCACGGCGCTCATCGTCAGCGGCCTCGCGGCGCCGGCCACGGCCGCAGACGAGGAGCTGATCGTCAACGGCGGCTTCGAGTCGGGCGTTCAGGGGTGGTTCGTGAACAACGGCAACGCCACCGACGGGGGAACGCTGTCGATCGTCGGCGACGCCTACTCGGGCGCGTCCGCCGTGAAGGTCACGGGCCGCACGACCACCGGCTCGGGTCCGATGCAGGATCTGAGCGGGAAGGTGCAGGCGGGGCAGACCTACAGCATCAAGGCCCGCGTGAAGTACGACAACCCGAGCAGCCCGGCGACGAAGCAGTTCTTCGCCACGATGCACTACGGCGGGAGCACGTACACGAACCTGGCCAGCACCACCCCGGCCCGTGGCCAGTGGGGCTACATCAACGCGACGTTCACGATCCCGGCGAGCCAGAGCGTCACGACCGCCCGGCTGTTCATCGAGACGCCCTGGACGAGCACGCCCTCGAGCGACCCGAACACCCACCTGATGGACTTCATCGTCGACGACGTGTCGCTCGTCGGAACGCCTCCGCCCCCGCCGCCCTCGAAGACGATCGAGGTCGTGGGCAAGGTTCCCGGTGAGCACAACCCCCTCATCGGGCACAAGTTCGGCGCGGACGGCTTCGGATACGCCGAGGACGGCCGTGTGTACATGTTCATGACGAACGACACCCAGGGCTACGGTCCCGATCCGATCACGGGCGTCTCGCCGCAGATCAACTACGGCAACATCAACCAGATCACGCTGATCTCGTCCGAGGACCTCGTCAACTGGACCGATCACGGCGAGATCCAGGTGGCCGGCCCGCAGGGAGTCGCCCCGTTCACGAACAACTCGTGGGCCCCGGGCTTCGCCAAGAAGGTCGTGAACGGCGAGGAGAAGTACTTCCTTTACTACGCCAACGGCGGCGGCTCGAGCAACGTCATCACGGGGAAGAGCCCGCTCGGACCGTGGACGAGCGAGCGCACCAGCACGCTGATCAACGGCACCACTCCCGGCGCCGAGGACGTCGCGTGGAAGTTCGACCCGGCACCGATCGTCGACAAGGACGGCAAGGCGTACCTGGTCTTCGGCGGCGGACCCGCGTCCACGAGCATGCCCGCGGCCGAGCGGTACAACAACCCGAAGAACATCCGCGTGATCGAGCTCGGCGACGACATGGTGACGACGAAGGGCTCGGCCATGGTCGTCGACACCCCGGTCTCGTTCGAGGCGGGTCACATCTTCGAGCGCCAGGGCAAGTACTACCTGACGTACTCGTCGCACTTCGGCGGCAACGACTTCGGCGGCAACCAGACCCCGCTTCCGGGCTACCCCGGCGGCGGCCAGATCCCGTACATGATGTCGGACAGCCCGACGAACTTCCCGAAGGAGAAGTACCAGGGCATCCTCTTCCCGAACCAGTCGCAGTTCTTCGGCGCGGGCACCGGCGGCAACAACCACCAGTCCGTCTTCGAGTTCGAGGGCAAGTACTACTTCACGTACCACGCCCCGACGCTGAACAAGCGCATCAACGGGAACACCACGCAGGGATACCGCAGCCCCCACATCCAGGAGCTGTCGTTCAACGCGGACGGCACCATCCAGCAGGTGGTCGGCGACTACGCCGGCGTCCAGCAGGTGCACGACTTCGACCCGTACCGCAGCTTCGAGGCCGAGACCTTCGGCTGGAGCAAGGGCATCGCGACGCAGAAGGTCGACGGCGGGTCGACGCAGTTCGGGGCGACCGCGCCGAACCTCGTCGTGAAGGACATCGACAACGGTGACTGGACCGCCCTGTCGTCGGTGGCGTTCGGCGACGCCGGCGCCGAGTCGGTCACGGTGAAGGTCAAGCCGCTGCAGGCGGGTGGATCGATCGACCTGCGCACAGGCAGCGAGACCGGGCCCGTGGTGGCCACCATCCCCGTCACGGGGGCGACCGGCCAGTGGACCGAGCTGACGGCCGACCTCGAGGGCCTCGAGGGCACGCGCGACCTGTTCTTCACCTACAAGGGCGGCAGCGGCGACCTGTTCGAACTCGACACGTGGTCGTTCGCCGAGAACGCGGCGCCGTCCCTGGACGTGTCCGCCGACGCGGCCTCGCGCTGCGTCTCGGGCAAGTCGGTGCTGACGGTCAAGGTGACCAACGCCGACGACGTGCCCGTGACCGCTTCGGTGGCCACACCGTACGGCTCGAAGTCGTCGATCACGGTCGCCGCCGGCAAGTCCGCATCGAGCGCGTTCACGACGCGCCTCGCGAACGCCCCCGCCGGAGTCGCCGCGGTGACGGTCACGGCGACGGTCGACAGCCAGCAGGTCTCGGCCACGGTCGAGGCGCCGTTCGCCGCACACGCCTGCGGCTGACGAAACAGGGTG
>NZ_JSYE01000031.1:0-50229 GCF_054824025.1 Microbacterium sp. HJ5
CGCCCACCTGCTGACCGAGTCCGGCATGGGTTACCGCCTGGTCCTCGACCCCGCCTGACCCCGCCCCACCCGGCCCGCCCCGCCCGGCCGGCCCGCCCGGCGGGCCCGACCCCGGCCCGGCCGGCCCTCGCCGCGCCTGACCGGCCCGACCCTCGCTGCCGACGCGTAGCCGTCCCGCGCCGCCCTCGTGGCCGCGCCTCGCTCCATTCCCGCGCCCGCTGCTCGAACCTGTGACCGCGGCCCAGAACTGCGAGCCCCGCACCACTCGGCAGCCCCTCATTTCGCGACCGCTGCTCAAACCGGCGACCGCGGCGTCGCCCGACGCAGCGCTCGCACGAAACAGCCGCACTCGCGACCGACGGCTCGGCGAATGACCGAAAGCCGCGGCATCCACGAAACAGCGGCAGTCACGGGCAGCCGCGGCGTGCTTCCTCCCCCGCTACCGCCGCACCGGGCGGCATCCACCGACACTCCCGACGGCCGACGGTCGAGGCCGCGCCTGTTGCACCGTGGTCCGATGTGGATCCTCGAACCGCCGCTCGACACCGTCTTCCGCCGGCGTGAGAACGACGGCGAGCCGGTGAACGACCGGCGGCTGAAAGCCCGCCTCGCGCAACGCGAGATCGTGCGCATCGCGCCGGGATCGTACGCCGCTCGCAAGGAATGGGAGGCACTCACACCGATGGCGCGTCACGCTCAGCGCGTGTGGGAGACCGCCGCGCGCGCCCGCTCGCACCTCGTCATCTCGCATCACGCGGCCGCTGCCCTTCACGGCATCGACCTCATCGGTGCGTGGCCCGCCGGCGTCGATGTCAGCACAGAGCTCGCGTCGGGCGGGCGCTCGAGCGGCGTGATGCGGCGTCACGGGCGCCGCCTGTCGGAGGTGGAGGCCGTGCCGTGGCTGCGGCACGCGGTGACGACACCCTTGCAGACGGCCGTCGACCTGATGGCCGGCGCCCGCTTCCCCGACGGCGTGGTCGCGGCCGACCAGGCCCTGTGGGCGCGGCGCGCCGGCGGGCCGCTCGTCGACGCGTGCGATCTTCGCGAGCGCGCGCACTCGGTCGTGGGCCGCGGGTCGGCGCGGTCGGCGCGAGCGGCGGACTTCGCGACAGGACTGGCCGACAGCGTCCGCGAGTCCCAGTCCCGGGTGCTGATCGCGACCATGGGCTTTCCCGTGCCCGAGCTGCAGGCCCGGTTCGAGCTCGCCGACGGCCGGGAGGCCCACACCGACTTCTTCTGGCGGGAGCACCGCCACATCGGCGAGTTCGACGGTGCGGGGAAGTACCGCGACCCCGTCTTGCTGCAGGGGCGCACTCCCGAGCAGGTTCTGCTCGACGAGAAGGATCGCGAAGACGAGCTGCGGCGCCAGGTCGCGGCCTTCTCGCGGTGGCGGATGCCGGCGCTCCGGTCACCTCGCGCGCTCTACGACATCCTGACCGGCGCAGGACTGCCTGCACGCCGTCCGCGGCCGGCGCGGTAGCCCACGGGGCGCCCGTTCGTCGAGCGCTGCACCTTCCTGCGAGCGCTGCATCGACCGACGCCGCGGTCGCAGAAATCAGCCGCGGTCGCGAATCCGAAAGGAGAGCGGGCGGATGCCGCAGCATCCGCCCGCTCTTCGGTCGAGGTCGTGTCAGCCGACCGTCGCCACCGCCACGCCGGGCTGGTCGCTGAAGAGGCCGTCCATGCCCTGCTCGAGGAACACCCGGATCTCACCGGCCAGGTCGCCCGGAGCATTGGGGTCGGTGCTCGAGCGGAACTCGACCGGGAGGAACTGGTTCTCGAGGCGGAACGTCCAGCCGTGCACGGAGAGCCCCGCGGCGTGCGCATCGGCGATCACCGGGGTCGGCGTGCCGAGGTTGCCGGCCGGCGTGCGCGGGATCATGACCGACTTCTCGAGGCCCACGCCGTCGGCGTAGGTCGCGATCTCGGCGAGGCCGGCGGGCGTCACGAGGTCCTTGTACGTGCGCGGGTCACCAGCGGCGATGAAATCGTACGGGCGGCCCGAGGGGCTGACCAGCTGGGCGATGCTCACGTCGGTGAGTTCGTTCAGCTCCACGAGGTTCGCGACCTCGAAGCTCTGCAGGATCACCGGCGCGTCCGCGCGGTCCATGCCGTTCGCCTGGAGGGCGGCGGCGAGCGGCTCCTCGAGCGAGAGGCCGATCGAATCGAAGTAGGTCGGGTGCTTCGTCTCCGGGTAGACGCCGACCGGGCGCCCGTCGCAGCTCACCGAGTGGCGTGCGAGGTCGATGACCTCGTCGAGCGTCGGCACGAGGTAGAGGCCGTCGAACGCCGTGTTGGCAGGACGGGTCTGCGGCAGCCGCTCCTTCGCGCGCAGCGTGCGCAGCTCGGAGAGGGTGAAGTCCTCGGTGAACCAGCCGGTGATGCGGGCACCGTCGATCGTCTTGGTGACGCGGCGGTCGGCGAACTCGGTGCGGGTCGAGACATCGGTCGTGCCGCCGATCTCGTTCTCGTGGCGGGCGACGAGCACGCCGTCCTTCGTCGACACGACGTCGGGCTCGATGTAGTCCGCGCACTGCACGATGGCCGTCTCGTACGCCGCGAGGGTGTGCTCGGGACGGTGGCCGCTCGCGCCGCGGTGACCGACGACGGTGATCTCGGACGGCTCGATGCGCGCACGCTGGAGGTCGATCACGGCGAACTCGGTGTCGTCGGGTGTGCCCGCGATGCGCGCGTCGTTGCCGGGGTAGTTGTTGTCGTTGCCGATGAGCAGGCGCCCGTCCTTCAGCTGCACGACGGTCTCGAACGACTGCACCGGCAGCGAGTACACCGCACCCGTGCCGTAGCCGTCGCCGTCGCCGATCAGGTCCGGGTTCTGGATGCGCAGCGCGTCCACCACGAGCGTCTTCTCGAGGTAGCCCTCGGCGTCGGCGCGCGTGAGGTCGACCTCGTAGATGCGCTTGGTGACAGCCTGGTCGCCCTCGAAGTCGTCGCGCTCGACGATGAGGAGCCGGTCGCTCTTCGTGAGGAAGGCGTCGCCGATGACGTTCGCCTCCTGGTCGGTCTGGTAGCTCCACGTGCGGCCGGTGTACTGCCCGCGCTTCACGTCGAACTCGAGCACCTCACGGCGACGCAGGTCGGAGTCGTCGGCGTACGAGCCCTCGACGATCGGGTAGAGGAACTTCCCGTTCTTCGACGCGGCGAGCGCCTCGAAGCCGCGGCTGGCCCGCACGCGCGGCGTCTCGCCCTGCAGGTACGGGTTCTGCGGCGACTTCGCGCCGTCGAGCGAGAACGGCTTCTCGAGCAGCGTGCCCTCGGCGTCGAAGTGCAGCAGGAACGGGCCGAACTCCTCGCCGACCCAGAACGTGCCGTCCTTGGCGCGCACGACGGACTCGATGTCGAAGTCCGCGCCGGTGAGCAGACGCTCTTCGGTGCCGTCGCCCACGATCGGGAAGTCGAGCACGCCGTTGCGGTCGTTGTACGAGATGAAGCGCTCGACCTCGATGGCGCCCGCGCCGCCGGCGGCGGTCTCCCACGCGGGGCGCACCAGGTAGTTGCGCAGCAGGAAGTCGGCCGAGTTGCCCTTCGAGCCGAAGCCGTTGTCGGGCTGCGCCCAGAAGGTGCCGTCGCCGTTGTCGATCGCGGCGGAGAATCCGGGGATGACCTGGCCGTCCCACGGACCGGTGCGCCCGTTCGCCGACGAGGCGAGCGCGCCCGACGGCGGTCCCTCTTCGAGGTGGTCGGCCGACAGCGTCGCGCGCGCGACCAGGGTGGGAGCGACGGTCTTGACGATGCCCGAAGCACTGGGGGCGCGGTCGGGCGCGGCGAGCGCGGCGGCGGGAGTGAGGACGGATGCCGCGGCGACAGCCGCGACGGTGAGGGCGACGACGCGCGGCAGGGCGCGCGATCGGGGGAATCGGCTCATGCGACGAGCAAACCGAGCCGACGGGGCGCCGCCGTGACGCCGAGGGAACGCGGGTCGGACATCCGGGTGAACGGATGCCGCGGCATCCACTCGCCCCGTTGCCGTCGCGAGCGCTGCACATTCCTGCGAGCGCCGCGTCGATCGGAGCAGCGGTCGCAGGAAACGGCAGCACTCACGAGCGCTGTACGAGGAAAGTCCTCTGTCAGCCCAGGCCGGCGCGCTCGTCGTCAGCCGGGGCGGTGTCGCCCGCGACGGGCTTGCGCGAGAGTCCGACCGACCCGCCGGACGCGCCGCCCGACAGCGCGGTGCGCACCGCGACCGACTCGTCGACGTCGGCGTACTGCGGACGCAGCTGAACGGCGTGCTGGCGCTTCTGCTCGCGCTTCGCCTTGCGTGCGGAGTACGCCAGGTTGAGGGCCTCGACGAAGATCGCGAACGCCATCGGTCCGTAGATGAACGCCTTGTCGATCTTGATCTCGAAGCCCTCTGCCACGAGGAACACGCCGATGAGTAGAAGGAACGACAGCGCGAGCATCTTCACCGTGGGGTGCTTGTTGACGAACGCGAAGATGAAGCGCGATGCGAAGAGCATGATGCCGAACGACAACACCACGACCGTGATGATCACGATGAGGCTCTCGGTCATGCCGACCGCGGTGATGACCGAATCGAGCGAGAAGACGAGGTCGAGCAGCAGGATCTGGATGAGCACCGATCCGAACGTGATCGTCTTGCGTCCGACGCCGCCGTGCTCCTCTTCGGCCCCCTCGAGCTTGTGGTGGATCTCGGTGACCGCTTTGTAGACGAGGAAGAGACCACCCGCGATGAGGATCAGGTCCTTCCACGAGAAGCCCATCTCGCCGATGAAGAAGACGTCCTCCTTGAGCGTGATGATCCAGCCGGCGAACAGCACGAGGACCACGCGCATCACCATCGCGAGGGTGAGGCCGAGGTTGCGGGCCTTGGCCTGCTGCTCCTTCGGCAGCTTCGACGCGAGGATCGAGATGAAGATGACGTTGTCGACGCCGAGAACGATCTCGAGCACGAACAGAGTCAGGAAGACGGCGACCAGATCCGGGGTGAAGTCGAGGGAGAAGTCCACGAGGCCATCGTAGGCGGCAGGGACGGAGGAGCTTGTCAAGGGGGTGGGTCTGAGCATGACCCGGGAACACGCTTGGTATCAGCCACCCATACCGGCCCGGTCATATGCAGGTGCGTAGTCTGGCCTCAGCGATCGGCATCCGCCTGTGGCTCCGCACCGACCGAGAGGTCGGCACCCGAACCAGAGCAGGTGCGATCATCGCCACCATCACCACCGTCGCCCCCGAAGGTCGTCTGGGTGCTGTGCGCCAGACCTACGCCGGCGCCGAGACCTTCCCGCCCGTCGCCCGTGCCTACACCGAGGTGTCGCAGGTGGTCCGTGAGACCGGCCTCCTGCAGCGGGCCCGCTGGTTCTATGCCCTGGTCGGCGGCGCCATCGCGCTCGCCTTCGGCGGCGCCGTCACCGGATTCATCCTGCTCGGCGACACGTGGTACCAGCTGCTCATCGCCGGGGCGCTCGGCGTGATCTTCACCCAGGTGGCCTTCCTCGCCCACGAGGCCGCGCACCGGCAGATCCTCGAGTCGGGGCCCGCGAACGACCGGCTCGGACGCATCCTGGCAGCCGGCGTCGTCGGCATCAGCCTCTCCTGGTGGAACAACAAGCACAACCGCCACCACGCCAACCCGAACCGCGTCGGAAAGGACCCCGACATCGAGATCGACACGATCTCGTTCCTCGAAGCGGATGCCGCGTCCGCCGGTCGCCTGCGCGCCCTCGTGACGCGCAAGCAGGGCTGGCTGTTCTTCCCGCTCCTCACGCTCGAGGGCGCGAATCTGCACGCCCACGCCTTCCGGCACCTGTTCTCGCGCGGCGAGGTCAAGGACCGCTGGGTCGAGCTCGCGCTCATCGCGCTGCGTTTCTCGCTGTACCTCACCCCGATCTTCCTGTTCCTGCCGATCGGCATGGCGTTCGCCTTCCTCGGCGTGCAGCTCGCGGTCTTCGGCGTTTACATGGGCGCCTCGTTCGCGCCGAACCACAAGGGCATGCCGATCATCGCCGCCGACGCCAAGCTCGACTTCTTCTCGAAGCAGGTGCGCACGTCGCGCAACATCCGCGGCGGCTGGTGGGCGACTGCGCTCATGGGAGGGCTCAACTACCAGGTCGAGCACCACCTCTTCCCGAGCATGGCGCGCCCCTACCTCGCCAAGGCGCGCGAGATCGTCATGGAGCAGTGCCGCACGCGCGGCGTGCCGTACACCGAGACGTCGCTCGTGCAGTCGTACGGCATCGTCATCGCGTACCTGAACCGCGTCGGGCTCGCCGCGCGCGACCCGTTCGACTGCCCGATGGTGAATCGCTTCCGCAGCGCCTGAGACCCGCAGGTCCCGGAGGGCCGCGGGTCAGCGCGCGGCGTCCGCGAGGCTGCCGGTCGTCTCGCCGGACTCCTCGCCGATGAGGCACGTGACCGTGCGATCGTCGAGGCTGTTCCACGACTCCTCCGTCGGCGTGTAGTACGTCGCGAGCAGCACCGACTCGTCGTAGGTGAGGCCGACGAACTCGGTGAAGGCCTCTTCACACGTCGTCCAGGCCTGCTCGTCGACGACGTCGGCGCCGGGGAACTCGTCGCCCGTCAGCTGGAAGTCGTGGTACGCCTCGAACGCGTGGGGCTCGCCGCACGGCACGGCGGCGACCTCGGAGACCTCGCCCTCCGGCGCGTCGGCCAGACAGTCGCCGACGGTGATCGTGAAGACGTCGAGCTGACCGCTCTCGGCGATCTCGCCGCTGTCGTCGCGCTCGGCGCCGGCGGGGAAGATCGAATCGATGACGCTGCACCCGGTGAGGGTGAGTGCGGCGGCGACGCTCGCGGCGGCGAGAGCCCCGAGTCGGCGGGTGGTGTGCATGGGCGGCCCCTTGCTGATGAAGCGTCTGCTGTGCGGCACGGCGGACGGCGGATGCCTCGACCGCCGCGCCGCGAGCAGTATATGGGTCTGCGCGGACACGCCCCCGCCGCGTCGCTCAGACCGCCGCGAGCACTCCCTCGAGCCGCGCGTAGCTCGCCTCCATGCCCTCCGTCATGCCGGTGGCGAGCACCATGTCGCGCGTCTGCTTGTCGGGGTACTCGATGAGCAGCGTGATGAGCGTCGCACCGTCCTCCTCTTCGAGGCTCAGGTCGTTGAGCGTCGAGGGGTAGTCGGTGCCGGTCATGTGCTCCGTCGTCACCGCGCGCCGCGGCGCCTCGGCGAGCACGGTCTCGCCGTCGAACCCGAAGCGCTCGCCTTCGGCGCCGTCGACGGGCTCCCACTCGTAGCGGTAGCGGCCGCCCACCGCGGAGTCGACCTCGCACACCGACATGCGCCAGCCGTCAGGTCCCAGCATCCACTTCTCGAGCAGCTCGGGCTCCTGGTGGGCGCGCCACACGAGGTCGATGGGTCCTTCGATGAGGCGCGTGATGCGCACGTGGGTGTCGTCGAGGATCTCGGTCTGCGTCCCCTTGCCGGCGGCGTACTCGCGCAGGCCGGCGAGTACGCGGTCGAGCTGGTTGATAGCCATCGTCGAACCCTCGACGGCGCCGAACGCGACGACCTGCTCGAGCGCCTCGGCCGAGGCGAAGTACGTCGTGTTGACCATGCGGGAGCCCGTGCCGGTCGCATCGAAACGGAACACGACCCGCATCGTGGGCATCCCGTCGAGCGGCGCCCCGTCTTCGTTGGCGAAGTTGTCGAGCACCGTGAAGCCCTGCGGGCCGTCGATCTCGAGGAACTCCCATGAGCCGTACGACTTCTCGCCCTGCGGGCTGGTCATGAAGTACACGGCGTGGCCGCCGACCTCGAAGTCGAACGTCGGGAACGTCGCCGGCCAGCCCGGAGGGCCCCAGAAGCGCTCGAGCTGCCGCGGGTTCGTGAAGGCGTCCCAGAGCCGATCCACCGGCGCGTCGAACTCCGCGGTGAGCGTCATGGTGAGGGCTTCGGGATCGGTGGTGACATCGGTGACGGGCATCTCATGCTCCTTGAGTGTCGGTGCGGTCGGGGTCGTGCGGGTCGGTGCCGGCCGTGCCGCCGGCGGGTTCGGCGAGGAGCACGTCGAGGCGGTCGATGCGCGAGCGCCACAGCTCCTCGTAGCGCGCGAGCAGCGCGCGTGCCCGGGCGATCATGGTCGGATCCGCCCGGACGAGACGTTCGCGCCCTTCGGCGCGCTTGACGATGAGGCCGGCCGCCTCGAGGACGGCGACGTGCTTCTGCACCGCGGCGAACGACATCTCGTAGTCGCGGGCCAAGGCCGAGACAGAGTGCTCGGACTCGATGGCGCGGCGCAGGATGTCGCGCCGCGTGGACGCCGCGAGGGCGTGGAACACGCGGTCGATCTCATCATCGCTCAACTCATTTCGTACAACCATTTGGTTGTACGTTAGCGCCGGTCACAGCATCCGTCAACCCCTTCGGCCCCAACTAGACTGGGACCGTCCGGCGTCCCTCGAATTCCTGGAGCTGAGCCGCGTGACCACCCCCTCTCCGAAGGCCCTGGCCGACACCGTCTCGAACGCCGAGGCCACCCCTGAGAAGGAGCAGCCGTACGCGGCGCTCGGACTCAAGCCCGACGAGTACGACAAGATCCGCGAGATCCTCGGACGCCGCCCCACCTCCGGCGAGCTGGCGATGTACTCCGTCATGTGGAGTGAGCACTGCTCGTACAAGTCGTCGAAGATCTACCTCCGCAAGTTCGGCGAGAAGGTCTCCGACGAGATGAAGGAACGGCTCATGGTGGGCATGGGCCAGAACGCCGGCGTCGTCGACATCGGCGAGGGCTGGGCGGTCACCTTCAAGGTCGAGTCGCACAACCACCCCAGCTACATCGAGCCGTTCCAGGGTGCCGCGACAGGCGTCGGCGGCATCGTGCGCGACATCATCTCGATGGGCGCCCGCCCGGTCGCCGTCATGGACCAGCTGCGCTTCGGCGCCATCGACCACCCCGACACGGCGCGCGTCGTGCACGGCGTCACGAGCGGCATCTCGTTCTACGGCAACTGCCTCGGCCTGCCAAACATCGGCGGCGAGACCGTCTTCGACGCCGTGTACCAGGGCAACCCGCTCGTCAACGCCCTCGCGGTCGGCGTCCTGCGCCACGAAGACCTCAAGCTCGCCAACGCGACCGGCGCCGGCAACAAGGTCGTGCTGTTCGGCGCCCGGACCGGCGGCGACGGCATCGGCGGGGCATCCATCCTCGCCTCCGACACGTTCGCCGACGGCGGCCCCACCAAGCGGCCCGCCGTTCAGGTGGGCGACCCCTTCGCCGAGAAGGTGCTCATCGAGTGCTGCCTCGAGCTCTACAAGGGCGAGCTCGTCGAAGCGATCCAGGACCTCGGCGCCGCCGGCATCTCGTGCGCCACGAGCGAGCTCGCCGCCAACGGCGGATCGGGCATGCGCGTCGACCTCGAGAACGTGCTGTTGCGCGACCCCACGCTCACGCCCGAGGAGATCCTCATGAGCGAGAGCCAGGAGCGCATGATGGCGATCGTGGCTCCCGAGAAGCTCGACGCGTTCCTCGAGGTCGTGAAGAAGTGGGACGTCGAGACCAGCGTGCTCGGCGAGGTCACCGGCGACGGTCGCCTGCAGATCTTCTGGCACGGCGAGGAGATCGTCAACGTCGACCCCTCGACGGTCGCGGTCGACGGCCCGGTGTACGAGCGCCCCGTCGCCTACCCGACCTGGATCGACGCGCTGCGCGACGACTCCGCCTCGGCGCTGCCGCGCGACGTCGACGGCGACACGCTCCGCCGTCAGTTCACCCAGCTCGTCGCGAGCCCGAACCTCGCCGACACCTCGTGGGTGACGAACCAGTACGACTACTACGTCATGGGCAACACCGCGCTGGCGTTCCCCGACGACGCCGGCATGATCCGCGTCGACGAGCAGTCGGGCCTCGGCTTCGCGATCGCCACCGACTGCAACGGCCGCTACTGCCAGCTCGACCCGTATCAGGGCGCCAAGCTCGCCCTCGCCGAGGCGTACCGCAACGTCGCCGTCACCGGCGCGGTGCCGACCGCCGTCACCGACTGCCTCAACTTCGGCAGCCCTGAGAACCCCGAGGTCATGTGGCAGTTCTCGCAGTCCGTCGACGGGCTGTCCGACGGATGCCTCGAGCTCGGCGTGCCCGTCACGGGCGGCAACGTCTCGTTCTACAACCAGACCGGCGACCAGCCGATCTTCCCGACGCCTGTGGTCGGCGTGCTCGGCATCATCGACGACGTCGCCCGCCGCATCCCGTCGGGCTGGCAGGACGCCGGCGAGAACATCTATCTCCTCGGCGTCACCGCGACCGAGCTCTCGGGCTCGCAGTGGGCCGGCACGATCCACGGCCACCTCGGCGGACGCCCGCCGGCGGTCGACCTCGGTCAGGAGAAGAAGCTCGCCGAGCTGGTCCACGCCGCCTCGCAGCAGTCGCTCGTCTCGTCGGCGCACGACCTGTCGTCCGGCGGCCTGGCGCAGGCCCTCGCCGAGGCCGTCATGCGGTTCGGCGTCGGCGCGCGCGTGTGGCTCGACGAGATCATCGAACGCGACGGGGTGGATGCCGCGACCGCGCTGTTCTCGGAGTCGACCGGCCGCGTGATCGTGAGCGTGCCGCGCGAGGACGACGTGAAGTTCCGCGGCCTGTGCGAGGGCCGGGGCTACCCGGTGCTGCGCATCGGCGTGACGGATGCCGGTGCCGACGGCGCGGCACTCGAGGTGCAGGGCCTGTTCACCGTGCCGCTCGCCGAGCTGCGCGACCTGTCGACCTCGACCCTGCCGGCCGCCTTCGGCGCCACGGTGGCGGAGCCCGTCGCCTGACGCGACCCCGGATCTAGGATGGGACGCATGGCGGCGGACGACGAAGAGTACAGCGGTTTCAACGACACCCGGCAGAAGCGCGTCAAGGTGATCGCCTGGGTGACGATCGTCGCCCTGATCCTGGTCGGCGGCGGCGCCACGGTCTTCGCCCTGCTGTTCGGCTGATCTCGGTATACGTCCGCGCGCTCAGCAGACTCCCGGGACGCCGCGAGGCACCCGCGGTTACCATGTCAGGGTGGAGCCTCTCATCCTGCTCGTGCAGGGCTGGTGGTGGGCCGCTCCGGCCGCCGCGGGCGTCGGAGCCGCTTCCTACATGGGCCTGACGACGGGTCGCCGCCGCGCGCGACGACTCGAGCTCGACGCCGCCCGTCACGAGGAGAGCCAGGCGTACCGTGCGCTCGTCGCCGCCAAGGCGCAGGTGCGCGTGGCGCAGGCCGACGTGCTCGCAGCCCGCTCGCGCGCGGGCGGTGCGGCGTCGGCGGGTGCGAAGCGCGCGCTGCAGTCCGCACGCGACGATGAGAAGACGGCGTCGTACGCGCTGCGCGCCAGCCGTGCCCGCGTGAAGGCGTCGTATGCCCAGTACCGCGCCGGCTCGGCCGCCGAGCCGCTGCCGATCGAGCGGCTCTACGCCGCGCACGACGCCGTGAACGCTCGCTGGCTCGCCTACGAGACCGACATCGACAAGGCGCTGGCCTTCCCGCAGGTGACCGACCCGCGGCATCCCGCCACCGTCGCATTCCTGCGAGCGCAGCGCGAGGCGCAGTTCGCCCGGCCCACGGCAGGCCGCCGCATCGCTCCCGCCGACTTCGTCCGCTACCGTGACGCGGTCGCCGCGCTCGATGCGTCGCTGGTCGAGGCCGAGCGCCAGGCGGGCGTGCCGGGCACGCCGCGCGCGCCGCAGACCGGTGTCGCCGGTGTACTCGGCTCGGTCGCCGACATGATCGACGCGGCGATCCCCGTCATCGAGGGCATCCGCTCGGCGGTCGTGCTGCCGCAGCGGTGGACCACCAAGCCGCCGGGGCCTGCGGCCCGCTGAGCGCGCCGGGCTGGCAGGCTGCCGCGAGCCCGACATCCGGCGTCGCGCGCCCGTTAGCATGACAGGGTGGAGCCGATCTTCACGTTCCTGAGCCAGTACTGGTGGCTCGTCTTCCCGCTCTTCGGTGTGATGAGCGCGGTCGGCGGCGCCTGGGAGCGGGGCGCCCGCCGCCGTCACAGGCGCCGGCTCGAGGTTCTGCACGCGAAGGCCGAGCTCAAGGCCGCCGCGCGGGGCGACGCCGTGGCCGCGGCATCCCTCCCCCCTGTCACGGCCCCGACCGCGACGACCATCGACTCGCATGGCGTGCGCGAGACGCAGGCCACGCAGCTCGAGCGGCTCTTCGCCACCCACGACGGCGTGACGGCGCGCTGGCTGGACTACGAGCTCGACGTGGCCAAGATCATCGCGTTCCCGGCCATGAGCGACGGGCGACAGCCCCTGACCGCGGCGTTCCTCCGCGCCAAGCGCATCGCCGACGGACTGCGCCCCGCGTCGCCGAAGGCCCGCCTGACGAAGGAGCAGCTGGCCGAGTACCGCAATGCGGTCGCCGACTTCGAGGTCGCGTTCGACGTCGCCGAGCGCGACGCGCGCCGCCTCAAGGACTCCTCGTTCACCGAGGTGGAGCGCAAGCGCCTCGACACCGCCAAGCAGCTGCTGACCGTCGCGATCGACCAGGCGGCGACGCCCGCCGAGCGCCAGCTGGCGTATCGGCGCGTCCGACAGGAGCTCGACGGGCTCATCTCGCTCTCGGACGAGGCGATCGAGGTGCTCGAGACGAAGGTCGCCCTCGAACTGCCGGCAGCTGCGCCTGCGCAGGAGACGGGGGCGGATGCCGCGCCCCCGCGCGTCTCGACGACACCGCCGCCCGCCCCGGCGTCGGGGGTCTCGGGTGCCGCTCCGCAGCCCGCCCCGTGGCCCGTGCCCGCCCGACCCTCCGGCGACACCGCGCCCGGCCGTGTGATCCACCCCAAGTCGCATCCCTGACGGCGAGCGCGCCCGCCTCACCCTCCCCTGCGCACGCGGGGGGTTGCGCGCACGTCAGGTTCTGTGGTTACTTGGTCGAGTAACTAACCGACAAGGCAGGTCGATGTGATCGAAGAAGGCCGGGCGCTGTTCCTCCAGATCGCCGAGAGCGTGGAGGACTCCATCGTCGACGGCAGCCTCCCCGAAGAGGGGCGTGCGCCGTCGACCAACGAGCTCGCCGGCTTCTACCGCATCAACCCCGCCACCGCCGCAAAGGGAGTCGCCATGCTCGTCGACAAGGGCGTCATCTACAAGCGCCGCGGGATCGGCATGTTCGTCGCGCCCGGCGCTCGCGAACGGCTTCTCGCCGAGCGCCGGGCGTCGTTCGCCGACCGCTTCGTCGAACCGCTCCTGGCCGAGGCCCGCAAGCTCGGGCTCGGCGCCGAGGATCTCACCGCACTCATTCGCGACCGATCCCTCACACCGGCCGCGCCCACCCCCGAAGGAGACGCACGATGACGCACGTGATCGAGGTGAAGGGCCTCACCAAGCGCTACCGCGAGACACTCGCCGTCGACGACGTGAGCTTCTCGATCGAGAAGGACACGATCTACGGCCTGCTGGGCCGCAACGGCGCCGGCAAGACCACGGTCATGTCGATCCTCACCGCTCAGAACTTCGCGACCAGCGGCGAGGTCCGCGTCTTCGGCGAGAACCCCTATGAGAACGCGAAGGTCCTGGGCCGGATGTGCTTCGTCCGCGAGAGCCAGAAATACCCCGACGACGCGAAGCCCGCCCACGCGTTCAAGACCGCGCGGCTCTTCTTCCCGAACTGGAGCCAGGAGCTCGCCGACCGCCTGATCGACGACTTCCAGCTTCCGATGAACCGGCGCATCAAGAAGCTGTCGCGCGGACAGCTGTCGGCCGTCGGCGTGATCATCGGCCTCGCCTCGCGCGCCGAGATCACCTTCTTCGACGAGCCCTACCTCGGCCTCGACGCCGTGGCGCGGCAGATCTTCTACGACCGGCTCCTCGCCGACTACACCGAGCACCCGCGCACGGTCATCCTCTCGAGCCACCTGATCGACGAGGTCGCGAACCTCATCGAGCGCGTGCTCGTGATCGACCGCGGCCGCATCGTGATGGACGAAGACACCGACTCGGTGCGCGACCGCGCGTCCAACGTCGTCGGCGATTCGGCCGCGGTCGAGGCCTTCGTCGCCGGACGCGAGGTCATCCACCGCGAGAGCCTCGGCCGCGTCTCGTCGGTCACGGTGCTCGGCGCCCTGACCGACGCCGACCGCGAGCGCCTCACGGCCGCCGGCCTCGAGGTCGCGCCGGTCTCGCTGCAGCAGCTCATCGTGCGCACGACGCAGCACGCGAGCGGCGCCGCCCCCGAACCCGCCCCGATCGACGAAGGAGCACTGCGATGAGCCGCACCGTCAGCGTCGTCCGCATGCAGCTGATCAACCGCCAGACCTACATCTGGGTGCCGCTGCTCGTGCTGGGCGGCGCCTTCCTGCTGACGCTCGCGATCTACGCGATGCTCGAGACCTCGGGGGTGACCGGGCCGAAGTACGGCGGCGGGGCCCAGGCGCCGCTGTGGTACTTCTGCGTGGTCGGGATCCAGGCGCTGACCCTCACCTTCCCGTTCTCGCAGGCGATGAGCGTGACGCGACGCGAGTTCTACGTCGGAACGCTGCTCACCGCGGCGGGCACGAGCGCCGTGCTCGCGGTCATCTACCTCGTGGGCGGCCTGATCGAGCAGGCGACCGGAGGCTGGGGCATGAACGGGTACTTCTTCTCCGTGCCCTGGGTCTGGGAGGCCGGCCCCGCCGTCACCCTGCTGTTCTGGTTCACCTCCGCGATGCTCGTGTTCGTGTCGGGCTTCTGGGCGGCGACCATCTACAAGCGGGCGGGGTCCGTCGTGCTCACGCTCGTGCTGGTCGGTCTCGGCGCCCTGCTGGTCCTGTGGATGTACCTCGTCGGCCGCATGGACGCGTGGGCCCGGGTGTTCGAGTGGTTCGCCGCGCAGGGCCCGCTCGGCCTCTCGCTGTGGGGCCTGCTCCTCGGCGCCGTGCTGGCGGCGGCGTCGTACCTGACCTTGCGTCGCGCCGTTCCGTGACGCGACAGGGCTCACCTCGGGGGTGAGCGGATGCCTCGGCCCGCCGCATCGCGCGGGGCCGGGGCATCCGTCATTCCGACGCCCGGTCGCTGTGCGGCGCCTCAGCGGCTGTCCGCGGCCTCAGTGTGGTGGCGGATCACCTCGGCCACCACGAAGTTGAACCATTTCTCGGCGAAAGCGGGGTCGAGGTCGGCCTCTTCGGCGAGGCGCCGCAGGCGGGCGACCTGCTGCTCCTCGCGCGCCGGGTCGGAGGCAGGCATGCCGTGCTCGGCCTTGAGGTGGCCGACCTGCTTGGTGGCCTTGAAGCGCTCGGCGAGAAGGTAGACGAGCGAGGCGTCGATGTTGTCGATGCTGCTGCGCAGCCGGCGCAGCGTGGTCGTCGGGTCCTCGGTCATGGGGGCCTCCTCGGCTTCGACGATATCGCCCTTTTCGGATGACACCCGCCCGCGGGGCCGCCCCTAGAGTGTCACCATGACAGACGGTCCCGCAGTCGCGCCCGCCATCGTGAGCGTCCCCATCCCGGCCGAGCCCGCGACGGCGGTCCCATCCGCCGACCTCGACGAGACGGCCGCGGGGCGCCCCCGGCAGATCTGGGCCAACCTCGGGAACCCCTTCGCCGTCGGCCTCACCCTTACGCTCGGCGGGCTCGTCGCGATCGCGCTCGGCGTCGCGTTCATGAACCTGTCGACGATCGTGATGTACATCGGACTCGGCCTGTTCGTCGCGCTCGCCCTCAACCCCGCCGTGAACATGCTGGGCCGCCGCGGCATGTCTCGGCCCCTGTCGATCGTGTTGATCTACGGCCTCTTCGCGATCATCGTCGGGCTCGGCATGTGGTTCATCGTGCCGCGCCTGTTCAATGACCTCAGCACCTTCGTCTCGTCGATCCCCACCCTGATCACGAACTTCGAGGCATCCGACACGTATGCATGGATCGAGTCGACCTTCGGCGACCAGGTATCGGCCATGCTCGACCAGGTCGAGACGTTCTTCACCAACCCCGCGAACCTCGCCGCCATCGCCGGAGGCGCCCTCAAGGTGGGCGTCGGCATCGCCACCGCCATCTCGGGCGGCATCATCGTCATCGTGCTGAGCCTGTACTTCCTCGCGTCGCTGCCGGCGATGAAGGAGTCGTTCACGCAGTTCGCGCCCGCCCGCAGCCGCGGCACCGCGCGCAGCATGATCAACGAGATCACCGACTCGATCGGCGGCTACCTCGTCGGCATGGTGATCCTGGCCTCGTGCAACGCGGTCGTCGCGTTCCTGCTGCATCTGGTGCTCCAGCTGCCGCACCCGGGGCTCATGGCGTTCGCCGCGTTCTGCATCACGCTAATCCCGCTCATCGGCTCGGTCTGTTACTGGATCTTCGCGACCGTGATCGCCCTCTTCACGAACCCCGTCGCCGCGCTCATCTTCGCGATCGCCTACCTCATCTACATGCAGCTCGAGGCGTACGTGCTGACGCCGCGCGTCATGAACAAGGCGGTCTCGGTCCCCGGAGCGCTCGTCGTGATCGGCGCCATGGTGGGCGGAACGCTCATGGGCCTGCTCGGCGCGCTGGTCGCGATCCCGATCACGGCGTCGATCCTGCTCATCATCAAGCGCGTGTTCATCCCGAAGCAGGACGCCAAGGTCTAGGCCCGCGCGGCGCGGCCCTCAGTCGGCGACGACCGCTGTACGTTCCTGCGAACGCTGCGTCGATCGACGGCGCAGTCGCAGGAAATGGCAGCGCTCGCGCAGGGCGTCGGGCGCTCCTAGGCGATCGGCAGGAGGCAGGTCGGCGACGGCGCGGCGGTGCGGTGGCGCACCCGCCCCGGCACCCCGGTGCGCACGTCGAGCGTGAGCGAAGCGACCTCGTCGGAGCGCTGACCGGCCACGAGCAGGGCATCGCGCACCACGACGTGATGGCGCGGCCACTCCACCCCGGAGTCGACGAGCGCCACCGGGCTGAGCGTCTCTCCCGAACCCCGCACCCGCACCGTCGCGATCGTGTTGCTGCCGCGCACGCCGGCGTAGAGGAACTCGCCGTCGCGCGAAGTCGCCAGCTCAGCCGCGGTGTCGCCCGGGAGCACCCCGCCCGCGCCGACGGGCGTGCCGCCGACGACGCGCCACGTTCCGTCCGCCGAGGCGGCGAGCGCGAAGACCTCGCACGAGAGCTCGGCCACGACGTACAGGTGGCCGCTCGGGTGGAAGACCATGTGCCGCGGGCCGCTGCCCTTCGGCAGCGCGACCTGCTGGACGGGGCGCAGGCCGTTCGCCGCCGTGCGCCAGAAGCGCACGAGGTCGAGGCCCATGTCGGTCGAGGCGATGAGCCCGCCGGGAAGGAACACCGTCTGGTGCGCACGCGAAGGGCGAGCGGATGCCCCGTCCTCGGCGTCGCCGGCAGGAGCGGCGTCCGGGGCGTCGTGGTCGGGCACGAGGTGCGCGTACTCGGCGCCGGCGGCTTCGCGCAGCGCGCGTGCGGCCGCGGCCAGGTCGAGGTCGGGGGCGCCGGCCGTGGCGTCGGAGCCGTAGGGGTCGGCGGCCGGCGGCGCCGCCACCGGCGAAGACGGCCGGCCCGCGGCATCCAGCCTCATGCGCACCACTCGGCCATCGCCCCAGCAGGCGGCCAGCAGCGAGGCGCCGTCCGGGGCGACAGCGACGTGACAGGTCGCCTCGCCGGCCGGCACGGCTTCGCCGAGTGGGACGAAGGATGCCTCGCCCGTGCGCCGAAAGGCCTGCACGGCGCCGCGCGCCTCGAGTGCCGCGTAGACGACGTCGAGGGTCGGGTGCGGCGCGAGCCACGACGGGGAGTCGGTCGCGGCGACATCACCGGCGAACGTCAGCGGGCCGCCGGCAGATCCATCGTCGGCCGCGCCGGCGAGCAGCATCCCGATCCCGCTCGCGGCACCGTCCATGTCGGCGGTGTACCCGCCCAGGAGGAAGCGCACCGTCAGTCGATGAGGTCGTGCCGCACGATGACGGCGTCGCGCGCAGCGCCCACGCCGATCACCGAGATGCGTGTGCCGCTCATCGCCTCGAGGGCCAGCACGTACTCCTGTGCCTCGAGGGGAAGGTCGTCGAAGGTGCGCGCACCCGAGATGTCGTCCTTCCAGCCCGGGAAGTACTCGAGGATCGGCTTGGCGTGGTGGAAGTCCGACTGGTTGACCGGCACCTCGTCGAACCGCTCGCCGTCGACGTCGTACGCGACGCACACCGGGATCTGCTCGAGCCCGGTCAGGATGTCGAGCTTGGTGAGCACCAGGTCGGTGATGCCGTTGATGCGCGTGGCGTAGCGCGTGATCGGGGCGTCGTACCAGCCCACCCGGCGCGGGCGCCCGGTCGTCGTGCCGAACTCGAACCCGCGCGACCGCAGGAAGTCGCCGTTGTCGTCGAAGAGCTCTGTCGGGAACGGGCCGGAGCCGACGCGCGTCGTGTAGGCCTTCACGATCCCGACGATGCGGTCGAGGCGGTTCGGACCGACGCCGGCACCGGTCGCCGCGCCGCCGGCGGTCGCCGACGACGACGTCACGAACGGGTAGGTGCCGTGGTCGACGTCGAGCATCGTCGCCTGGCCGCCCTCGAACACCACGACGTCACCCGCGTCGAGCGCGTCGTTCAGGAGCAGCCCGGTGTCGTCCACCATCGGCCGGATGCGATCGGCGTACGACAGCAGGTCGTCGACGATCTCGTCCGCGGTGATGGCGCGGCGGTTGAAGATCTTCACCAGCAGGTGGTTCTTCTGGTCGAGCGCGCCTTCGACCTTCTGACGCAGGATGTTCTCGTCGAAGAGGTCCTGCACGCGGACCCCGACGCGGTTGATCTTGTCGGCATACGCCGGCCCGATGCCGCGCCCCGTCGTGCCGATCTGGCGCTTGCCGAGAAAGCGCTCGGTGACCTTGTCGAGGGTCCGGTGGTACTGCGTGATGATGTGCGCGTTCGCGCTGACGCGCAGGCGCGACGTGTCGACGCCGCGCGCGTGGAGGGCCTCGAGCTCGTAGAAGAGCACCTCGAGGTCGATGACGACGCCGTTGCCGATGACGGCATTCACGCCCGGGGAGAGGATGCCGCTGGGCAGCAGGTGCAGCGCGTACTTCTCATCGCCGATCACGACCGTGTGGCCGGCGTTGTTGCCGCCGTTGAACTTGACGACCCAGTCGGTGCGTTCGCCGAGCAGGTCGGTGGCCTTGCCCTTGCCCTCGTCTCCCCACTGGACTCCGACGATCACGATGCCTGGCATGGGCTACTCCCCCGCTATCGGACGGTTACACCCCATCCTATCGGTGTCGGGCGCCGGGCCCACCGCTAGGGTGGCCCCATGCGATCCATGGCATGGGCTCGTACCTGGTCGGTCATGCGACTCGCGATGGGCCTCGTCATCGTCGCCGCCATCGCGGCCCAACTGACGAAATCGCTCTCGACCGCCGCCGAGCTGGGGCGGGACGCCACCACCACCCTGGTCAACTTCTTCAGCTTCTTCACGATCCTGTCGAACACCCTGGCCGCCGTCATCCTGGTGTGGGCGGCGCTCTGGTACCTCATGCGCGGACGCCGCGCGATCGCCGAGCCGCCCGCGTTGGCCCTCGCCCTCGCGTGCGTGACGACGTACATGGTCATCACCGGAATCGTCTACAACTCGCTGCTGCGCCACATCGAGCTTCCGCAGGGCAGCGCGCCCATCCCGTGGTCGAACGAGGTGCTGCACCTCATCGGGCCGCTGTTCCTGCTCATCGATCTGTTCGTCGGACCGCTGCGACGGGCGCTTCCGTGGCGCGCGGTGTGGGCGATCGTCGCGTTCCCGATCCTGTGGGTCGTGTACACGATGCTGCGCGGCCCGCTCGTGACGAACCCGGCGAGCGGCGCACCGTTCTGGTACCCCTACCCGTTCCTCGATCCCAACGGCAACGGCGGGTGGCCGTCGGTGCTGCTCTACGTCGTCGCGATCTCGGTCGCGTTCCTCGTCGTCGCGTCGCTGGTCGTGTGGTGGGGCCGCCGCGTGGGCGCCGAGCGCGACCTCGACCACGCCACCGGCGACCACGTCGAAGAGGAATGGCGGGACGCCCGCGAGGCCGAGGACGACTGAGGCTGAGGCGCCTCGGGCGGGGTCAGTGGCCGGGCGTGTACCGCGACGCGTCGGACGAGTCGGCGGGGGCGTCGCCCTCGCTCGAACGCGCGGACTCTTCTCCCTCGGCGGGGGTCTGGGTCCACGGCTCGGCGTCGCCGTGCTCCGCGGCCCGGGCTTCGTCGGCGACGGGGTGATCGGATGCCGGTTCGGCGTGGTCGCCGTCGCCGTCGACCTCGTCTGCCGGGACCTCGTCATGGGGGACGCCGTCCGCGGCAGCCGGCGCCGCGTCGCCCGGCGCGTCATCGTCCGGCACCTGATCGTGCGGTGCCTCGCCGCCCGGCGTCTCGTCCTGCGCGACCTCGCCCAGCTCGGGCTCGGGCTCGCTCTCGCCGGCGGCCGGGGCCGTCCAGGCCGCCGCGGGCGCGGCATCCGCTCGCTCTTCCGCCTGCGCAGCGGCGTGTTCGGCGTCACGGTCGCGGCGACGCACCAGGTCGGGCACCTGCCACTCGCCCGAGGCGATCTCGGGCCGAGGACGGTACAGGCGGATGAGGTAGTTCCAGCCCTCGGGGAGCGGGATGCTGTTGGGCTCGGTCGCCGCCCCCGGCGGCGTGAAGTGCACCGTGATCGCGCCGTCCTCGTCGCGGACCCCGGTCACGCTGTTGATCGTGTAGCGGCCCTCGGCGTTGGGCTCGAAGTAGCCGGAGGCGTTGTAGACCGACACCGACCAGAAAGCGTCGACGGGCACGTCGTGCATGGTGAGGTCGTAGAAGCCGACGGGCAGCTGCGGGTCGACACCGACGTACGACGCCTCCGATACGGGAAGGCCTCCCCACCCCGCCGCCGTGCCGATCAGGTGACGGACCGGGTCGACATCCACCTGCGAGCCGAATGTGCGCTCGAACGAGCGCAGACCCGACGCGAGGGAGAGGAGTGCCGTGCGTGTCGCGTCGAGGGAAGCGGTGTCGTAGTCGTCGCGCTCGAACGCGACGTCGGACCCGGCCTCGAGCACGAGACCGTCCTGGATCTCGGCGACGTTCCCCAGGTCGGACGGGTCGTCCGGATCGACGAGGGTGCGCGCTGCGACCAGTACGTAGTCGGCGCCGTATGCCAGCGCGGCCAGGTCGTACGTGCCGGCGTCGTGCAGCACCGCGCGGACGTGGTGATCGCGGTCGACGACCATCACCGAGAGGTAGCGGTCGCCCGCATCGGGCACGGTGAGGCTCGCGCCCTCCGACAGGTCGACGACCGCGAAGCTGTAGAGGGTGTCGCGGTTGAGCCGGATCACCGTCTGCGCGTCGATCGCCGCCGGCTCGCGGTTGTGGCGGAAGGTGTTCACGCCGCCGGCGTCGCGCTGGATGTCCGCGAGCATGCGGTCCGTCTCGGCGCGCACGAAGTTGTCGGCGTTCACGTGAATGCTCATGGGACAACTCTGGCCCACCGGCCGCCGTGGCGCCATTCCGCCCTCGTCACAGCGGAAATGTGCGATCATGCCCCGAACTAGACTGGAGCCCATGTCGAAGGTCCTCCAGTCCCTGCCCGTCGGCGAGCGCGTCGGCATCGCCTTCTCCGGGGGACTGGACACCTCCGTCGCCGTCGCGTGGATGCGCGACAAGGGTGCCGTCCCCTGCACCTACACCGGCGACCTCGGTCAGCCCGACGAAGACGACATCGCGTCGATCCCCGACCGCGCCCTCACCTACGGCGCCGAGCTCTCGCGCCTGGTCGACTGCAAGCCCGCCCTGGTCGAGGAGGGCTTCGGCGCCCTCGCGTGCGGCGCGTTCCACATCCGCTCGGGCGGTCGCACCTACTTCAACACGACACCGATCGGCCGCGCCGTCACCGGCACGCTGCTCGTGCGGGCGATGAAGGACGACGGCGTCGACATCTGGGGTGACGGCTCCACCTACAAGGGCAACGACATCGAGCGGTTCTACCGCTACGGCCTGCTCGCCAACCCCGCGCTGCGCATCTACAAGCCGTGGCTCGACGCCGACTTCGTCACCGAGCTCGGCGGCCGCAAAGAGATGAGCGAGTGGCTCGTCGAGCATGGGTTCCCCTACCGGGACTCGGCCGAGAAGGCGTACTCGACCGACGCGAACATCTGGGGCGCGACGCACGAGGCCAAGACCCTCGAGCACCTCGACGTCTCCCTCGAGACGGTCGAGCCGATCATGGGTGTCCGGTTCTGGGACCCCTCGGTCGATATCGAGGCCGAAGACGTCACCGTCACGTTCGAGGCAGGACGCCCCGTCGCGCTCAACGGCGTCGAGTTCTCCGACCCGGTCGAGCTGGTGTTCGAGGCGAACCGCATCGGCGGGCGTCACGGCCTGGGCATGAGCGACCAGATCGAGAACCGCATCATCGAGGCGAAGTCGCGCGGCATCTACGAGGCGCCGGGCATGGCGCTGCTCTTCACGGCGTACGAGCGCCTGGTCAACGGCATCCTGAATGAGGACACGCTCGCGACCTATCACGAGCAGGGCCGCCGCCTCGGTCGTCTGATGTACGAGGGTCGCTGGCTCGAGCCGCAGTCGCTCATGCTGCGCGAGTCCATCCAGAAGTGGGTCGGCTCGACGATCACGGGCTCGGTCACGCTGCGCCTGCGCCGCGGCGAGGACTACACGATCCTCGACACGACCGGCCCGGGCCTGTCGTACCACCCCGAGAAGCTCTCGATGGAGCGCGTCGGCGACGCCGCATTCGGCCCCACCGACCGCATCGGCCAGCTCACGATGCGCAACCTCGACATCGCCGACTCGCGCTCGCGCCTGGAGCACTACGCCGCGCACGGCATCATCGGCGGCGCGGCGGGCGACCTCGTGGGCCGCGTGACGGCCGGCGAGGCCGACGAGATCACCGAGCGCGCCGAGTCGCAGGATGCCGCGGCCGACGCCCTCGACGAGGCCATCGAAGCGGCATCCGAATCGGTCATGTACGACGCCGGGACGGACTGAACCGGCGGACGACACGGACTGACCTCGCGGACCGGCACGGGTCCTCAGAGTCGGGCCGGATCGACGCGCCGCGCGCGCGATTCGTCGGCTGACCTGGGCCGGGTTACGATGCCACACGGTGCTCGCGCGACCCGAAAGCGCGACACCGGGGTTCGCGGTGCACGGCACCGCGTCCCACACCGGTCCGATCCGAAAGCCGTCCTTCAATGCTGAAGCCCTCCCCCGCGCACGACGACGCCCCCGACGCGGTCGACGAACCGCGCCGACGCTCGGTCGGCCGCACCGTCGGGATCACCCTGTACAGCATCGTCTCGGGCATCGTCGTGCTCGCCCTCATCGCGACGGGCTTCGTGGTCTACACAATCCAGCGCTCGTTTCCGCAACTCGACGGCACGGTCGCCGTCGCCGGGCTGGGCGGCGAGGTGACGGTGCAGCGTGACGTGCTCGGCATCCCGACGATCACCGCCGGCAGCGCCGACGACCTCTTCTACGCCCAGGGGTACGTGCACGCGCAGGACCGCTTCTGGGAGATGGACTTCCGCCGTCACGTCACGAGCGGCCGCCTGTCGGAGCTGTTCGGCGAATCGCAGTTGCCGACCGACCGCTTCCTGCGGACGCTCGGCTGGCGCGCCGTCGCCGAGCAGGAGGTCGCGGCGCTCGACGACACCACCCGCGCCTACTACGAGGCGTATGCCGACGGCGTGAACGCCTACCTCGCCGAGCACCAGGGCGCCGACGCCTCCTTCGAGTACGCGGTGCTCGGACTGCAGAACGACGACTACGAGATCGAGCCGTGGACGCCCGCCGACTCGGTGGCCTGGCTGAAGGCGATGGCGTGGGACCTCCGGTCGAACATCGAGGAGGAGACCGAGCGCGCCGTCATCGCGCCCGACTTCACCGAGGAGCAGATGCAGGAGCTCTACCCCGCGTACCCGTTCGACCGCAATCCGGTCATCGTCCCGTCGATCTCGACCGTCCCAGCGGTCGGCACAGTCGCCGATGTCGACCGCGATGCGGAAGCAGATGCCGCGACCGCGTCGATCCAGTGGTCGGAGGTCGACGGCGTGGTCGAGGCCGTCAGCGAGCTCGTCGGCGGTGTCGGCGAGGGGATCGGCTCGAACTCGTGGGTCGTCTCAGGAGACCTCACGGAGAGCGGCAAGCCGCTGCTCGCCAACGACCCGCACCTCGGGGCCTCGCTGCCGAGCGTCTGGCATCAGGTCTCACTGAAGTGCCGCGTCGTGTCGGAGGAGTGCGCGTTCGACGTGTCGGGCTTCGGCTTCTCGGGCGTCCCCGGCGTCATCATCGGGCATAACGACCGCATCGCGTGGGGCTTCACGAACCTCACCACCGACGTCACCGACCTCTATCTCGAGAAGGTCGACGGCGACAGCTACTGGCGCGACGGCGCCCTCGTGCCGCTCGAATCCCGCACCGAGACGCTGAAGGTCGCGGGCGACGACGACGTCGAGCTCGAGATCCGCTCGACCGTGCACGGCCCGATCATCTCGGGCCTCGTCGACGACTACACCGCGATCGCCGAGGATCCCTACACGGGCAACGGCGGCTTCATCGAGCAGCCGTCCGGCGCTCCCACGGGTGAGTACGCGGTGAGCCTGCAGTGGACGGCGCTCACGCCGGCATCCACCCCCTCTGCGATCTTCGCGCTCAACCGCGCGCAGGACTTCGACGACTTCCGCGGCGCGGCCGCGCTCTTCGCCGTCCCGGCACAGAACCTCGTCTACGCCGACGTCGACGGCAACATCGGGTACCAGACGCCGGGATCGCTGCCCATCCGCGGCGACGGCGACGGCTCGATGCCTCAGCCGGGGTGGGATTCGGCGTACGACTGGCAGGGCTACATCCCGTTCGAGGAGCTGCCGGTCTCGTACAACCCCGACGAGGGCTACATCGTCACCGCCAACAACGCGGTCGTGGGCGAGGACTACCCCTACTTCCTCACCCGCGACTGGGACTACGGCTGGCGGGCCGCGCGCATCGTCGACCTGATCCAGCGGGCGTCGGCGACCCGGCCGCTCACCGCCGAGGACATGCGCGACATCCAGGCCGACAACGGCTTCTTCCTCGGGATGCGTCTGTCGGGCGCTTACGAGTCGATCCAGACGGGCGACGCGGGGACGGATGCCGCGCTCGATCTGCTGCGCCAGTGGGACGCCCAGAACGACGCCGACTCGGCCGCCGCCGCGTTCGCGAACGTGCTGTGGAGTGAGCTGGCCGACAACCTCTTCGTCGAGGGCCGGGAGCACCCCGTCCCGCTGTCGGACCAGGCGCGCCTCTTCCTCCTGGTCGACGGGCTGCTGCGCGACCCGTCGTCGGAGTGGTGGACGAACGAGGCGCTCGGCGTCTCGGGCCAGGAGCAGATGCTGCAGCGCGCGGCGACCGACGCGTACGAGCGGCTCTCCGAGCTCCAGGGCGAGAAGACGTCGAAGTGGAACTGGGGCTCGCTGCACGCGCTGCCCCTCGTGAGCGACACCTTCGGCTCGTCGGGCATAGCGCCGATCGAGTGGCTGTTCAACCGCGGCCCGTTCCCCGTCGGCGGAGGATCCTCGGTCGTGAACGCGACGGGCTGGGTCATGGGCGAGGGCTTCGCCACGGTCACGGTCCCGTCGATGCGCATGGTCGTCGACCTCGCCGACTTCGACGACTCGGGCTGGAACCACCTGACCGGCACGAGCGGTCACGCCTTCCACCCCAACTACATCGACCAGACCGAGACGTGGCAGGAGGCCGAGATGACGCCCTGGGCGTACTCGCGCGACGCCGTGGCGGCCGCCACGACGAACACGCTGACGCTGGTCCCCGCCGGCTAGCCCGGCCGGCGTCGGTGCCGAGGCAGACTCCGGGCAGCGGGCGGCGGGTCAGCCGCCGGCTGCGGGCGGGGTGCGGCGCGAGTCGGCGAGCTCGTCGACGTACAGGCCCGTCTCGTCGATGGTGCCGTTGCGATAGGCCTGCCGGCCCACCATGTGCGCCGACAGCGGCGCCGTCGCGAGCTGGATGAGCACGATGGGCACGAGGAACGCCACGACCGGCCACGACCGCAGCGACAGCGCGATCGCGAGGCAGATCAGCACGAGGCCGAGCACCTGGGGCTTCGTGGCGGCGTGCAGGCGCGTGGGCACGTCGCGGAACCGCAGCAGCCCGATGGCCGCGGTGAGGCACAGCACCGCCCCGATGAGGATCAGGATCAGCGCCGTGAGGTCGAGTGCGTCGTCGAGTGTCATCTCTCGGTGTTGTCCCTCCGTGCGACGAACCGGGCGATCGAGATCGACCCGAAGACCCCGACCGCGGCGATGATCAGCAGCACCGGCAGTGACCGCGTGTGGTGGTTGATCGCCATCTCCGCGCCGAGCACGCACATCACCTCGGTGAGCAGGACGTCGGATGCCACGGCCCGATCCAGGATGGACGGTCCGATGATGATGCGCCACAGGGTCAGCAGCGCGGCGACGCCGAACGCGACGTAGATGGCGATGAGCAGCACGTTCACGAGGCGCCTCCCTTCGGCGCCACGGAGCCGGGGGACGCGGCATCCGCTCTCACCATCGCCACCTGCGCACGCGAGCCGACGGCCATCACGATGCGCCGCTCCCATTTCTTCACGCTCGCGCGCTGCCTGTCGACGTCGCGCTGACTGCGCACCCCGATCACGTGGAGGTACAGGATGCGCCGGTCGCGATCGGTGTCGACGATGAGCGACCCGGGGATGAGCGAGGCCGTGACCCCGGTGTGCGTCATGATCAGGTCGTCGTCGGTCACGAGCTGCACCGCGATGACCGCGGTACCGGGCTGGCGGCGGAGATCCAGCACCTGCGCCGCCACGGTCAGCGATCCCTGGACGAGCGCGACGATGAACTCGAGCACGAAGATCGCGCCGTACCAGAGGTTCACGCGGCCCGAGAGCTCGACGGGAGGCAGCCGGAAGACGCGGGTGACCACGATCGCGGCGACGAGGCCCGTGAGGAAGGCGACCCACGTGAACTGCCCCCACAGCAGCATCCAGAGCGCGATCAGCCACACGAAGAACGGCAGCTGGCGCCACAGCTGCGTCAGCAGCATCTTCTTCTCGGCGCGGGGCGAGTCCTCGTTCACGGCGGTCACGGCTGCACCCCCTGCCCGAGGTCGTCGGTGCCGACGTCGAGCTCCTGCTCGAGCTGCACGAGGCTGACCGGCTCGAGGAGCGAGGCGCCGATGCGCGCGCACACGTCGTACAGGGGTCCTGCGAAGACGGTGAGCGCCACGGTGATCGCCACCATGCCCGCCGTCGAGGCCGTCATGATCTTCGGAATGACACGGCGCTCGGTGTCGACGCCGCCGGGGGAGGCGCCGAGGTACGAGATGCGCGCCTCGGTCTCGGCCGAGTCGTCCTCCTCGCGCCAGAAGGCGAGGTTCCACGCGCGCATGAGCGCGTAGAGCGTCAGCAGCGAGGTCAGGATGCCGCCGACGATGAGCACCATCATGATCGGCGTCCCGACTTCGGCGGCCGCGTCGAACAGCGCGAACTTGCCGATGAACCCGGAGAAGGGCGGCAGTCCTCCGAGGTTGACGGCGGGGATGAAGTAGAGGATCGCGATGACCGGCGCGGCCTTCATCAGACCCTTCACGCGAAGGATCGACGTCGAGCCGGCGCGGCGCTCCACGAGGCCGACGGCGAGGAAGAGGGTCGTCTGCACCACGATGTGGTGGACCATGTAGTAGATCGTCGCGCCGATCGCCGCCGGGGTGGCTATCGCGAGCCCGAAGATCATGTAGCCGATGTGGCTGACGAGCGTGAACGACAGGATCCGCTTGAGCTCCGCCTGCGCCACCGCGCCCAGCACGCCGACGATCATGGTCGCCAGGGCCACGATCATCAGCAGGAGGTTCACGTCGTTGTCGAGGAAGAGCTCGGTCTCGGTGCGGATGATCGCGTAGACGCCGACCTTCGTCAGCAGGCCCGCGAAGACCGCCGTAACGGGTGCCGGCGCGGTCGGGTACGAGTCGGGCAGCCAGAACGACAGCGGGAAGACGGCCGCCTTGATGCTGAACGCGAGCAGCAGCATGAGGTGCAGAACGAGCTGCGTCTCCTGCGGCAGCTCGCCCATGCGCTGCGAGATCTGCACCATGTTGACGGTGCCGAGCGCCCCGTAGATCACCGCGATCGACGACAGGAACAGGATCGACGACACCAGCGAGACGACGATGTAGACGACGCCCGTGCGGATGCGGGACTCGGTCGAGCCGAGAGTGATGAGCACGTAAGACGCGACCAGCAGGATCTCGAATCCGACGTAGAGGTTGAAGAGATCGCCGGCGATGAAGGCGTTGAAGATGCCGGCCGCGAGGATCAGGTACGACGGGTGGAAGATCGAGACCGGCGTCTCGTCGTCGCCGTCGGCGGCGCCCTGCCCGACCGAGAAGAGGAGGACCGCGAGCAGCACGATGCTGGACACCAGCACGAGCAGCGCCGCCAGGCGGTCGACGTAGAGCACGATGCCGAAGGGCACCGGCCAGCCGCCGACCGACACGGCGATCGCCTGGTCGCTCGAGTCGACGACCCACAGCAGGATCGCCGAGATGACGGTGGTCAGCGACAGGGTCGCGACCGACACCATGACCTGCGTCCGGCGGTGGCGTCCGGAGATGAGGGCGATCGCCGCGCCGAGCAGCGGCAGGGTGACGAGCAGCGGGACCAGGGCGGGCGCGAAGCCGATCATGCGTCGTCACCGCCCTTGGCCTCGGGTGCGGCGGGACGGTCGACGGGCGCGTCGTCGCGCAGCCCCGCGAAGTCGCGGGGCCCGAGGACCGTGATCGGCGACGTGTCGAGACCGACGAAGTCGGTGGTCGCGTCGTCGTCCTCGTCCTCGATCTCTATCTCCTCGTCCATGGTCTCGTCGACGTCGGCGGTGCGTTCGCGGATCGCACGGTCGGCCTCGTCGTCCTCGACCGTGTCGGCCTGCCCGAGCTGCCACGACCGGTAGATGAGCGCGAGCAGGAAGGCCGAGATCGCGAACGTGATCACGATGGCCGTGAGCGTGAGCGCCTGGGGCAGCGGGTCGGACATGTCCTCGGGATCGTCGGCGGCCCCGAAGAACGGCGCCACACCCGGCTCGCCCATGACGATCAGCAGCAGCAGGTTCGCCGCGTTGCCGAGCAGGAGGAAGCCGATGAGCACGCGCGTCAGGCTGCGCTCGAGCATCGCGTACACGCCGCACGCGAAGAGCACGGCCATGATGACGATGAGGACTCCGGACACGCTCATGTGACGCTCACCCCCGCCGGCTGGCCCTCGCGGGCCTCCTGCGCCTGGCGGTCCACCTCGGCGCCGAGGCTGCGCAGCACGTCGAGCACCAGGCCGATGACGACGAGGTACACGCCGACGTCGAAGAGCGTCGACGTGACGAACTCGACGTGGCCGAGCACGGGCAGCTCCGCCTCGAAGAACGTGCTGGTGAGCGGGGCCGCGCCGAAGAACAGCGGCACGACCGCGCACGCCACCGCGATCGACATGCCCACGCCCAGGAGGCGTCCGGCGTCGGTGGGCGCCGCCGCCCCCAGCTCGTAGCGGCCGCCCGCGACGTACCGCATGACGAGCGCCATGCCGGCCACGAGCCCGCCGGCGAATCCGCCGCCCGGAAGGTTGTGCCCTGCGAACAGCAGGTAGAGCGACACGATGATGATCGTGTGGAAGAGGATCCGCACGACGACCTCGAGCATGATCGAGCGGTTCTCGGGCCGCACGCGCTGACCGCCGACGAGCCACGCCATCCTGCCGCCACCGCCCTCGCCGCGCGGCTTGACGCCCTCGGAGGTCTCGACGAGCGTGCGGCGCGTCCGCGCGGCCGCGGCGGGCAGGGGAGCGATGAAGCGCGAGAGCGTGTCGGAGCGGTGCGTGACGAAGACGAGGGATGCCACGCCCGTGGCCGCCAGGATGAGCACCGACAGCTCGCCCATCGTGTCCCAGCCGCGCAGGTCGACGAGCGCGACGTTCACGACGTTCTTGCCGTGCCCGAGCTCGTACGCCAGCTCGGGGAACCGCTCGGAGATCGGCTTGTAGGTGCGTGCGGCGGTCGCCACCAGCGCGACCCCGGCCATCGTCGCGCCGACCGCCGCGCCGAGCACCGCGCGGGCGACCGGCCACACCGAGGCGTTGTGCTCGCCCATGCGCGACGGGATGCGCCGAAGCACGAGCGCGAAGGCGACGAGCGTCACCGTCTCGACGAGGATCTGCGTCAGCGCGAGGTCGGGGGCGCCGCTCGTCGCGAAGAGCAGGACCATGCCGAGGCCGGTGGCCGAGACGAGCACGACGCCGGTGTACCGCTTGCGCGCCCGCACGGCGATGAGGCCCGCGATGATCATGATGGGCGCGACCACGAGCTGCATGGGCGTGTGGAAGGCGTCGAGCTGCGCCTTCCACTGCGGGCTCGCGAGCAGTGCCGTGCCCTCCGCGGCGACGAAGACGACGAAGATCGTGCCGACGTAGACGGGCAGCGAGCCGCGCTGGGTCAGGCTGGTCGTGACGACCGAGAGCCGCGCGATTCCGCGCAGCACCGCGTTGTACGCGTCGGCCGCGGTGAACGGCAGGACGCGGCGCGACCAGCCGGCGCGCGCAGTGAACCAGAAGGCGACCGCGCCCAGCGCGATGGTTCCGAGGGAGATGAACAGGGCGGGCTCGAGCCCGTGCCACAGGGCGAGGTGGGCCGGATGCTCCGCCGCACCCGCCGGCGCCAGATCGGCGTAGCCCGCGAATGCGACGTCGAGCAGCGGCGCAGCGAGCCCGGCCACGACCGTGAGCCCCGACAGCAGGACCGGGGCACCCAGGAAGCCGATCGGCGGATCGGGCCACGCCGTCGCCGGCACCGCCTGCCGCGAGGCATCCTTCTTGGTCCAGAACGCGCCCCAGATGAATCGGATGCCGTACGCCGCGGTCAGGATCGATCCGAGGACCACTCCGGCGAAGGCGACGATGCCCCACGGCGAACCGGCGAGCGCCTCGTCGAGCAGAGCGGTGAGCGCGCCCTCCTTGGCCACGAAGCCGATGGTGGGGATGACGCCCACCATCGACGCGACCGCAATGATCGAGAACGTCGCCATCACCGGCGCCTGACGACCGACCCCGCTGAGCTCCGCGATGTCGCGCGTCGAGAGCTGGCGGTCGATGACGCCGACGACGAGGAACAGCGCGGACTTGAAGAGCGCATGGCTGAGCAGGAGCGCGAGACCGGCGAGTGCGGCGTCGCGCGTGCCGTAGCCGAGCACGACGGTGAGGAAGCCCAGCTGGCTCACCGTGCCGAACGCGAGGATGCGCTTGAGGTCGGTCTCGCGCAGCGCCTGGTACCCGGCGAGCAGCATCGTGAAGACGCCGAGCGAGATGACGATCGGCCGCCAGGTGGGCGCGACGGCGAAGACGGGCGCCAGCAGCGCGATGAGGTAGATGCCGGCCTTCACCATCGCCGCCGCGTGCAGGTACGCGCTGACGGGCGTGGGTGCGGCCATGGCGCCCGGCAGCCAGAAGTGGAAGGGGAAGATCGCCGACTTGCTGAGCGCCCCCACGAGGAGCAGCACGAGAGCGGCGTCGACGATCGGGCCGGTGGGCGCCTCGGCGAGGATCGTCGAGATGCTCGAGGTGCCGGCGTCGACGACGAGCAGGACGACGCCGATCAGCATCACGAGCCCGCCGAGGGTCGTCACGAGCAGCGCCTGGAGCGCGGCTCGTCGGCTCGCGGCCCGTCGGTTGTAGTAGCCGATGAGGAGGTACGACAGGACGCTCGTGGTCTCCCAGAACATGACGAGCACGACGAGGTCGTCGGTGAGCACGAGTCCGTACATGGCGCCGGCGAACGCGAGCAGCACCGCCGAGAACTGGCCGAGGCCCTCCCTCTTGCCGCGGAAGTACCAGCGGCAGTAGATCATCACGAGGGCGCCGACCCCGGTGACGATGAGCGTCATCAGCCAGCCGAGGGTGTCCATGCGCATCGACAGCTCGATGCCGAGGGGCGGAATCCAGTCGTACGACTCGAAGGGGATGTCGCCCGCGAGCACGGCCGGCGTGTACGCGACGGCCTGGCCGAAGGCGATCAGCGGCAGGATCGAGGCCACGTAGAAAGCACGCGGCCCGATGCGGGCGACGAGCCACGGAAGCACCAGCGGAACGAGTGCGAACGCGCCGAGGACGAGGAGCATGGCGGCCTCCTCGTGGTCGTCGTCGGCCGGGGGCTCACGCGCGCGGCTCGGGCGATCAGGGTGTCCGGTCCAGTCTAACCGGGGTGCCCCGCCCTCAGGCCGCCGGGTTGCGCTGAGTGGTCCGACGCGCAGCCCGGGCGAGGGGCGGTGGCGTGCGAGAGTGGTCCCGTGCAGGCCGACCCCGCCGTGATCCGCGCGCCGCGCTGGGTGCGCGAGCTGCTCGGGTGGGCGACCGCGCTCGCGGTCGCCGTCGCCGCGGTCGCCGCGGTCGCGTCCTCACCGCGGGGGGACCTGCTCTTCCGCGACGGCGACTCGCTCGTCACATCGCTCGTGGTGCGGTCGGTCGCGGCCGGCCAGCCGCAGGACTGGGCGATGTCATCGGTGCTCTTCCTCCCGGAGACCGCCGTCCTCGGCGCGCTGTCGCTGCTCGGCCTCGGGGTCGCCGGCACGCTCGCCCTCGCGGGCGTGGTCAACCTGCTGGCGCTGTACGGGGCGCTGCGGGTGGCTGCCGGCGCGGCGAGCGTCGCAGGTCCCGCGGGCGAACCCCCGGGCGCACCCGGAGCGGCACACGCGACCCGCGCCCCCGTCGCCGGTGCATTGCTGGCCCTCACCGGATTCGCGCTCCTCATGGTGACCGAGACGTCGCCCAGCCGCGATGCGCTCGAGCTCGCGTCGCTGCTGACGACGACCACGTACTACAGCGCGGCGGTGGTTGCGACGGTGCTCGTCGTCGGCTTCGCGCGACGCGCGGTCGAGGCGCCGGGGCGGCGGTGGCCGCTCTGGCTGACGGGGGCGGTGGCTGCGGCATCCGTCCTCTCGAACCCGCTCTTCGCGGCGTGGGCGGTCGTGCCGCTCGTCCTGGTGCTCGCGCTCGTCGCGGTGATCGCGCCGGCCGTCCGGCGCTCCGCGGTCTGGATGATGGTCGCGCTGGTCGCCGGATCGGTCGTGGGCTTCGCCGGCCGGATGCCGCTCGCCCGCCTCATCGCGAACACCGGCGCCGGCTACGCCGACCCGTCGCGCTGGCTCGAGTCGGCGGGCTACTACGGCGCGCTCGTCCTCGATCGCGGCAGCACCCTCCTCGGCGGGTTCGGGATCGCGCTCGGTGTGGGCCTGTGGGTCTGGTGCATCGTCGCGGCGGCGATCCTCGCGAGGCGGAGCGAGATCGGTCCGGCGCTCGTCGCCGCGTGCGGGGCGGTCATGCCCGTCCTCGTCGCGGTCGGTGCCGTGGCCCTCGGCACTCATGCCGCGCGCTACCTCGAGCCGCTCGCGTTCGCACCGGTGCTCGGGCTCGTCGTGCTGCCGGGTCTGCTCGGGCGCCGGGAGAGAGGCCCGAGCCTCCCCGTGCTCGCCGGTGCGGCGGCGCTCTCGCTCGTGGCGGCGTCGGCGATCGGCATCCCGCGCCTGAGCTCGGCGGCGAGCGCCCCCGATCCCGACCTCGACTGCGTCGTGAAGTGGACGGATGCCTCGTCCCGCACGGGCGCCGGGCAGTTCTGGACGGTCCGGCTCGCCAAGGCGCACCTCGACGATCCGCGGCGCCTCGTGCAGGTCGACCACGAGCTGCGGGGCTATGCGTGGCTGGTGAACCGCGACGACTTCCGGGTGGGCGAGGTGTCCTTCCTCGTGATCGACGAGGAGTCCGTGCCGTTCGCCCTGCCCGAGGGCGCGACCCTCGACGACGCCACGCTCATCGACTGCGGCCGCTACACGATCGCGGACTTCGGCGAGCGGACGCTCGGGCTCGGCCCGCAGCGGTCCTGAGTCAGACGGCCGGCGCGGGGCCGGTGGTGTTCCCCTCGCGGAACTCGCACGTGAAGCTGATCGACGCCGCGTCGCCGCCGTCGAGCATCGCGGCGACGGCGCGGCCGGCGGCCCGGCCCTTGTCGGCGGCCGGCTGCACGAGCGTGGTGAGCTCGTAGGGCGCGAGACCGTCGACGACGATGCCGTCGAAGCCGGTGACGCTGACGTCCTCCGGCACGCGGAGCCCCGCCTCCTCGGCCGCGCGGATCACGCCGGCGGCGAGCAGGTCGCTCTGCGCGATGACCGCGGTGGGGCGATCGGATGCCTCTGCGAACAGCACGCGGCCCGCCGCGAGCCCCTCGTCGATGAAGCTCCCCGCCGCGGCGTAGGCCGGGGCGTCAGGGAACACGTCGAGGGCGCCGGCGAGCCGCTCGCGCGTGACGTCGACCGTGATGGCGGTGCCGTCGAGGATCCAGCCGCCCTCCCAGCCGCCGCGCGCCGGGAGCGCGACGACCGCGACGCGGCGGTGCCCGAGCGCCCGCAGGTGACTGGCGGCCTGGCGCTGCGCCTCGCGGTTGTCGAGCCCGATGCGGGGCACGTCGTCGCCGGCGTCCCCCTCGATCACGACGACCGGTATGCCCCGGGCCCGGACGGCGTCGAGGGATTCGCGGAGGTGGCCACTGCAGCCGACGAGCACGGCTGCGTCGAGCGGCGCCGACATGAGCGACGACCCGCCGCTGCCGGGGTCGTGGTCGCGCAGCAGCAGGAGGCCTGCGCCGAGCGGTGCGACGCCGTCCGAGAGGCCGTCCATCATGAGCGTCTTGACGGGATCGAGGAAGGCGGTGCCGAGGTGCTCCTCGAACACGACGCCGACGATGCCGGATCGTCCGCGGCGCAGCGAGGCGGCTCGGGGGTCGGGGCCGGTGTACCCGAGTGCCGAGGCGGCGTCGAGCACGCGGCGACGCGTCGCGTCGGACACTGGGGTCTTGCCGCTGAAGACGACCGACGCCGTCGACGGCGAGACGCCCGCCTCGCGCGCGACGTCGGAGATGGTTGCCCGGCGTGTGCTCATGTCGCAACGATGGTAGCGCGTGGGAAGTCGGCCCGTCGAATCGATTCGACACCGGTCGAATCGATTCGCTACAGTGTCTGCCATGGAACTCGTCCTCACCCGCTCCCAGTAAGTGCGCTGGCGCACGGCCGTCTTCGCGATCTTCCTCGCGAGCGGCCTGAGTATCGCCACGTGGGCCTCGCGGGTGCCGACGATCAAGGAGACGCTCGGCGTCGACAACATCCAGATCGGCCTCATGCTGCTCGGCGCCGGCATCGCCTCGATCGTCGGTCTCTCCCTGGCGACCCCGGTGCTCGCCCGGTTCGGCGCGCGCAAGGGCATGCTCGTCGCGATGATCGTCTTCGCGGCCGGCGTGCTCCTCATCGGCGTCGGCACCGACGTCGCGCAGAGCTTCGTGTTCGTCGTCGGGGGCCTCGTCCTCTTCGGCCTCGGCAACGGCGCCGTCGACGTGATGATGAACGTCGAGGGCGCGGCGATCGAGAAGCAGGGCGGCAAGACGATCCTCCCGCTGTTCCACGCCTTCTTCAGCTTCGGCACGGTGATCGGCGCCGGCATCGGCGCCTTCGCCGCCGCGCAGCACATCAACGTGCTGGTGCACACCGCCGTCATGTCGGTCGTGATCCTGGTGATCGCATTCGCATCGTTCGCGAACGTGCCCGCCCGCGAGCTGACCGGCGACACCGAGGCCGAGACCGACAAGCCGCACTGGCGCGACCGCCTGCACACGTCGCTCGAGGCGTGGCGCGAGCCGCGAACCTACGCGCTCGGCGTGATCATGCTCGGCATGGCGTTCGCCGAGGGCGGCGCGAACGACTGGCTCGCCCTCGGAATGGTCGAAGGCCACGGTGCCACCCCCGCCGTGGGCGCCCTCGGACTCACCGTCTTCTCGGTCAGCATGACCGTCGTCCGCATCTTCGGCGGCCCGCTGGTCGATCGCTTCGGCCGGGTGAACACGCTGCGCGTGCTGTCCGTGCTCGCCGCGGGCGGACTGCTGCTCTTCATCCTCGCGCCCACCATCCCGCTCGTCTTCGTGGCCGCGGCACTGTGGGGCGCGGGTGTCTCGCTCGGATTCCCGCTCGGCATGTCGGCTGCGGCCGACGACCCGGCGAAGGCGGCGGCGCGCGTGAGCGCAGCGGCCACGATCGGCTACATCTCGTTCCTGTGCGGCCCGCCGATCCTGGGCTTCATCAGCGAGCAGATCGGACTGCTGAACACGCTGTACATCCTCGTCGCGCTGGCCGTGGCATCCGGCATCGCCTCACCCGCCGCCAAGCCGATCGCCGGCTCGACGGTCGGCGCCGGGCACGCGCGTCACTGACACCGGCGGCGGGGCTAGGCTCGTCGGGTGCGTCTCGTCATCGCCCGCTGCTCCGTCGACTACACCGGTCGGCTGACCGCGCATCTCCCGCTCGCGACGCGCCTGCTCGTGCACAAGGGCGACGGCAGCCTGCTCGTGCACTCCGACGGCGGCTCGTACAAGCCCCTCAACTGGATGAGCCCGCCCTGCCGGCTCGAGGTGGAGGAGCCGGATGCCGACTCCGTCGCCGCCGGTGTCGTGGAGCACTGGCGCGTGACGCACGCCAAGACCGGCGACGCCCTCCTCGTGCGCATCTACGAGGTGCTCCACGACTCGTCGCACGAGCTCGGCATCGACCCCGGCCTCCAGAAGGACGGCGTCGAGGCCGACCTGCAGCGCCTCCTCGCCGAGCAGGTCGATGTGATCGGCGACAACCTCACGCTCGTGCGGCGCGAGTTCCCGACGGCCATCGGCCCGGTCGACCTGCTGCTGCGCGATCCTGCGGGCGGCACGATCGCCGTCGAGGTGAAGCGCCGCGGAGACATCGACGGCGTGGAGCAGCTCACGCGCTACCTCGAGCTGCTCGGCCGCGATCCGCACCTCGCGCCCGTGACCGGCGTCTTCGCCGCTCAGGAGATCAAGCCGCAGGCGAAGGTGCTCGCCGCCGACCGCGGCATCCGCTGCGTCACGCTCGACTACGAGGGCATGAAGGGCATCGAGTCCGGCGCCCCCCGGTTGTTCTGATGCAGCCTCAAGTCCCCGCCGGTCGAGGAGGCGCGCCAGCACCGTATCGGGACCCGACCGACGCACCTCGTCCCCACCCATAGGCTGGACCCATGCCGACCCGATCTCCCTGGACCTGTGTGCTGTGGGACGTCGACGGCACGATCGTCGACGCCTCCGACGGCATCCTCCGCCGCCTGACGATCACCCTCGAGCACTTCGGCAAGCGCCCGCCCACCCGCGCCGAGCTGGTGCACTGGATCGGGCCGCCGATGTACGACTCGTTCCAGGTCAACGTCGGCATGACGCCGGAGGAGTCCACCGAAGCGGTCGCCTTCTACCGCGTGCTCGGCAAGGCCGACGGCTACACCACGGGGGCGAAGCTCTTCGACGGCGTCGCCGAGCTGATCCGCGACGTGGCTGCCTGCGGGATCCCGCAGGCGACCGCCAGCTCGAAGCCCGAGATCCAGGTCGTCGCCCTCATGGACCACTTCGACCTGTCGACCTCGCTCACCGCGATCGCCGGCGCGACGCCCGACGAGAAGACCCTGAGCGCCAAGGCCGACATCGTCGCCGAGGCTCTGCGCCGGCTGCGCGCGGCCGGCGTAGACACCAGCCGTCCCGTGCTCATCGGCGACCGGCACCACGATGTCGAGGGGGGCGCCGCCCACGGGGTTCCGGTGATCTTCGTGCGCTGGGGCTTCAGCTGGCCGCACGAGGCGGACGGCGCGCAGGCCGCCGTCGACGACGTCGCGCAGCTGCGCCGCCTGCTGCTCTTCGAGGACCTCGATGGCTGAGATCGTCGGGGCGGTCCTCGCGTGGCTCGTGCCCGCGCTGATCGTGTTCGGCGTCACGGCGATCCTCGTCGCCGTGGTGGTGTGGGCCGCACGCCGCGCCCGCCGGTCTCCTCGTGCCCGGGCCGCGGCCGAGCAGGATCGGGCCCGCGCGGGCGCGACGCTCGTGCGGCTCGACGACGAGGTGGCCGAACTCGACCTCGAGGTGGGGCTGTCGGGCGCGCTCTACGGCGGCGGCGCCCCCGCGTCGCTGCGGCGCGCGCGCCTGAACGGCCAGCATGTGCGCGACCAGTCGTTCGACGAGTACCGTGCCATCAGCGAGCCGGGCGTGGCCCCGGACGAGATCCGGCGCCTCGCCGCCCGCATCGACAAGCGCTCCGCCGAGGCGCTGCGAACGATCGCCGCGGCCCGCTCCGAGCACGCCGCGTGGGTGCAGGCCAACATCTCGGCGGCCGGCCAGATCGCCGCTGCCCGCGAGCGTCTCGCCGGTCTGCGGGCGTCCATGGGCGATCCGGCCGCGCTCGTGTCGGAGCTCGCCGCCCGGTTCGACGAGGACGAGTGGCAGGATGCCGCGCGCGCCGCCCGCGATGCACTCCACGAGGCCGACGAGGCCGCCCGCCGCCTCGACGCCGCCGCAGCCCACGCGCAGGACCCCACGCGCAGCGTGCTCGCCGAGCTCGGCGGCGCCGAGCGGTCGCTGCGGCAGGCGGAGGCCGACGCGCGCATCCTCGAGGAGGCTCACCGGCTCGTGCTGCAGGCCGCGCAGGCGGTGCCCGGCGAGGTCGACGCCGCGCGCGTCGCACTCCATCAGGCGCACGTGACCCGCGAGCACCTCGACCCCGCAGACGCCGAGAAGCTCGGAGCGGAGCTGCGCGCCATCGACGCCGAACTGACGGCGATCGAAGCGGATGCCGCACGCCGACCATCCCGCACCGTCGACCGCATCGCACGCCTGCGCAGCCGGCTCGACCTCGCACTCGGCGACGCGCGCACCGCGCAGCAGCGCCTCCGCGGTGCCCGCACCGCCCTGCCGGGGACGCTCGCGGCAGCCCGCGGCGCGATCGCGCAGGCCGAGGCATCCGTCGCCCATTCGCGCGCCAGCGCGGACGCCCGCTCCCGGATGCTGTCGGCCCAGCACGAGCTCGCGCAGGCGCGGCAGGCGGGCGATCCGGTGGCCGCGCTCGACGCCGCGCGCCGCGCGCTGCGTCACGCCGAGGATGCGATGGCGCTTGCCGACTACGACCGCCTCGGCCGGCCGTGACGCGCGCGGCGTCGCTATCGTGAAGCCATGACCGACGCCGGGAAGCGATCGCGCCACGCCCTCGCGTCCGTGATCGCACGGATCCCGGTGACGCTCTCGCTGATCGCGGTGCTGCTGGCGGTCGGCGTGATCTGGGGCGGCCTGTGGAGCCCCTTCTCCGAGGACCCGCTCTTCGGGAGCGTCGCGTACGGGCTGCCGGCGCTGGCGGAGGGCCGGTGGTGGACGCCGGTGACCGGCACGTTCTTCGTCGACCACCCGATCGTCTACGCGTTCGTGATCCCGAGCTTCGCCGGGCTCGCCTACCTCGAGCACCGGCGCGGATCGCTCAGCGCGCTCGGCTATTTCGGCGTGGGGCAGCTCTTCGCGATCTTCGCGAGCGCGCTCTTCCTGTGGGCGGCCTCCGCGCTGCCCTGGCCGTGGGCGCAGGCCGAGGCCGCCGTGCTCGACGTCGGACCGTCGGGCGGAACCCTGGCCGGCATCGCGGCCGCCGTCGGCCTGCTCGCCTCTCCGTGGCGCGTGCGCGGATGGTTGTTCCTGCTCGGCTTCAGCTTCGTCACGCTGTTCTTCTGGGGTTCGCTCGCCGACCTCGAGCACGCGTTCGCGGTGCTGCTCGTGCTGTTCGTCGACCGATCGCTGCGCATCCAGCGCACGACGGTGCGCGAGCAGAGGCTCATCGCCTTCGTCGCGGCGCTGGCGATCCTCGCGGTCGAGATCCTGACACTGCTCGTTCCCACCGACGGGCCGTTCGGGCACACCGCGGCGACCGGAGGATCGTTCCTCGACATCGCGGTCGACGTCGTCGTGATCGCGCTCCTCGCGAACGGCCTGCGTCGCGGGCGCCGCTGGGCGTGGGTCTGGACTCTCGTGCTCGCCTCCGTCAACGTCCTCACCGGCGTGCTCCTCGTGGTGCTCGCCTTCGTGCTCGGCCCGGAGCGCCTCGACGACCGGTTCGGCGACTTCAACGTCGCCATCGCACAGTCGGCGATGTGGCTGCTGCTCCTCGTCTACCTCGTCTGGGTGCGCCGGGCGTTCCGGGCGCGGCGGCGCAGCCGGATCGGCGGGTCGCCGGTCCCGACCGCCGACGACGCGCGCGCCGCGCTGCGCGCACACGGCGGAGGAACCCTGTCGTGGATGACGACGTGGGAGGGCAACAGCTACGCCCGCACCGGCGACGGCATCGTGACCTACCAGCGGCGTGCGGGCGCGGCCGTCGTGCTGGCCGACCCGCTCGGTCCGGAGGCGTCGCGCGCGGCATCCGTCATCGAGTTCATCCGCTCCGCCGAGCATGCCGGGCTCGTGCCGTGCTTCTTCAGTTCGAGTGAGGCGACGCGGTCGGCGGTCCCCGCGGGGTGGCGCAGTCTCGTCGTCGCCGACGACACCATCGTCGATCTGCCCGGGCTCGCGTTCACCGGCAAGCGCTGGAACGCGGTGCGCACATCGCTCAATCGCGCAGGGCGCGAGGAGATGACGTTCCGGATGACCCGGCTGCGGGACGAGCCGTGGGGCATTCGCCAGCAGCTGCGCGCCATCTCGGAGATGTGGGTCGGCGACAAGGGGCTGCCCGAGATGGGCTTCACCCTCGGAACGCTCGACCAGGCCGAGGACCCTGAGGTGCGGCTGGCCCTGGCGGTCTCGCCGCGCGGCGACGTCGACGGTTTCCTCTCCTGGCTGCCGGTGTACGGCGGCGGCGGCGCGGTGCGCGGCTGGACCCTCGACCTCATGCGCCGGCGCGACGACGGGTTCGGGCCGGTGATGGAGTTCCTGATCGGCTCGTCTGCGCAGCTGTTCTCACAGGAGGGCGCCAAGATCATGTCGCTGTCGGGCGCGCCGCTGGCTCACGAATATCCGCCGGATGCCGGTGCCATCGCCTCGCTGTCGGATCGACTGGCCGGCATGCTCGAGCCCGTCTACGGGTTCCAGTCCCTGCACCGGTTCAAGAGCAAGTTCCACCCGCGCTACGAGACGATGTACCTGCTCTTCCGCGACGAGAGCGACCTGACGCGCATCGGCGCCGCCCTCACGCGCGCCTTCCTCCCCGACGCGACGCTGCGCCAGTTCGCGGGCGCGGGGCTCGAGCTCGTGCGCGGCGACCGCGACTGACGGAGATTGTCGCCTGCGGTTCGGCCGGCCCCGGGAAACGCGAAAGCGCCCGGCCGAAGCCGGGCGCGACTGAGCCGCGGCACCTGCCCGACGCTGGGCGAAGGAGATGCCGCGGCGCAGCTCCGCTGATGCGGGCCCGAAGGCCCGAGGCTCAGATGGGGCGGATGTTCTCCGCCTGCAGGCCCTTGGGGCCCTGGGCGATCTCGAACTCGACCCGCTGGTTCTCCTCGAGGGAGCGGTAGCCGCTCGCCGCGATGGCGGTGTAGTGCGCGAAGACGTCTGCGCCGCCCTCGTCGGGAGCGATGAAGCCGAAGCCCTTCTCCGAGTTGAACCACTTGACGGTGCCCTGCGTGCTCATTACTTGCCGTTCTTTGGGGGTGCCCGCGCTCATGCCACGAGTCACAACCAACGTAATGGTGTATGGGGCGCACCGCGACACGGGTTTCACAGGGTGTGACACAAACGTTGCAGACAGCGGATGCCGCAACCCGCCGGCCCATCGGACGCCCGGGCTGAGCAGTGCTCGAAGCCCGGGCGTCGACGGATCCCCCCGGATAGGCCACGCCGAAGCGTGACAGGCTCATGGTACCGATATATCGGCGTCGCGGCGAGGCCGGCGTGGGGAGTGGTGACCCCCAGGAAATGTTCATGCGCCTGAATCGGCAGTCGTACACTGGTCGCACTCATGACCGTCCCCCTCGCCCCTCTGGTCCCTCGCGGCACCGTCCTCGGTGACGAGGTCTACACGCGCCTGGGCGAGGCGATCCTCGACGGCAGTCTCGCTCCGGGGGAGCGTCTGCGCGACCACGACCTGGCCGAGTGGCTGGGCGTCTCGCGCACCCCGGTGCGCGAGGCGCTGCAGCGGCTGGAACGGGTCGGACTCGTCGAGGTGTCGCCGCACCGCTACACGCGGGTGTCGGTGCCCAACACCAAGGCCCAGGCCGACACGCTCGAATTCGTCGCCTATCTGATGGGCAACGCCGCCCGCATGGCGATCGCGCACGGGGCCGACGACGAGCTGGACGACGTCATCGCCGAGCTGGACCACGTGATCGCAGCATCCCGCGCCGATGACTACGCCGAACTCCTGCGCGCGAGCCACCTCTTCTTCGCCAAGCTGACGCGCGCCACCGGCAACGTCGCCATCCTGCGGTTCATGCGCGAGGCCGAGCTCGCGATCCGGCGCAACATCTCGACATGGCGTCCGTTGATCGAGTGCCCGGTCGGGCGCTCGTCGGCGTACGAGGACTTCCGCGATGCCATGATCCGGCGCGACGGCGCACGCGCCGAGGCGCTGCTGCGCGAGCTGCACGGTCTCTCCTGAGTCAGAGGCGCTCGCTACGGTGGGCGTGTGAACCACATCGAGCTGCGCGACCTCGACGACGACGACCTCGACGCCATCTTCGAGATGATGCGCGACCCCGACGCGGTGGCGATGGCGGCGTTCACCGCGGAAGACCCCGACGACCGCGCCGCCTTCGACGCGTGGATCGCTCGCCAGCGCGGCAACCCCGACGTCCTGGTGCAGGTGGTGACCGAGAACGGCGGCTTCGCGGGGACGGCGGCGGCCTTCACGATCGACGGCGATCGCGAGGTGAGCTTCTGGATCGCGCGCCACGCGCTCGGCCGCGGCGTCGCCACCGAGGCGCTCCGCCACCTCGTCTAGCGTGAAGCCGTCCGGCCGCTGTTCGCTCGTGCGGCCGCCCACAACGCCGGCTCGATCGCCGTCCTCACGAAGGTGGGCTTCACCGAGGTGTCGCGCAACGTCGACTACGCGCCGGGTGTGCGCCGCGAGGTCGAGGAGATCGTCTTCACCCTCGTGCCGATGCTGGAGTAGGGCCCGACGAGCAGCCGCTCGCGGCGGCACCCGCCCGCCGAGGTCGCGTGTGTCCGGCCAGGGCCGATTCGCCGCCATAGGATGTGGCTCGTGACCGTCCCGCCCGTTCCCCCGGAAGTCGGCGGAGATCAGGCCCCTGTCGAACCGGCGAGCGGGGCGCGCCGGCTGGCGCGCATCTCGGACCGCGTGCCGACCGCGTGGTTCGCGGGAATCCTCACGGTGGCGTTCCTCGGCGTGACGGCCGCGTTCGGCGGACTCGACGCCACCGCCGCGCTGCCGATCAGCGAACTCGAGGCGGGGGACACCCACGAGAACGCCCAGTTCGCCCTCACGATCGAGAGGGCCGTGCTCATCGACGAGCTTCCGGAGGCCGGCATCTTCCTCGAGGAGGACTCGGATCAGCGTGTGCTCGCGGTCGTGCTCACGGCCGAGAACGTCTGGACCGAGGCGCAGGCATCCAGCAATGCGAACGGCACGCAGGGCGTCATGGGATCGGTGCGGATCGCCGAACTGGGCGATGCTCCGGCCGAGTCCATCGCCCGCTTCGACGACACCACGATCAACCCGTACCTCCAGCCGGGCGTGCCTGCGCAGCTCGTGCTCACGTGGGCGGTCGACGCCGAGAGGTTCGCCGAGGGGGATGAGCTGCACGTCGAGTTACGCGACTTCAGCCTCTACACCGGGCAGCTGATCACGTATGGGCAGTCCTGGCAGGACCCGGTCGATGCCGCCGTCCTCACGGTCGATCTGACGGATGTCGGAGCCGGCTCCGACGCTTCGGGAGCCGAGGAATGAGGCGGTGGCTCGTCTGGACTATCGGCGTCGCGCTGCTCGTGGCGGCCTGGGGCGTGGTGCAGCTCACCCCTGCAGACGATGACGCGCAGCGGCCGTTCGTGGTCCCGGCCGCTGTCGGAGAGACCGCGTCGGGGCGCACGTTCGAGGTCACGGTCACCGATGCGCGGATCGGGGATCGTGCCGTGGCGAGCGGCTGGCAGGCCGACGGGACATGGCTCGTGATCGACCTCGAAGCCTCGGCTCGCGGCGAGGAGACGGGCGCGCGCCTGGAGCATGCCGTCTTCGTGGTCGACGGGGTCACCTATCGGGCGAGCGAGCGGCCGGACTCGCTCTTCGAGTCGGCGCTCTCCGTCGGGATCGCGCGAAGCGGGAGCATCGCGTTCGAGCTTCCCGAGAACCTCTCCGAACGCACGGGGGTGCTGCACCTGGCGATGGACGACGAGACCCGGCTCGACTCGATCGTGGAGGTGCCCCTCGATCTGGCGGCCCTCGCGCGGGACGCCGACGTCGAGCTGCTCCCCGACGGATGGGCCTCATGACCCGCGGCTGGTGGCGGCGGAACGCGGTCGCGCTGGTCGCCGTCGCCGTGCTGCTGCCGGTGACCGGCGCCGTCATCGCGGGGAACGAATGGTGGGCGCGGAATCAGGCCCAGCCGGTGTTCGCCACGACCGCGCAGCCGGGCCAGGAGATCGCCTACGCCGGTGCCACCTGGGGCCCCGCGACGGCCGCGTTCGCCTCTCCCGGCTCCGACGATGACGTTCCCTCCGGCACCCGGCTCGTCGTCGTCGAGGTTCCCGTCGCGCCGGACGCGGACGGAATCGGATGCCTCCGCCCGACGCTGCGGGAACTGTCGGGCGAGGGCCGCCAGTGGAACGACGCGACGAGCCACGTCGACTGGGACTACGAGCTCGACACCTTCTGCGACTCAGAGTCGACCGGGTCGTTCACCCTCTCGCTGCCATTCCTGCTCCCCGACGACGCGGAGGGGCCCTTCGGCGTCGACATCCAGGTCGGCGACGAGCTGCCCGGGTTCGTCCGACTCGTCGTCGCGCCCTGACGGCGCGGCCGGCGCGCCGATGAGGGCGCCGATCGTGGCGTCGTACGCACTGGCGATCACGGCGGTGCGCACCGGCTCGATCACGAGCGGCACGAGCAGCAGCAGGGGCGTGCCGGCGACGAGCCAGAACGTCCAGAAGTCGTGGGGCCCGACGAGCCGGATGAGTCCGATGCGCAGCCACTGCTCGGCGAACATCACGATGGCGTAGAGCAGGACGTATCCGCCGATGAGAATCGGGCCGCTGCGCCACATCAGCACGATCGCGCGCCACACCGGGCGGAATCGCGATCCGACGCCCGAGCCGATGTCACCCAGCCGCCGTCGCACACGCTGCGGCACCGAGCCGTACCGGGCGCGGGCCTCCTCGACGAGCCGTCCGCGCCATTGCACGCCCTCCGGCGAGACGGCCTGGCCGTAGATGACGCCGGCGATGGTGAGCCACGCGAGGGGCACGAGGATGAGGGCGCCGACCTCGCCGAGCACCCAGCCCACGGCATCCCACGCCCATCCCAGTGGCGCGAACCAGCCGCCGATCCAGGCGCGCGCATCCGCGAGCCACGCCATCGCCTGCCTCGACTCGATCCAGCCGGTCACCTGATCCAGCGCCTCGCCGATGAAGTAGGCGGCGAGGAAGATCCACAGTGCCTCGAGATAGGTCGCGACGAGGGCCGTCCAGCGGGGCAGCCTCATCTGCCAGCGCTTCCAGGCCCAGCGGCCCGCGAACGCGAGGACGATCACGGCGATCGTCCAGGGCTCCCAGGCGAGCTCGGTCACCGCCCCCGAGGTGTCGACGGCGACGGTGACGCCGGTCTCGACCGACTCGGCGAGGCCCGCGAACTCGCGTCCGGACTGCACCGCGAGCGCGGCGTCGAGGTACGCCGCGACGTCCTCGACGAGGAACCCCAGCAGCGCGTACACCGCGATGAAGGGCAGCACCGACGACAGCAGCGCGTCGCGGAAGCTCCGCAGCCGTTCGTCGCGGTCGGCGGGCGGCGGCGCGATCGCCCCGAGGCGAACCATGCCGTCGCGCAGGACGAGGAACATCGCCACCACGCTGATGAGCTTCGCCAGGATCGGCAGCGGGAGCAGCAGCATGCCGCCGAGCGCCGAGTATCCGCCCACGAAGCCCGCGAGCTCGATGCCGAGGTAGCGACCGAGCGTGCCCGCGAGGTACCACGCGACCAGCGCCGGCCAGTGCGCGGCGAGCAGACGCCCCGTCATCACGATCATCGCCCGCACGCTCATACGGTACCGGCCGCCGCGACCCGGAACGGGAAAGGCCCCCGGGAACCGGGGGCCTTTCTCGTGTGTGCGCGAGGGGGGAGTTGAACCCCCACGCCCTTTCGGGCACTGGCACCTGAAGCCAGCGCGTCTGCCTATTCCGCCACTCGCGCGAGCCGCGGCATCCGGAGACACCGCGAAACTCAACTTCCCGAGGATATCACGCAGCGACGCGGCTCCCGAACTCGGAGGATCGCCGGTACTTCGGAACATTCCGGCGGAATCCTCCGAAGGATGGAGGATCCTCCGAGAAACGGTGACTCGGGGCCATCCCGGCGATCGGTTCACGGGCATTCCAGACTGTGCAACTAGCATGTACCAACCGGCACCCCCCGTCCGAGGAGCCCCGTGGGACTACTTGACAGCTTCGAGAAAGGTCTGGAGCGCGCAGTGAACAGCGCGTTCGCCAAGACCTTCCGCAGCGGCATCCAGCCCGTCGAGATCGCCTCCGCACTGCGGAGCGAACTCGACAAGAAGGCCGCCGTGGTGAGCCGCGACCGCATCCTCGCGCCCAACACCTTCACGGTGCACCTCGCTGCCGCCGACGACGAGAAGATGTCGGCACTCGGCGATGCCCTCGTGCACGAGCTCGACACCCTCGTGCACAAGCACGCCAAGGCGCAGGGCTACTCGTTCGCCGGTCCCGTCTCCATCGCCCTGCAGCGCGACGAGCAGATCTCGACCGGCACGCTGCGGGTGGAGTCGTCGACCGCGCAGGGCGGCCGGGTGTCGTGGCGCGGTGTCGTCGACATCGCGGGGAAGAGGCATCCGCTCGTCAAGGGCCGCACGGTCATCGGCCGCGGCAGCGACGCCGACATCACGATCGCCGACGCCGGCACCAGCCGCAAGCACGTCGAGATCCTGTGGGACGGCGAGCGCGCGATGGTCCGCGACCTCAAGTCGACCAACGGAACGCTGCTCAACGGGAACAAGGTGACCGAGGCCGCGCTGCCGCCGGACTCGACCGTCACGATCGGCCGGACCGACATCGTGTTCCACGTCGTCGCGCAGGCCGCCCCGCCGCCGAAGCCCACGATGAGCCCCGACGACGCGACCCGTGCGTACAACCTGCGCGACGGAGGTCCCCTGCCGTGAGTGAACTGACGCTCCTCCTGCTGCGCATCGGCTTCCTGGTGCTGCTGTGGGCCTTCGTGTTCGCGGTCATCTACTCGCTGCGCGCCGACCTCTTCGGCGTGAAGGTCCGCAAGATGCCCGAGCCCGCCGCCGCCGGAGTCCCCGCGGCCGCGGCATCCCGCCCCGGCGGGGCCACCGCTCCCGTCGCGCCGGCAGCGGCGCCCGCCGCAGGCCCGAAGGGCGGACCGGCGACCGCGTCGTCGGTGTCGCGCATCGTGATCACGAGCGGTCCCAAGGCCGGCATCGAGCTGCCGCTCGGCAACGAGCCGCTCACGATCGGGCGCTCGAGCGAGTCGGCGCTGGTCATCCGCGACGACTACACCTCGAGCCACCACGCGCGTCTCGTGCTGTGGGGCGACCAGTGGATGATCCAGGACCTCGACTCGACGAACGGCACCTGGCACGACGGCGTGCGCGTGAGCGCACCGGTGCCCGTGACGATCGGCGCCCCGATCAAGGTCGGCGCGACGACGTTCGAGCTGCGGAAGTAAGCGGCGGTCCCCACACCCATGGTCTTCCAGGGCTCGAGTGCCGCCATCTCCCACACCGGCAAGGTGCGGTCGAACAATCAGGACTCCGGCTACGCCGGTTCGAATCTGTTCGTCGTCGCCGACGGCATGGGCGGGCACGCGGGCGGCGACGTCGCCTCGAGCCTCGCCATCGCGCGACTCGAGAGCCTCGATCGCCCGTTCGCGTCGACGGCCGAGGCCGAGCGCGAACTGCGCGATGCGATAGCGGATGCCGCGACCGAGCTGATCGACACGGTCAACGTGCGCCCGGAACTCGCCGGAATGGGCACGACCGTGAGCGCGCTCGTCATGGTCGACGACTACGCCGTCATCGCCCATATCGGCGACTCGCGCATCTATCTGTTCCGCGAGGGCGCGCTCACCCAGATCACGACGGACCACACGTTCGTGCAGCGGCTGGTCGACTCGGGGCGCATCACGCCCGAGGAGGCGCGCTATCACCCGCGTCGCTCGGTGCTCATGCGCGTGCTCGGGGACATGGATCCCGACCCCGAGCTCGACACGTTCATCATGCCGACCCAGCCCGGCGACCGCTGGCTGCTGTGCTCCGACGGACTGTCGGGCGTGGTCGACGATCCCCACACGTCCAAGGCCCTCGCCCTCGGACTCGCCCCGGGCCGCACGGCCGACAACCTGCTGAAGCAGGCGCTCGACGGCGGCGCGCCGGACAACGTCACCATCGTGATCGTCGACGTCGGGGGGCAGCATCCGCTCTTCTCGGGCACGCCCACGGTCGTCGGCTCCGCGTCGAACCCGGTGGGACTCGGCGTGCCCGCGGCGCGTCCCGGACGCACGAGCTGGCTCCACCCCAACCGGCAGGCGGCCAATGAGCCGACGCACTTCGAGCCGGCGGCGGAGTTCCTCGAGGAGCTCATCGAGGAGGACAAGCGCCGGGTTCGGCGTCGGCGCATCGGCTGGATCGTCGGTCTCGCCCTCGTCCTCGCGCTCATCGCGGGAGCGCTGTGGATCGGCTACCAGTGGACGCAGACGCGCTACTTCGTCGGCGCCGACGACGACACCGTGGTGATCTTCCAGGGCGTGCAGCAGGGCATCGGCCCGATCTCGCTGTCCACGCCGTACGAAGACACCGAGATCCCCCTCGACTCGCTGTCGGAGTTCGCGCGCGTCACCGTCGTTCAGACAATCTCGGCGAGCTCCCTCTCAGACGCCCGACGTATCGTGCAGACGATCAGCGAGACGGCGGGAGGAGGCTCATGAGCGGCTCGACGAGCACGGCGACCGAGGCGGTCTCCACCGACACCGCCGTCGTGCGGGCCCTCCGCCGGATCCGCGTGCCGCAGACCCAGCGCAACCGCGAGCTCGCGCTGCTGGTCTTCGCGTTCGCGATCAACGGCTCCGCTGTCGCCCTCGTGCAGCTCGGCGCCGTGGGCGCGATCGACTGGACGTTCCTCGTCTACTGCGGCGGCCTGACCGCCCTCGTCGTGGCGCTGCACATCGTGCTGCGACTGCGGGCGAGGGATGCCGACCCCTTCGTCGTACCGATCGCGACCCTGCTCACCGGGCTGGGCCTGGCGATGATCTACCGCATCGACATCGCGATGGAACGGCATGGCTGGGAGGCCTTCTCGACCCGCCAGCTCGCGTGGGCCGCGATCGCGCTGGTCGGTGCGGTGCTCGTCGTGCTGCTGCTGCACAACTACCGGGTGCTGTTCCGGTACACCTACATCTTCGGCTTCGTCGGCATCGGGCTGCTCATCCTGCCGATCATCCCGGGGCTCGGCACCGATGCCAACGCCGACGTGTGGGTCTCACTCGGCTTCTTCTCCTTCCAGCCCGGCGAGCTCGCGAAGATCGCCCTCGCGATCTTCTTCGCCGGCTACCTCGTGCGCACGCGCGAGAGCCTGACGTCGGTCGGCACGCGGTTCCTCGGCATGACGTGGCCGCGCGCGCGCGAACTCGGCCCGCTGCTCGTGCTCTGGCTGATCTCGCTCGGCATCATCGTGATGCAGCGCGACCTCGGCACCGGCCTGCTGATCTTCGGCATGTTCGTCGCCATGCTGTACGTCGCGACCGGCAAGACGAGCTGGGTCCTCATCGGCGTGACCCTCGCCGCGGCCGGAGCCCTGATCGCGTCGCAGGTGCTGTCGTACGTCAACGGCCGCTTCACGAACTGGCTGGATGCCTTCAACCCCGAGGTCATCGAGGCGAACGGCGGCAGCTACCAGCTCGTGCAGGGAATCTTCGGCCTCGCGCAGGGCGGTCTCATCGGCACGGGGCTCGGTCAGGGCAGGCCGTACCTGACGCCTGTGTCGGAGAGCGACTACATCCTTCCTGCGCTCGGCGAGGAGCTGGGGCTCGTCGGCGTCTTCGCGATCCTCTGCCTGTACATGGTCTTCACCAGCCGCGGAATCCGCATCGGACTGGCCGGCCAGGACGACTTCGGCAAGCTCCTCGCGACCGGCCTGTCGTTCACCATCGCGCTGCAGGTGTTCATCATGGTCGGCGGCGTCACCCGCATCATCCCGCTCACGGGCCTGACCACGCCGTTCCTCGCGGCGGGTGGTTCGTCGCTCGTCGCCAACTGGATCATCGTCGCCCTGCTGC